>NZ_JBEZDP010000005.1:0-279479 GCF_040648395.1 Micromonospora sp. NPDC049151
TCCTGAGCCAGGATCAAACTCTCCAACAAAAACTTGTCGAACAGCATCCTGACAACAAAAGTGTTGCCAAAGGAATCCCAACCAGCCAGACAACAGCCTGACCAGTCCGGGGTATAAAACAATTGGCACTGGCTTTACAAGCACCCTGTTGAGTTCTCAAAGAACAACCACACACCAACCACCAGGCCCCACATCAGCAGGGCCCCCAGCCGGGGCATCTCGTTCAAACACCCGCCGCTCTCGCGCCGGGCACTTTTACTACGTTACCCGGTGGTTTCTGCCGTGTCAAACCGGTGTCAACCGGTTTGTCGTGCGTCACACCCTTTTACCGGGCACCCCGATCAACCGGCTTCCGCCGGTCGTTCCGAGGAATTCGGTAGGCCGGCCGCCCGCGGTTTCCCGCTGGCTCGTCCGTTTCCCTACCGGCCGACAACCTTACCCGGTCGGTTCCGCCTCGCCAAATCCGCCTCCCGGCGAATCCGGGGCACCACCCGGTTCTCAGGTCCTGCGCTCCGGCCTATCAGGTCTTTCGCCCTGTTTCGTCCGTTCCGCGCTGGCAGAGAGAAAGTTACGCGCCCAGCGGAGTGATCGTCAAATCCGCTGGGCGCGTCCCGCGTCACACCATGGAGGGGCGACTATTTGCGCAGCTCAACACCCGCGAAGGAGCGCTTGCCCCGGCGCAGCACGAGGTACCGGCCGTGCAGCAGGTCGTCCGCGGAGACGGTGGCGTCCACCTCGGCGATCCGGGTGTTGTTGACGTACGCGCCGCCCTCGGCGATCACCCGCCGTGCCTCCTTCATGCTCGGCACCAGGCCCGACTCCTTGAGCAGGCCGGCCACGTCCGGCAGCTCGTCGAGGTGCACCAGGCCGGCCTCGGTCAGCGCGGCGCGCAGCGTCTCCGGCGCCAGTTCGTCGAGCGAGCCGCGCCCGAACAGCGCCTGGCTCGCGGCCACCGCCTGGGCCATCTCCCGCTCGCCGTGCACGAGCGTGGTCAGTTCCTCGGCGAGCGCCCGCTGGGCCAGGCGCGCCTGCGGCCGTTCCGCAGTGGCCTTCTCCAGCTCCTCCAGCTCCTCGCGGGAGCGGAAGCTGAAGTACCGCAGGTAGCGGCTGACGTCCCGGTCGTCGGCGTTGACCCAGAACTGGTAGAACGCGTACGGGCTGGTCATCTGCGGGTCGAGCCAGACCGTGCCGGTCTCGCTCTTGCCGAACTTGGTGCCGTCGGCCTTCGTCACCAGCGGCGTGGTGAACGCCTCCACCGGACCGGCGCCGCGCCGCCGGACGTAGTCCACCCCGGCGGTGATGTTGCCCCACTGGTCGGAGCCGCCGTACTGCAGCCGGCAGCCGTGCCGGCGGTGCAGCTCGAAGTAGTCGTTGGCCTGCAGGAGCTGGTAGCTGAACTCGGTGTAGCTGATGCCGGTCTCCAGCCGCGCCTTCACCACCTCGCGGGCGAGCATCTTGTTGACCGGGAAGTGCTTGCCGACGTCCCGGAGGAACTCCACCACCGACATCTCGCCGGTCCAGTCCAGGTTGTTGACGAGTTGCGCCGCGTTCTCCCCGGTGTACGTGACGAACGGCGAGAGCTGCTCGCGGATGCGCTCCACCCAGCCGGCGATCACCTCGGGCGGGTTCAGCGTCCGCTCGGCGCTCTCCTTCGGGTCGCCGATCTGCCCGGTGGCGCCACCGACGAGCAGCAGCGGACGGTGCCCGGCCTGCTGGAGCCGGCGGGCCATCACGACCTGCATCAGGTTGCCGATGTGCAGGCTCGGCGCGGTGGGGTCGAAGCCCACGTAGAAGGTGGTGCTCCCGCCGTCGAGCAGCTCGCGCAGTTCGTCGAGGCCGGTCGAGTCCTGGATCAGGCCCCGCCACAGCAGGTCGTCGGTCAGGGAGTCCCGCCCCGGCGGGAGGTTGCTGTCGGTCACGGTCACCGATTCTCCCCCATCACCGGGCCCGGCCCGTACCGGGTTTGCCGAGGTGCGGCCGACTAGGCTGGCGGCGCCGTCGAACGCGAGGAGGAACAGCGGTGGACATGCCGAACCTGACCGGTGGCTTCGTGGCCCTGCTGGGCCTGACGTTCGACGAGGTCAGCGGGGACCGGGTGGTGATCCGCTGGAAGGTGCGCCCGGAGCTGCACCAGCCGTACGGGATCCAGCACGGCGGCGTCTACTGCTCGGTGGTGGAGACGGCGGCCAGCATCGGCGGCGCGCTCTGGCTGGGCGACAAGGGCAACGTGGTCGGGGTGTCGAACCAGACGGACTTCCTGCGCGCGGTGCGCGACGGCGAACTGACGGCTGTCGGCACGCCCGTGCACCGGGGCCGCAGCCAGCAACTCTGGCTGGTGGAGATCACCGACGCCGACGGGCGGCTGGTGGCGCGCGGCCAGGTACGGCTGCAGAACCTCACCGCCGCCTGACCCGGCTGGCCGTTTCGGCCCAAAAGGCGCAGTAACGCCGATATCGTCGCCTCGGTGAGGACGTCCGCTCCCGGCCCGACGTGAGGAAGCTGTTCGCCGCCACGCTCGGCGTCCTGTCCGCCGTCGGCGGCTTCGTCGACATCGGCGACCTGGTGGCGGCCAGTCAGGCCGGCGCGCTGTTCGGCATGGCCCACACCTGGGTGCTGCTGGCCGGGGTGGTCGGCATCTGCGCGTACGCGGAGATGGCCGGACGCATCGCGGCGGTGAGCGGGCGGGCGGTGTTCGATCTGGTCCGGGAGCGGCTCGGTCCGCGCGTGGCGCTGCTCAACCTGGTCGCGTCGTGGCTGGTCACCGTGGTCACGCTCGCCGCGGAGCTGGGCGGTGTGGCGCTGGCGCTGCAACTGGCGACCCGGCTCAGCCACCTGTTCTGGGTGCCGCTCGCCGCGCTGGCGGTCTGGCTGGTGCTGTGGCGGCTGCGGTTCGAGCTGATGGAACGGATCTTCGGCCTGGCCGGGCTGGCGCTGCTGGTGTTCGCTGTCGCGCTGGTGGCGCTGCCGACCGACTGGCCGGAACTCGGCCGGGGCGCGTGGCAGGTCAGCGCGTCCGGGCACGGCTGGCCGCTGTACTGGTTCGTGGCGGTGGCGCTGTTCGCCTCCACGGTCAGCCCGTACGAGGTGTTCTTCTTCTCCTCCGGCGGCGTCGAGGAGCGGTGGGGCGCGGCGGACCTGGCGCGGGCCCGTTCGAACGTGCTGATCGGCTTCCCGGTGGGCGGGTTCCTGGCGTTGTCGCTGGTCGCCGTGGCGACGGTGGCCTATCACCCGTCCGGGGCGTCGCTGAGCACGCTCGACGAGGTGGCGCGGCCGGTGGCGACGGCGCTCGGTGGGGCCGGCCTGGCCGCCGCGGTGCTGGCGTTCTTCGCGGTGACGTTCGGCGCGGCGCTGGAGACCGGGCTGTCGGCGGCGTACGCGGCGGCGCAGTACTTCGGGTGGCAGTGGGGCAAGCGGGTCCGACCCCGGGAGGCGGCCCGGTTCCACAGCGTGCTGCTGGTCGGGCTGCTGCTCGGCGTGGTGATGCTGATGACGACGGTGGACCCGGTGCGGCTGACCGAGTACATGCTGGTGCTCAGCGCGGTGGTGCTGCCGCTGACGTACCTGCCGATCCTCGTGGTCGCCAACGACCGCGGGTATCTCGGCGACCGGGTCAACGGGCGGTGGACGAACCTGCTCGGCGCGGTGTTCCTGCTGCTCATCGTCGCGGCCTCGGTGGCCGCGATCCCACTGGCGATCATGACGGGGATGGGGCCATGAGGGTTCAGCTCGCCAAGCGGCTGCTCGACCGGCAGATCGTCGACGTGGACGGGCTGCTGGTCGGACGGGTCGACGACATCGCGTTCGCGATCGACGACGACGGCGTCCCGTACGTGGACTGCCTGCTCACCGGACAGGGCGCGCTCGGGGAGCGGATCGGCGGCCGGATCGGGCGGCTGCTGGTGGCGGTGGCGGACCGGTTCACCGACGACCCGCCGGTACCGCCGTTGCGCGTACCGCTGTCGCAGGTCGCCCGCGTGGACAGCGCGGTGCGGCTGCGCTGCCCGGCGGCGGACCTGCCGCCGTCGCCGGTGGAGGCGTGGCTGCGCCGGCACCTGATCGAGCGGATCCCGGGGTCCGGCCGTGCGAGCGGGTGAGCTGCTCGGCCGCACCGCGTACGACCTGCACGGGCGGCGGCTGGGCCGGGTGGTGGACGTGGTGGTGCGCGGCGGGTGGCCGCCGGACCGGCTGCGGATCACCGACGTGATAGTCGCCGGGCACTGGTGGACCCGGGTGATCAGCCGGCTGATCGGCCCCGAGCTGCATCCGTCCGGGCCGTGGCTGCTGCGGGTGACGGCCCGGCTGGTCGGGCGGAGCACCCGTCAACTGCCCGCCGACGCGGTGCAACTGCTGCCGCCGGTGCCCGGTTTCCCGTTCGGCCCGCCCGCCGGAGGCCGCTGAGGCCCCGGGCGGCGGTGCGCCGGGCAGCCCGCGCCCGGCGCCGGTCAGCGACGGGCGTCGTCGAGTTCGGGGGCGTCGGCCGGGTCGGCCGCGTCGCCCGTGGTGTCGTCGTCCGCCGAGTCCTCGCCGCGGCTGCGGCGGCGGACGTGCACCTCGGTGATCGCCCGCTGGTCGACGCCGGCCACCGACAACTCCCAGCCGTCCACGGTGACCTGCTCCCCCGCCACCGTCGGGATGTGCCCGAGGCAGATCAGCACCAGCCCGGCGACAGTGGTGTAGTCGCCCGCGGGCCGGTTCGGCAGCTCCACCCCGAGGTCGGTCAGGTCGTGCACCGGGAACGTGCCGGGCAGCACGAGCGTGCCGTCGGCCTCGGTGCGCACGGCGCGCAGGTCCCGGTCGGTCTCGTCGTAGATCTCGCCGACGATCTCCTCCAGGATGTCCTCCAGCGTCACGATCCCGTCGACCGCGCCGCGCTCGTCGACCACCAGCGCGATGTGCTGCCGCTCGGCCTTGAACTGGCGCAGCGCGTCGACCACCGGCAGCGAGTCGGGCAGCAGCATCGGCGGGCGGGCGATCTCGTCGACCGGCCGGTCGTCGGAGACGCCGACCAGGTCCCGCAGGTGGATGACGCCCACCGCCTCGTCCAGGCCGCCGTGGCGGACCACCGGCGCCCGGGAGTGGCCGGTCGCCGCCAGGACGAGCCGGGCGGCCTCCGCGGTGGTGCCGCTGTCGAGCGTGAAGACCTGCAACCGGGGTACGAGCACCGCCCGCAGCTGCCGGTCGGCGATCTCCACCGCACCGGCGATGATCATGCGTTGTTCCTTGGTGAAGCCGTGGTTGCCGGCCACGATGTCGCGCAGCTCGTCCGGGCCGATCTCGTCCGGCTCGGCCTTCGGGTCCAGGCCGAACAGGCGTACCACCAGGTCGGTGGTCGCGCCCAGCAGCCAGACGGCGGGCCGGGTGACGCTGGAGAGCACGTCCAGCGGGCGGGCCACCAGCAGCGCCCACCGCTCGGCCGACTGCATGGCGATCCGCTTCGGGGCCAGCTCGCCGAAGACGAGCGTGACGAACGTGAGCACCAGCGTGACAGCGACGATGGCGACGGTCTCGGCGGCGTTGCCGAAGACGCCCAGCAGCGGGACGAGCGGCCGGGCCAGCGACACCGCGGCGGCGGCGGAGGCCAGGAACCCGGCGAGTGTGATGCCGATCTGGATGGTGGCCAGGAACCGGTTCGGGTCCTTCGCGAGACGGGCGAGGGTCCGTCCGCCGCGGCTGCTGCGCTCCAGCCGCTGCACCTGGCTGTCGCGCAGGGACACCAGCGCCATCTCGCTGCCGGCGAACACCGCGTTGAGGATCACCAGCACACCGACCAGGGCAAGCTGGCTCCAGTAGCTCTGCACGACCGGTTATCTCCCTCGGCCCGATCCGGGTCGGCCGACGGCCGACCCGCCGGCCGGCAGATCCGGTCGGCGTGGCCCTCTGTTGCCCCGCGGGCCCGCGCCTGAATCCTGTGCGATCACTGAGCGCCGGGCGGGAGCGCCGCGATTCACCCCCGCGTAGTGGGGACCGGCAGGTCGAGCACGTACGCGCCGCCCTCCGGGCGGAACCCGAGCCGGTGGTAGTACGGGGCGATCATGCCGGGCGGGCTGACCACCCGGCGGAAGCCCCGGTCGGTGAACAGCCGGCTGCGCCGGTAGACGAACTCCCCCGGGGTGAAGTCCCGGAACGGCGGGGTCACGTAGTCCAGGTCGATCTGGGCCACCCCGCCCGGTTCGGCGTGCGAGAGCATCACGCCGACCACCTCGTCGGCGCGTACCACCAGGAACGCCGAGCGGTCGTCGGCCGCCGGGTCCCAGCGGAAGCCCGGGTTGAACCGCGCGATGTCGGCGGCGTGCACCCGCAGCGTGTGCGCCAGGAACGCGTCAGCGGTGCCCACCTCGACCACCTGGTAGGTCTGCTCGTCGTGCCGGGTGGCCAGCAGCTTGCGCAGGTACCAGACGTTGATCACGGTGAGCACGACGTTCAGCCCCACCATCGGCCAGACCTGCACGGCGGCGTTGTAGCCGATCAGGATGAGGCAGCCGACCAGGTTGAGCGCGCGCAGCCGCAGGATCCGGGTCTGCAGCAGGGACCAGACCAGCAGCGCGGAGCCGGCCCAGCCGACGAGTTCCAGCCAGTTCACCCGGGGAGACTAGCCGCCTGCCTGGTCAGACCCCTCGGCGGGCAGTTCCAGCACGTACTCCTCGACCTCGGCGCCGCGCGCCGGGGCGTACCCCGAGTCCTCGCCGACCACGACGAAGCCGCACTTGCGCAGCACCGCCAGCGAGGCGGCGTTGTCCTTCGCGGCGCGGGCCCGCAGCGGCCGGTGCGGCACCTCGGTCAGCAGCGCGCGCAGCGCGGCGGTGGCGTGGCCGCGCCCCCAGTACGCCGCGTCGATCCAGTAGCTGACCTCGGTCTGCTCGCCGACTGGGAACGCCGCCACCCGCCCGACCAGCTCTCCGTCGACGGTGACGGCCCGGTTCACGATGCGCTCGTCGGCGCGGATGCGCGCCCAGTGCGCCTCGAACGCGGCCCGGTCGGACGGGTCCTGCGGGCCGAACGCGGCCATCCAGTTCGCCTGCGGGTCCTGCTCGTGGGCGAAGAAGGCGGGCAGGTCGTCGTCGCGCACCGGGCGGAGCAGCAGGTGGTCGGTCACGGCCGGAACGATACGTGGACCCACCGACACGGTCGGGACCTCCGGCCCGGTGTGTGTCCCGTCCGGCCCTGACGTCCGGCCGGGCGGCCCGGTTACCAAGGAGGTGTAACGACGCAGTCGAGGAGGCCGGATCATGTCGAAGTACGTCTACGACTTCATCGAAGGTGACCGCAGCCGGGCCGACCTGCTCGGCGGCAAGGGCGCCAACCTCGCCGAGATGACCCGGCTCGGGTTGCCGGTGCCGCCCGGGTTCACCGTCACCACCGACGCCTGCCGGGCGTACCTGGCCACCGGGGCGCCGCCGGCGGGCCTGTACGAGGAGATGAACGCGCATCTGCGGGAGGTGGAGGCGCGGCTGGACCGGTGGCTGGGCGACCCGCGTGACCCGCTGCTGCTGGCGGTGCGCTCCGGCGGCCGGTACTCGATGCCGGGGATGATGGAGACGATCCTCGACATCGGGCTCAACGACACCACAGTCGTCGGGCTGGCCGAGCGCACCGGCGACGAGCGGTTCGCCTGGGACTCGTACCGGCGGCTGATCCAGATGTTCGGCCGCACCGTGCACGGCATCCCGGTCGAGGAGTTCGAGCACGAGCTGGCCGCGCTGCGGGCCACCGCCGGGCCGGACGGGCCGAGCGCGGGGCAGTTGCACGACCTGGTCGAGACGTACAAGAAGATCTTCCTCCGGCACGTCGGGCACGACTTCCCGCAGGCCCCGCACGAGCAGCTGTTCCTGGCCGTGCGCGCGGTGTTCGAGTCCTGGCACTCGGAGCGGGCCCGGATCTACCGGCGGCAGGAGCGCATCCCGGACGACCTGGGCACCGCCGTCAACGTGATGGCGATGGTGTTCGGCAACCTCGGCTCCGACTCCGGCACCGGTGTCGCGTTCACCCGTGACCCGGCCACCGGCGCCCCCGGCGTGTACGGCGACTACCTGACCGACGCGCAGGGCGAGGACGTGGTGGCGGGCATCCGCAACACGGTGCCGCTGACCGAGCTGGAGCGGCTGGACCCGGCGAGCTTCCACCGGCTGCGGGAGATCATGACGACTCTGGAGCGGCACTACCGCGACCTGTGCGACGTCGAGTTCACCATCGAGCGCGGCCGGCTGTGGATGCTGCAGACCCGGGTCGGCAAGCGCACCGCGGCGGCCGCGTTCGTGATCGCCGCGCAACTGGCCGAGGAGGGGCTGATCACCGCCGACGAGGCGCTGACCCGGGTCACCGGGGCGCAGCTCGCCCAGCTGATGTTCCCGGCCTTCGACACGGCCGGCGCGCCCGAGCCGATCGCGGTCGGCGTCGGCGCCTCGCCCGGCGCGGCCGTCGGGCGGGTGGTGTTCGACTCCGCCGCCGCGGCTGCGGCCGACGGACCGGTGATCCTCGTCCGGCCGGAGACGAACCCGGACGACCTGCCCGGCATGATCGCCGCGACCGGGGTGCTCACCTCGCGCGGCGGCAAGACCTCGCACGCCGCCGTGGTGGCGCGGGGCATGGGCCGCACCTGCGTCTGCGGGGCCGAGGCCCTGGGCATCGACGTCGAGCGCGGCGAGTTCACTGTCGGCGAGCGGGTGGTGCGGGCCGGCGACGTGATCTCGATCGACGGCACCAGCGGGCGGATCTGGCTCGGCGAGGTGCCGGTGCAGCCGTCCCCGGTGGCCCGCTACCTGACCGGTGAGCTGCGGCAGGAGGCCGACCCGCTGGTCGCCGCCGTGCACCGGCTGCTCGGGCACGCCGACGCGGTGCGCACGCTCGGCGTCCGCGCCAACGCGGACACCCCGGACGACGCCCGCCGCGCCCGCGAGCTGGGCGCCGCCGGGATCGGGCTGTGCCGCACCGAGCACATGTTCCTCGGCGAGCGCCGGGAACTGGTCGAGCGGCTCATCCTGGCCGAGGGCCCGGCCGAGGTCGGCGCGGCGCTGGACGAACTGCTGCCGTTGCAGCGCGCCGACTTTCTCGGGCTGCTCACCGCGATGGACGGGCTGCCGGTCACGGTCCGGCTGCTCGACCCGCCGCTGCACGAGTTCCTGCCTCCGTTGGCCGAGCTGACCGCCCGGGTGGCGGGCGCGCAGGCGCGCGGCGAGGAGCCGGGCCACGACGGCGTGCTGCTGGCGGCGGTGCGGCGGATGCACGAGACGAACCCGATGCTGGGGCTGCGCGGCGTGCGGCTCGGACTGGTGGTGCCGGGGCTGTTCGCGATGCAGGTGCGGGCGCTGGCCGAGGCGGCCGCGCAGCGGGTCCGGGCCGGCGGTGACCCGCGCCCGGAGATCATGGTGCCGCTGGTCGGTGACGTGCGGGAGCTCGCCGCGGTGGCGGACGAGGCGCGGCGGGTGCTGGCCGAGGTGCCGGGCGCGCCGGAGATCCCGATCGGCACCATGGTCGAGACGCCCCGGGCGGCGCTGACCGCCGGGGAGATCGCCGCCGAGGCGCACTTCTTCTCCTTCGGCACCAACGACCTGACGCAGATGACCTGGGCGTTCTCCCGGGACGACGTGGAGGGCGCGTTCTTCCCCGCGTACCTGGCCCGGGGGATCTTCCCGGTGTCGCCGTTCGAGAGCATCGACGCCGCCGGGGTCGGCCGGCTGGTCCGCCTCGCCGTCGCCGAGGGGCGGGCGGCCCGGCCGGAGCTGACCGTCGGCGTCTGCGGTGAGCACGGCGGCGACCCGGACTCGATCGGGTTCTTCGCCGAGGCCGGGCTCGACTACGTGTCCTGCTCGCCGTACCGGGTGCCGGTGGCGCGGCTGGCCGCCGGGCGGGCCGCTGTCGAGGCCCGTACCGAGAAGTCCGACTCCCGCTAGGAGGGCAGTGCCATGACCGCCATCTTCAACCCGACCGGCCCGGCTGTGACGCCGGTCCCCCGGCCCGCGCCACCGCCGGCCGCGGCGCCCGCCCCCGCCCCGGCCGGGCCGGTGGGCCCGGTGCTGGAACTGCCCGGCGACGCCGCGCTGGTGCCGGTGAACCGCGACGGCCACCCGGTGGGCGTGTTCGTCGCGGCCGGCGGCCGGGTCCGCTACCGGCGCGTGGTCGAACCCGACCGGCTCGTCGCCGCCGCCACCGGCGCGTTCGCGGTGGCCGCGCTCACCGCCGCCGTGGCGCTGTGGTCGCGGCGCCGCCCGCCGTCGGTCGGCACCGTCACCATGGGACCGGGCGGATGGGTCAGCCTGCGCGGCGTGCCGGCGCCGCGGCTGCGCCCGGACCACCGGCCCCGGTGGGCGCGCCTGCTGCGGGCCCGCCGCCTGGTCGTCGACCGCTGAGCACCCCAGGGGTACGGCCGCCGGTACGTCACCGGCGGCCGTACCGCCGTTGCGGCCCCGGAGGGGCCGTTGGTCCCGGGTCTCCGTGGTCCTGCGCCCCTGCCCGGCCGCGCCCGGCCGGACGACGCTTGAGGGGAGAACGAGACAGAGGGAGGCCCCCGATGCGCGCCAGTGTCGTCACCGCGTTCGACCGTCCGATGGAGATCACCGAGCGTCCCGTGCCGGAGGTCGGCCCTGGCGAGATCCTGGTCCGCATCGAAGCCAGCGGACTCTGCCACACCGACATCCACGCCGCCCGCGGCGAATGGCCGGTGAAGCCCACCCCGCCGTTCGTGCCCGGGCACGAGGGCGTCGGCCTGGTCGAGAAGGTCGGCCCCGGCGTCACCGAGCACGCCGTCGGCGACCGGGTCGCGCTGCCCTGGCTCGGCTGGGCCTGCGGGACCTGCGCGTACTGCGTGACCGGCTGGGAGACGCTGTGCGAGTCGCAGCGCAACACCGGTTACAGCATCGACGGCGCGCACGCCGAGTACGCGGTCGCCTCGGCCCGGTACGCGGTGCGCGTGCCCGACGGCGTGGACCCGTTCGAGGCCGCGCCGCTGACCTGCGCGGGCGTCACCACGTACAAGGC
This sequence comes from Micromonospora sp. NPDC049151, assembly GCF_040648395.1. Classification (NCBI taxonomy): domain Bacteria; kingdom Bacillati; phylum Actinomycetota; class Actinomycetes; order Micromonosporales; family Micromonosporaceae; genus Micromonospora; species Micromonospora sp. NPDC049151. The sequence continues at coordinate 10,972 of NZ_JBEZDP010000005.1, forward strand.
CGTCAAAGTCGCCGGGGTACGGCCGGGCGAACGGGTCGCGATCTTCGGCATCGGCGGCCTGGGTCACCTCGCCCAGCAGTACGCGCAGATCTTCGGCGCCGAGACGGTGGCGGTCGACGTGACCGCCGAGAAGCTGGCACTGGCCACCTCGCTCGGCGCGGCCCACACTGTCGACGCCGCCACCACCGACCCGGTCGAGCGGATCACCGCCCTGGGCGGCGTGGACGTGGCGATCGTGCTCGCCGCGAGCCCCCGGGTGATCGAGCAGGCGCACCGCTCGCTGCGTCGCGGCGGCCGGCTGGTGCTGGTGTCGCTGCCCGCCGACAACGCGATCACCCTGCCCGTCTTCGAGACGGTGCTCAAGGGCATCACGGTGCTCGGCTCGATCGTCGGCACCCGCGCCGACCTGGCCGAGGTCTTCGCGCTGCACGCCGCCGGCCGCACCCGGGTCGTCTACGAGATCCGCAAGCTGGACGAGATCAACGACGCGGTGGACGACGTCCTCGCCGGCCGGGTCGCCGCCCGGCTCGTGCTCCAGCCCTGAACCCCGCCCCGGTCCCCGCGCCGGCGGGGACCGGGCCCACAGTCGACGCCCCGGGAAGGACCGACATGACCGCCACCGAACCCCTGGCCCCCTGGCGTGGATTCCACGCCGGAGCGTGGCAGGAGACAGTAGACGTGGCCGACTTCGTCCGCCACAACCACGAGCCGTACACCGGGGACGCGTCGTTCCTGACCGGGCCGACGCCGCGCACCCTCGCGGTGTGGGACCGGCTGAAGGAGATGTTCGGCGAGGAGCGGCGGCGCGGCGTGTACGACGTCGACGCGGCCACCCCGTCGACGATCACCTCGCACGCGCCCGGCTACATCGACCGGGAGCGGGAGCTGATCGTCGGGTTGCAGACCGACGCGCCGCTGCGGCGGGCGATCATGCCGGCCGGCGGGCTGCGGATGGTGGAGACGGCGCTGCGCGCGTACGGGCGCGAACCGGACCCGCGCGTGCACGAGATCTTCACCAGGTACCGCCGCACCCACAACGACGCGGTCTTCGACGCGTACCCGGAGAGCGTGCTCGCGGCCCGGCGCTCGCACGTCATCACCGGCCTGCCCGACGCGTACGGGCGCGGACGGATCATCGGCGACTACCGCCGGGTGGCGCTGTACGGCGTGGACCGGCTGGTCGAGGAGCGCCGCGCGCTCAAGGCGGCGCTGGACGGGCGGCGCAGCACCGACGACGTGATCCGCGACCGGGAGGAACTGGCGGAGCAGATCCGCGCGCTCGGTGAGCTGAAGGAGATGGCCGCCGCGTACGGCTTCGACATCTCCCGCCCGGCCGCCACCGGCGCGCAGGCGATCCAGTGGCTCTACTTCGCCTACCTGGCCGCCACGAAGGAGCAGAACGGCGCCGCGATGTCGCTCGGCCGCACCGCCGGGTTCCTCGACGCGTACCTGCGGCGGGACATCGCCGAGGGGCGGCTGGACGAGAGCGGCGCCCAGGAGCTGATCGACGACTTCGTGATCAAGCTGCGGATCATCCGCTTCCTGCGCACGCCGGAGTACGACCAGCTCTTCTCCGGCGACCCGACCTGGGTCACCGAGTCGCTCGGCGGCATGGGCACGGACGGACGGCCGCTGGTCACCCGCACCACGTTCCGCTACCTCCAGACGCTGTACAACCTGGGCCCGGCGCCGGAGCCGAACCTGACGGTGCTCTGGTCGCCGCGCCTGCCGGAGGGGTTCAAGCGGTTCTGCGCCCAGGTGTCGCTGGACACCAGCGCCATCCAGTACGAGAACGACGAGCTGATCCGCCCCGCGTACGACGACGACACCGCGATCGCCTGCTGCGTGTCGGCCATGCGGGTCGGGCGGGACATGCAGTTCTTCGGCGCGCGGGCGAACCTGGCCAAGGCGCTGCTGTACGCGATCAACGGCGGCCGGGACGAGTTGTCCGGCGCGCAGGTCGCCCCGCCGGCCGCGCCGGTCGGCGGCGAGACGCTCGACTACGACGAGGTGCTTGCCGCGTACGACCGGACGCTGGACTGGCTGGCCGAGACGTACGTGGACGCGCTGAACGTGATCCACCACCAGCACGACAGGTACGCGTACGAGCGGCTGGAGATGGCGCTGCACGACCACCCGGTGCGCCGGTTCATGGCCACCGGCATCGCAGGGCTGTCGGTCGCGGTGGACAGCCTGTCGGCCATCCGGTACGGCCGGGTCAAGGTGCTGCGCGACGAGTCCGGCGTGGCCGTCGACTTCGCGGTCGAGGGCGAGTTCCCGACGTACGGCAACGACGACGACCGGGCGGACGAGATCGCGGTGTGGCTGGTCGAGACGTTCGCGGAGAAGCTGCGCCGGCAGCGCACGTACCGCGACGCGGAGCTGACCATGTCGGTGCTCACCATCACCTCGAACGTGGTGTACGGCAAGCACACCGGCAACACGCCGGACGGCCGGCGCGCCGGTGAGCCGTTCGCGCCGGGGGCGAACCCGATGAACGGCCGGGACAGCCACGGCCTGGTCGCCGCCGCGCTGTCGGTGGCGAAGCTGCCGTACGACGCCGCCCGCGACGGCATCTCGCTGACCGGCACGGTGACGCCGGACGGGCTGGGCCACACCCGCGACGAGCGGATCGCCAACCTGGCCGGGGTGCTCGACGGTTACACCGACGCCGGCGGGTTCCACCTCAACGTCAACGTGCTGGACCGGGCCACGCTGCTGGACGCGATGGCGCACCCGGAGCGGTACCCGCAGCTCACCGTCCGGGTCTCCGGGTACGCGGTGAACTTCGTCCGGCTCACCCGTGAGCAGCAGCAGGACGTCGTCTCGCGGACCTTCCACGGGTCGCTGTGAACACGCTGTCGACGCCGCAGCCCGGGCCGGTCCGGCCCGGGCCCGGCGGGGCGCTCACCGGCAGCGTGCACTCGTGGGACCTGTCGATCGGGGTGGACGGGCCCGGCACCCGGTTCGTGGCGTTCCTCGCCGGCTGCCCGCTGCGCTGCCGGTACTGCCACAGCCCGGACACCTGGTACCGGCGCAGCGGCCGCAGCCGTACCGTCGACGAGCTGATGGCCGAGGTGGGGCGCTACCGCCGCTTCGTCACGGTGGCCGGCGGCGGGGTCACCATCAGCGGCGGGGAGCCGCTGCTACAGCCCCGGTTCACCGGCGAGGTGCTGCGCCGCTGCAAGGAGCTCGGGCTGCACACCGCGCTGGACACCTCGGGTTTCCTCGGCGCCCGCGCCGATGACGCCCTGCTCGACGCCACCGACCTGGTGCTGCTGGACGTGAAGTCCCGCGACCCGGCCACCTACCGGGAGGTGACCCGCACCGGGCGGATCGGGCCGACGTTGCGCTTCGGTCGCCGGCTGGCAGAGCGGGGCGTACCGGTCTGGATCCGGTTCGTGCTGGTGCCCGGCCTCACCGACGGCGAGGCCAACGTGGCCGGGGTGGCGGACTTCGCCGCCGAGCTGGCCACCGTCGAGCGGGTCGAGGTGCTGCCGTTCCACCGCCTCGGCGCGCACAAGTACGCCGAGCTCGGCCTCACCTTCCCGCTGGCGGACACCGCGCCGCCCACCCCGGAGCTGCTGGAGCGGGTACGCGGGCAGTTCGCCGAGCGTGGCCTGACTGTCACCTGACCGGCCCGCACGGGCCGCACGGCCGACCGGGGAGCCCGGTCGGCCGTGCGGTGAATTGCCGGCACCGCGCTCCCGGCAATTCACCGTGTCCAATGTCAGTAGGCGATGAGGTTGCCGTAGTGCGAGCCCCACGTGTTCGACGCGAAAGTGAATTCGAGCCGGAATCGGGTGCCGTCGGCGACATTGGAGGCGATGACCATCCAGGCGCCGGTGGTCGACGTGTAGTGCTTCCACGTGCTCTGGCAGTATCCGGCGCTGACGAAGCAGACGCGGATCTGCGCGTTGATGTTCTGGTTGTCGTACGACCGGTTGCTGAAGTTGATGTCGCCACAGCGACTCGAAGTCGTGTAGTAGCCCGTGGAGGACGGCAGGTAGGCCTTGCCCGAACCGGCCGTCACGTAGCCGGTCACCGCACCGTCGTAACAGGCGGAGAGGAGTTGCGCCGAGGTGCCGGCCGGCTCGGCGGCGGCCGGTGAGGCGAGGTGCGGCAGCGCGAACAGCAACGCCGACATGACAGCGACCCGGATGACTCGTCTGATCAAGGTGCTTCCTTTCGTCTTCGAGCGCGACTTGCGCGCACCGGAGCACGAAGAAGCGTGCCGACAGAGGGACAGCTCACCACGATTCGTCGGCCATTCGCCGGACGCGTATGTGCGCGCCGCGGCGGACAGCGACATCGAATGAACACCCTCGCGGCCGTGGTTCCCCCGTGACCCCAAGATGTGGAGCATTGACGGACAGCATTCCGGGAATTGAGTGAACCGTCAAGGCCACACCCGCGCGGGCGAGGTCTCAGCCCGCCATGGACGTCGGATAGCCGTACAGGTCGAGCAGCCGGACCCGGGACGCCTGGAGGCGGTCCACCACCACGCTCATGAACCGGCTGGTGAGCTGACGGCCGAGCGTGTCGTCGGACTCCATCAGCCGGCGCACCCCGTCGGCGTCGAGCTCGACGGCGTTGCTGCGCTGGGTGGCGACCGCGCCGAACTGCCAGCGGTACGGCGGGAACAGCCACGACCAGCCGAGCACCCCGCCCGGCCCGATCGTCTCGATGCCCACGTCACCGCGACCCGGCACCGGGAAGTCGAGCGCCACCTGACCGCCGCGGACCAGCCAGAACCGGTCGGCCGGCTGGCCGGCGCGGAACAGCCGGTGCCCGGGGTGCCAGACCACCGGGCGGGCGTAGCCGGTGAGCCGGGGCAGCCACTCGTCGGGCAGCCCGGCCAGGAACGGATGGACGCGGAGCATCTCCAGCGGGGTCATCGCGCCTCCAGGATCGACAGGAGGGGAGCAGTGGTTCCATTTCACCCCGCCACCGCCCCGGGCGGTAGGGGCCGATGGTCCCGGCCGGGTCGGGCGGATCGACTCTGCCCAGGTGGGAGCCGTCGGCGCAGGCTGAGGGTGAACCGAAGGAGGACGTGATGACCGACAGGACCGGTGCCCCCGTCGTGGTGGGCGTGGACGGCTCCCCGTCCGCGCTGGACGCGGTACGGCTGGCCGCACGCGAGGCGGTGCTGCGGCACCGGCCGCTGCGGGTGGTGAACGCCTTCCTCTGGCCGCTCGTCGGCACGCCGCTGGGCATGGTCGCCCCGGTGCTGCCCGACATCGAGCTGCGTCAGGAGGCCGAGAAGCTGGTCGAGGAGGCGGTGGACGAGGCCCGCAAGGTCGACGCCGAGCTGGCTGTGACCGGCGCGGTGGTCGACGGCGGACCGGTCGCGGTGCTGCTGCGGGAGAGCCGCGACGCCGCGCTGCTCGTGCTCGGTCACCGGGGACTCGGCGGCTTCGCGGAACTGCTGGTCGGCTCCGCCGCGGTGCAGCTCTCCGCCCGCGCGGACTGCCCGGTGCTCGTGGCCCGGGGCGAGGCCCGCGCCGACGGCCCGGTGGTGGTCGGCGTGGACGGCTCGGCGCTCTCCGACGAGGCGGTCGGCTTCGCGTTCGCCGAGGCCGCGGCGCGCGGCGCCGAACTGGTGGTGGTGCACACCTGGCTGTACCCGCAGCCGGTCACCTACCGGGAGGCGTTCGGCGACGTCGTGCCGCTGGCGTACGACCCGCAGGAGCTGCGCGCCGACGAGCAGCGGGTGCTGGCCGAGGCGGTCGCCGGCTGGGCCGAGCGCTACCCGGAGGTGACGGTACGGCCGAAGCTGGTCGCCGCCGCCACCCCGTCCCGGGTGCTGGTCGAGGAGTCCGTCGGCGCCCAGCTGACGGTGGTCGGCGCACACGGGCGCGGTAGCCTCGGTGCGCTGCTGCTCGGCTCGGTCAGCCACGCCGTGCTGCACCACTGCCACAGCCCGCTCGCCGTCGTCCGGCACCGGGGGAACCGGGCCCACTGAGCCGGTTCCCCGGCCCGGGCCGGGCCGGCACCGCCACAATGGCCTGAGCCGACCGGAGGGAAAGCACCAGATGAACCGACCTGTCGTGGTGGGAGTGGACGGATCGCCGTCCAGCCTTGCCGCCGCCGACCTGGCCGCCGCGACCGCCGTCGCCCGTTCCCGGCCGTTGCTGCTGGTGCACGGCTACCTGCACCCGCTCGGCTACGGGGTGCCGCTCAACCCGTACGACCTGGGGGTGCCGGCGCCCACCGCGGAGTCGGAGAAGATGCTGGAGTCGGTCGCCGCCGACCTGGCCGAGCGGCACCCGGGCCTGCGGGTGCAGGTACGCCAGGTGGCGGGCGGTCCGGGCGCGACGATGGTCGAGGAGTCCCGCCGCGCCGAGCTGGTGGTGGTGGGCAGCCGGGGCGTCGGCGGCTTCGCCGGCCTGCTGCTCGGCTCGGTCAGCGGTCAGCTCGCGCAGCACGGGCACTGCCCGGTGCTGATCGTCCGTCCCGAGGAGCAGCCGATCCCGGTGGACGGCCCGGTGCTGGTCGGCGTGGACGGCTCCGACCCGTCCGCGTACGCGATCGAGCTGGCCGCCGACGAGGCCGAGCGACGCGACGCGGAGCTGGTCCTGATGCACGTCCGGTCGCCGGAACGCGGCGCGGTCACGCCGGAGGTGGCGGCAGAGGCGTCCACCGCCGAGCGGGCCGAGGCGGAGGGGCTGCTCGCCGACGCGGCGGCCCGGGTCCGGGCGGCGCACCCGGGCCTGCGGGTGACCGAGCGCTCCGTGACCGCGGCCTCGCCGGAGACCGCCCTGCGGGAGGCGAGCGGCGAGGCGGCGCTCGTGGTGGTCGGCTCCCGGGGCCGGGGCGGCTTCGTCGGGCTGCTGCTCGGCTCGGTCAGCCAGGCCCTGGTGCAGCACTCCCACTGCCCGGTGCTGGTCGCCCACCGGCCCGAGCCGGCCGACGACTGACCCGCGCGGCCTCGCGCGCGCTGCGTGCGGCCTGCCCGGGGCGGCCCGGGTTGCGCCCGCCTCCCCCCGGTGTCAGGCCGGGTCGCGGCCGGCGAGCAGGTCGGCGAAGTCGGTGGTGAGCGCGAACGGGTCGGCCGGGCCGGTCGCGGGCGGACGGCGGTCCACCTGCTCGGCCAGCTCGGCGGCGGCCCGGCGGATCCGGGACCGCAGCGCGCTGTCGCCGTCGTCGCCGGCCCAGTCCTCGGGCGCGGCGAACACCGCGGTGGGCAGCGTCGCCGCCCGCAGGTACGCGAACATCGGCCGGACCGCGTGCTCCAGCGCCAGCGAGTGCCGGGCGGTGCCGCCGGTCGCCCCGATCAGCACCGGCTTGCCGGCGAGCGCGTCCCGGTCGACCACGTCGAAGAACGACTTGAACAGCCCGTTGTAGGAGGCGTTGAAGATCGGCGTCACCGCGATCAGCCCGTCGGCGGCGGCCACGTCGTCGAGCGTCTGCCGCAGCGCGGCCGGCGGGAAGCCGGTGAGCAGGTGGTTCACCACGTCGTGGGCGTGCTCGCGCAGCTCCACCGTCCGCAGCTCCACGGTGGTGGCGCCGCGGCCGGCCAGCTCGTCGCGGGCGGCCGCGGCGAGCTGGTCGGCGAGCAGGCGGGTCGACGACGGCCGGCCGAGCCCGGCCGAGACGACCGCGAGGGTACGGCTGGTCATCGCTGCTCCCCGCCCACCGGCGCGGCGGCGAGCAGGCTCGCGTGGGTGGGCGCCTCGGGCACGTGCGCGGGACGCAGCGAGTCGAACTCCTTGCGCAGCACCGGCACCACCTCCTCGCCCAGCAGGTCGAGCTGCTCCAGCACCGTCTTCAGCGGCAGCCCGGCGTGATCCATCAGGAACAGCTGCCGCTGGTAGTCGCCGACGTACTCGCGGAAACCCAGCGTGCGGTCGATGACCTGCTGCGGGCTGCCCACTGTCAGCGGCGTCTCCCTGGTGAACTCCTCCAGCGACGGGCCGTGGCCGTAGACCGGGGCGTTGTCGAAGTAGGGGCGGAACTCGCGTACCGCGTCCTGGGAGTTGCGGCGCATGAAGACCTGCCCGCCGAGGCCGACGATGGCCTGGTCCGGCGAGCCGTGGCCGTAGTGCGCGTACCGCTCCCGGTAGAGGCCGACCATCCGCTGGGTGTGCTCCTTGGGCCAGAAGATGTGGTTGGCGAAGAAGCCGTCACCGTAGTAGGCGGCCTGCTCGGCGATCTCCGGGCTGCGGATCGAGCCGTGCCAGACGAACGGCGGCACGCCGTCGAGCGGGCGCGGCGTCGAGGTGAACGACTGCAGCGGCGTACGGAACCGGCCCTTCCAGTCGACCACGTTCTCGCGCCACAGCCGGTGCAGCAGGTCGTAGTTCTCGATGGCCAGCGGGATGCCGTTGCGGATGTCCTGCCCGAACCACGGGTAGACCGGGCCGGTGTTGCCGCGGCCCAGCATCAGGTCCACCCGGCCGTCGGCCAGGTGCTGGAGCATCGCGTAGTCCTCGGCGATCTTCACCGGGTCGTTCGTGGTGATGAGCGTGGTCGCGGTGGACAGCACCAGCCGCTCGGTGCGCGCGGCGATCCAGCCGAGCATGGTGGTCGGCGACGACGGCACGAACGGCGGGTTGTGGTGCTCGCCGGTGGCGAACACGTCCAGGCCGACCTCCTCGGCCTTGAGCGCGATGGCGGTCATGGCCTTGATCCGCTCACGCTCGGACGGCAGCCGCCCGTTCGTCGGGTCGACTGTGACGTCACCGACGGTGAAGACTCCGAACTGCATGACCAGCTCCTCGCGTGGGGTCCGGACCGGTCGGCCCGGGATCGCTCCTCACAACATATTTGACGAGTCAACTATTCCGCCTGCTGCGGGCGCCGGCGTGGCCCGGATCACGCGCCACCCACCGACTACCCTTGCCGCGATGACGTACCCCTGGCTCGACGCGCCCGCCGCGCAGGTCGCCGGCACCGCGCGGACGCTGCTCGGCTGGACCGTGTCGGCCGGGGGCGTCGCCGTCCGGCTCACCGAGGTCGAGGCGTACGCGGGCACCGGCGAGGATCCGGCGTCGCACGCCCACCGCGGGCCGACGCCGCGCAACAAGGTCATGTTCGGGCCCGCCGGGCACGTCTACGTGTACTTCGTGTTCGGCATGCACTGGTGCGCGAACATCGTCTGCGGCCGGGACGGCGAGGCGGCGGCGGTGCTGCTGCGCGCGGGCGAGGTGGTCGACGGCGTCGAGATCGCCCGCGAGCGCCGGCCGCGCGCCGCCGACCGGGATCTGGCCCGGGGCCCGGCCCGGCTGGTCACCGCGCTCGGGATCGGGCGGGACGCCAACGGCACCTCGGCTGTCGACGGCAGCGGACCGCTGCTCCTGACACCGCCGGCCGAGCCGGTCGAACCGGCGCGGATCGTGGCCGGGCCGCGCGTCGGGGTCGCCGCCGCGCACGACCTGCCGTGGCGGTTCTGGCTGGCGGACGAGCCGAGCGTGAGCGTCTACCGGCGGCACACCCCGCGCCGCCGCCCCGCGCCAGCCGCCCCGGTGCGGAACTCACCGGCCTGAATCGGCCGTTCCGCGCAACCCGGAACACCCGTCGGCGCGTCTGGTGGACATGACGCGCCGACTTCTCACCCACATCCCGAGGGCACGGCGTCTTACACGAAGGGCTTTCAACGGGGTGTTGACAACGGGCCATTCTTAGGTGTGGGATGAACGTCATGGTCACCGTGGACAACGACCCGTTCACCGCTCCGGATGCTGCTCAGGCCCGCGCGCACCGCAACTACGCGGCGCTGCTGCGGATCGCCGAGCGGCACGCGGGTTCGAACTCTCGTCGTCGCCGTTACGCCCACCCCGACGTGCCCGACGCGTACGAGGCGGCCACGCTGGTGATGGCGCTGGCCGGCGGCGCCGAGCTGGACGAGGGTGAGGAGCCCGTCGACCAGGCCGACCTGATGGCCGCGCTGACGCTGATCCCGCACGTGCGGGCCGAGGTGGACGCGCTGGAGGCCGGCCTGTTGCAGGTGGCCCGTGGGCGGGGCATGACCTGGCAGGCGATCGCCTTCGGGCTGGGGCTGGGCAGCGCCCAGGCGGCCCGGCAGCGCTACGAGCGGCTCACCGTCCGCACCGGCACCGGCGACTGACCGGCACGCCGCCGGCGCCGGGCCCGCGGATTGTCACAGCGGCGGGCGAGACTGTGCCGGACGACGGCACGGGAGGACGCGATGACGCGCGAGGAGATGCTGGCCTACTGCCTGGCCAAGCCGGGAGCCTGGCTCGATCGGCCGTGGGAGGGCGACGAGGTGGTGAAGGTGGGCAGCCGCATCTTCGCGTTCCTCGGCTCCCCCGACGGCGAGGGCCGGGTCGGGGTGAAGTGCGGGGCGTCCCGGGAGGTGGCCGACGAGTGGCTGCACCGGTTCCCGGCCGACGCGCGCCCCTCCCCCTACATCGGCCGCTCCGGCTGGAACACGCTGCGGCTGGCCGGTGACATCCCGGACGACGAGCTGACCGAGGCCGTCGACGGCTCGTACGACGCGGTGGTGGCGAAGCTACCCAAACGCGAGCGCCCCACAGGCTGACCGGAGAACGCGGACGGAGCACCGACCGCCCGGGCCGGCCGAACTCGCGCAGACCGACTGGCGCCGCTGATGGTGCGGCAGATCCGGGCACCAGCGGAAACCGCCCCGTGCGGCAAAGTCCGAGGTCCGGGCCCTGCAGACCGTCCAGCAAGCGGGATCCGCGTTCCATAAAGCGGGACTTCTGTAGATCTTGGAAGCTTACGGCCCCTATGGGGGCCATTTCCTTCCAAGATCTCGGCGCGCGGCGCGCGGCGCGGGAGGGCAGCGGATGGGTGCCGGGCTGGTCCGGGGCAGGCGGGTGCCTGCCCCGGACCAGCTGTGGCTCAGCGGGGGACGACCCGCTCGGCGGCCCACTCCCGCCAGCCGGTCAGCTTGTCCGCCGCGGCGGCGAGCTGGTCGGCGACCGGACCGGGGCCGGTGGAACCGGGCGTGATGCGGGCGGCCAGCGCCGAACGCACCGAGAGCACGTCGCGCACCGACGGGTCCAGGTGCTCGCTGACGGCGGCCAGGTCGGCGTCGGACACCTCGTCCAGCGCGCAGTCGCGGGCCGCGCAGAGCGCCACCAGCTTGCCGGTGATCTCGTGCGCGTCGCGGAACGGCACGTTGCGCCGCACCAGCCAGTCGGCGACCTCGGTGGCCAGCGAGAAACCGGACGGCGCGCTGGCCACCAGCCGGTCCACCCGGACCGTCATCGTGGAGATCATCCCGGCCAGCGCGGGCAGCAGCAGTTCCAGCGTGTCGACCGCGTCGAACGCCGGCTCCTTGTCCTCCTGCATGTCCCGGTCGTACGTCATGGGCAGGCCCTTGAGCATGGTGAGCACGCTCATCAGGCCGCCGACCAGGCGGCCGGACTTGCCCCGGGCCAGCTCGGCGATGTCCGCGTTCTTCTTCTGCGGCATGATCGACGAGCCGGTGGCGAAGGCGTCGTCCAGCTCGACCCAGCCGAACTCCTGCGACGTCCAGAGCACCACCTCCTCGCCGAGGCGGGACAGGTGCACGCCGATCATCGCGGTGACGAACAGGAACTCGGCCACGAAGTCGCGGTCCGCCACCGCGTCCATCGAGTTGGCGAACGAGGTGCGGAAACCCAGCTCCTTGGCGACGGCCACCGGGTCCAGCGGCAGCCCCGAGCCGGCCAGCGCACCCGCGCCGAGCGGGCTGATCGCGGTCCGCTCGTCCCAGTCGCGCATCCGTTCCAGGTCGCGCAGCAGCGGCTGCACGTGGGCCAGCAGCCAGTGCCCGAACGTCACCGGCTGGGCGTGCTGGAGGTGCGTCATGCCCGGCGCGGCGGTGTCCACGTGCCGCTCCGCCTGCTCGACGAGGGCCTCGGCCAGCTCGACCAGCCGGGCCGCCACGCCGCGCGCGTGATCGCGCAGGTAGAGCCGCAGGTCGGTGGCGACCTGGTCGTTGCGGGACCGGCCGGCGCGCAGCTTGCCGCCGAGGCTGCCGAGGCGTTCCAGCAGGCCGCGTTCCAGCGCGGTGTGCACGTCCTCGTCGTCCACCGTCGGGCGGAACGCCCCGGAGGCGCAGGCCGCCTCCAGGTCGTCCAGCGCGGCAAGCATCCGGCCCAGTTCGTCCGGGTCGAGCAGGCCGGCGCCGGCGAGGACCCGGGCGTGCGCGCGGGAACCGGCGATGTCGTACGGGGCGAGACGCCAGTCGAACTGGACGCTCACCGACAGCCGCGCGAGCGCCTCGGCGGGACCGCCGGCGAACCGGCCGCCCCAGAGGCTCGTCCGGTTGGCGGGGGCGCTGTTCTCGGTCAGGCTCTTGTCGTCCACCCCACCCATTGTGGTGCCCCCCATCAGGCCCCTCCCATCCGGGCGTCCCGTTGCGCGGCCATCGTGCTGGGCAGTCCCCACAGTCGTACGAATCCCTTCGCCAGCGACTGGTCGAACGTGTCGCCGGTGTCGTAGGTGGCAAGGCCGAAGTCGTAGAGGCTCGCCTCGGACCGCCGGCCGGTGACCACCGCCCGGCCGCCGTGCAGGCGCAGCCGTACCTCGCCGCTGACGTGCCGCTGGGCGTCGTCGATGAACGCGTCCAGCGACCGCTTCAGCGGCGAGAACCAGAGCCCGTCGTAGACCAGCTCACCCCAGCGCTGGTCGACGCCGCGCTTGAACCGGGCCAGGTCCCGCTCGACGGTGACCGCCTCCAGCTCCTGGTGGGCGGTGATCAGGGCGACCGCGCCGGGTGCCTCGTACACCTCGCGGCTCTTGATGCCGACCAGCCGGTCCTCGACCATGTCCAGCCGGCCCACGCCGTGCGCCCCGGCCCGCCGGTTCAGCTCCCGGATCGCCTCGTAGGGCGTGACCGTCTCGCCGTCGATGGCGACCGGCACACCGCCGTCGAAGGTGATCACCACGTCGTCCGGGTCGCGTTCCGACGCCGGATCCCCGGTGTACGCGTAGAGGTCCTCGACCGGGGCGTTCCAGATGTCCTCCAGGAAGCCGGTCTCCACGGCCCGGCCCCACAGGTTCTGGTCGATCGAGTACGGCGACTTCGCCGACACGTCGATCGGCAGTCCCTTCTCCTCGGCGTACGCGATCGCCTTGTCCCGGGTCCAGGCGAAGTCCCGGGCCGGTGCGACGACCTTCAGGTCGGGCGCGAGCGCGCCCAGGCCCACCTCGAACCGGACCTGGTCGTTGCCCTTGCCGGTGCAGCCGTGTGACACGATCGTGCCGCCGTGGGCGCGCGCCGCCGCGACCAGATGCTTGACGATCAGCGGCCGGGACAGCGCGGACACCAGCGGGTAGCGGTCCATGTAGAGGGCGTTGGCCCGGATCGCCGGCAGGCAGTAGTCGGCGGCGAACTCGTCGCGGGCGTCGACCACCTCGGACTCGACGGCGCCGCAGTCCAGCGCGCGCTGCCGGATCACGTTCATGTCCTCGCCGCCCTGGCCGACGTCGACGGCTACCGCGATCACCTCGGCGCCGGTCCGCTCGGCCAGGTACGGGATGGCGACCGAGGTGTCCAGGCCCCCGGAGTACGCCAGCACCACCCGCTCGGTCACGGGGTGCCCCCTTCGGCTGTGTCGTCCCGGCGGGCCCAGGCGGCGAGCCGCTCACCCAGCGCGGCGCCGCCGTCGGTGTCGCGGGACACGACGAGGATGGTGTCGTCGCCGGCGATGGTGCCGACGATCTCGGTCAGGCCGGCCCGGTCGAGCGCGCTGGCGAGGTACTGGGCGGCACCCGGCGGGGTACGCAGCACCGCGATGTTGCCGCTGGAGTCGACGCCGTTGAGCAGCTCACGCAGCAGCCGGACCAGCCGGGCCGGCGCACCCTCGGCGTCGCGCAGCGGCCGGTGCCCGTCCTCCGGGATCAGGTAGACGCCCCGCCCGTCGCCGCCGCGCGCGGTCACCGCTCCCAGTTCCTTCAGGTCCCGCGACAGGGTGGCCTGGGTGACCTGGATGCCGTCCCCGGCGAGCAGGTCGGCCAGCTCGGTCTGCGAGTGGATGGGGGTGTCGCGGATCAGCTCGACGATGCGGGCGTGCCGCGCGGCGCGGGTCAGCGGAGCGGTCATGCGGATTCCTCCAGGAGAAACGTCAGCAGCGCCTTCTGGGCGTGCAGCCGATTCTCCGCCTGGTCGAACACCGCGCTGTGCGGGCCGTCCAGCGCCTCGTCGGTGATCTCCTCGCCCCGGTGGGCGGGCAGGCAGTGCAGCACGATCACGTCGGCGTCGGCGTGGCCGAGCAGCGCGGCGTTCACCTGGTACGGCAGGAACGGGGTGATCCGGTCCAGCCCGTCGGACTCCTGCCCCATCGACGTCCAGGTGTCGGTGGCGACGACGTGCGCGCCGCGTACCGCCTCGGCCGGGTCGGTGAGCACCCGCGCCGAACCGCCGGTGACGGCGGCGATCTTCTCGGCGCGGGCCACGATCTCCGGGTCGGGCTGGAATCCGGCCGGGCCGGCGATCCGTACGTGCATCCCGGCGGTCGCGCCGGCCAGCAGGTACGAGTGGGCCATGTTGTTCGCCGCGTCGCCCACGTACGTGAGGATCCGCCCGGCGGTGCCGCCGAAACGCTCCCGCACGGTGAGCAGGTCGGCCAGCAGCTGGCACGGGTGGTACGTGTCGGTGAGCGCGTTCACCACCGGCACCGTGGCGTGCGCGGCGACCTCGGCGATCCGGTCGTCGCCGTGGGTGCGCAGCACGATCGCGGCGACGTAGCGGGACAGCACCCGGCCGGCGTCGGCCAGCGTCTCGCCCCGGCCGAAGTGGGTGACCTGGGTGTCCACGACGAGCGGGTGCCCGCCCAGCTCGGCGATGCCCACGTCGAACGAGATCCGGGTGCGCAGGCTCTGCTTGTCGAACAGCACCGCCACCGACTTCGGCCCGGCCAGCGGCTGGTGGCCGTACCTGTCGGTCTTCATCCGGGCGGCGAGGTCGAGCACGGCGGCCTGCTCGGCGGGCGTGAGGTCGTCGTCGCGCAGGAAGTGGCGAATCATGCGGGAGCCTCCGTCGGGGTCGTGGCGTCGGACGCGGCGGCGTCGGCGGAAGAGGGCGGCGCGGCGGCGGCGGCGGAAGTGGCCGGCGCGGCGGCGGACAGCGCGGCCGGCAGGGCGGCCAGGAACGCGTCGGCCTGCGCCGTGGTGAGGATCAGCGGCGGGGCGAGCCGCACCACGTCCGGCTGCACCGGGTTGACCAGGAAACCCGCCTCGCGCAGCGCGGCCGCTGCCGCACCCGAGACCGGCTGGTCGAGCACGATGCCGAGCAGCAGGCCGGCGCCGCGCACCTCGCGGACCAGCGGGTGCCCGAGCGCCTCGACGCCGCGCCGTAGCCGTTCGCCGACGCGCTTGACGTGGTCGAGCAGGCCCTCGTGGGCGATCGTGGAGACGACGGCGAGCGCGGCGGCGCAGCTGATCGGGTTGCCGCCGAACGTGGTGCCGTGCGAGCCGGGGGTGAGCAGGTCGGCGGCCCGGCCGAAGGCCAGGCAGGCACCCAGCGGAAGGCCGCCGCCGAGGCCCTTGGCGAGCGTGACGACGTCCGGCTCGACGCCCTCGGCCTGGTGGGCGAACCAGTGGCCGGTGCGGCCGACGCCGGTCTGCACCTCGTCCAGCACCAGCAGCGCGCCGTGCGCGGCGGTGATCCGCCGGGCCGCGGCGAGGTAGCCGGGAGGCGGGACGACCACGCCGTTCTCGCCCTGGATCGGCTCGATGATCAGCATGGCGGTGTCGCCGGTGACGGCCTCTGCCAGCGCGTCGGCGTCGCCGAACGGCACGTGTGTCACGTCGCCGGGCAGCGGGCGGAACGGGTCGGCCTTCGCGGGCTGCCCGGTCAGCGCCAGCGCGCCCATGGTCCGGCCGTGGAACCCGCCGTGGGCGGCGACCACGTGCCGGCGGCCGGTGAGCCGGGACAGCTTGAACGCGGCCTCGTTCGCCTCCGCGCCGGAGTTGGCGAAGAACACCCGGCCCGGCCGGCCGGCCAGCGCGAGCAGCAGCTCGGCCAGCGCCACCGGCGGCTCGGCGACGAACAGGTTGGACACGTGCCCGAGCGTGGCGACCTGCCTGCTGACGGCGGCCACCACCGCCGGGTGGGCGTGGCCGAGCGCGTTGACGGCGATGCCGCCGAGCAGGTCGACGTACTCCCGGCCGGTCTCGTCGACCACGACGGCGCCGGAGCCGGAGACGAGCGCCAGCGGCGGCGTGCCGTAGTTGTCCATCATGGTGGCGTTCCACCGCTGCACGAGCGTGCTCATGAGTCGATCACCATCGTTCCGAAGCCCTCCGACGTGAACACTTCCAGCAGCGTGGAGTGGGCGACCCGGCCGTCGACGACGTGCGCGGCGGGCACTCCCCCGCGCACCGCCCGCAGGCAGGCCTCCATCTTCGGGACCATGCCCGACTCCAGGGACGGCAGCAGCTTCGCCAGGTCGTCCGCGCTGATCTCGCTGACCAGGCTGGACGTGTCCGGCCAGTCGGCGTACAGGCCGGGCACGTCGGTCAGCACGACCAGCTTGCGGGCGTCCAGCGCGACCGCGAGCGCGGCGGCGGCGGTGTCCGCGTTGAGGTTGTGCAGCACCCCGTCGGCGTCCGGCGCGACCGTCGAGATGACCGGGATCCGGCCGGCCTCGATCAGGTCGGTGACCGCCGAGGCGTTCACCGACTCCACGTCGCCGACCTGCCCCACGTCGACCGCTTCCCCGTCCACGTACGCCTGGCGGCGCACCGCGGTGAACAGCCCGGCGTCCTCGCCGGAGAGGCCGACCGCGTACGGGCCGTGCGCGTTGATCAGCCCGACCAGTTCCCGGCCGACCTGGCCGACGAGCACCATCCGGACCACGTCCATCGCCTCCGGGGTGGTGACCCGCAGGCCGCCCCGGAACTCGCTGGCGATGCCGAGCCGGCGCAGCATCGCGGAGATCTGCGGGCCGCCGCCGTGCACCACGACCGGCTTGAGTCCGGCGTACCGCAGGAACACCATGTCGGCGGCGAAGGCCCGCTGGAGTTCGGGGTCGACCATCGCGTTGCCGCCGTACTTGACCACGACCGTGGCGCCGGAGAAACGGGCCAGCCAGGGCAGCGCCTCGATCAGCGTGGCGGCCTTGGCCTGGGCCCGGGTGAGGTCAGCACTCAGATTCATGTGGAATAAGCCGAGTTCTCGTGTACGTACGCGTGGGACAGGTCGTTGGTCCAGATGGTGGCGGCGTCCGCGCCGGCGTGCAGGTCGATCCGGACGGTCACGGCACGGCCGGTGAGGTCCACCTTGGCGCGGTCCTCGGCGGCGGCGCCGCCCCGGCACACCCAGACGCCGTTCACCGCGACGTCCACGCCGTCCGGCTCGAACACGGCGGCGGTGGTGCCGACGGCGGCGAGGATCCGGCCCCAGTTCGGGTCGTTGCCGAACAGCGCGGTCTTCACCAGGTTGTTGCGGGCCACCGTGCGGCCCACCTCGACCGCGTCGTCCTCGCTCGCCGCGCCGACCACCTCGATCGCGACCTCCTTGGTCGCGCCCTCGGCGTCGGCCAGGAGCTGCTGGGCCAGGTCGTGGCAGGCGGCGGTGACGGCGGCGGCCAGCTCGGCCCCGGTCGGCTCGATGCCGGAGGCCCCGCTCGCCAGCAGCAGCACCGTGTCGTTGGTGGACATGCAGCCGTCGGAGTCGATCCGGTCGAACGTGATCCGGGTGGCGGCGCGCAGCGCGGCGTCCAGGGCGTCCGGCCCGGCCACCGCGTCGGTGGTGAGCACGCAGAGCATGGTGGCCATGGCCGGTGCCAGCATGCCCGCGCCCTTGGCCATGCCGCCGACGGTCCAGCCCGTACCGTGGGCCACTGTCGTCTTGGGCCGGGTGTCGGTGGTCATGATGGCCTCGGCGGCCGCCGGGCCACCGTCGCGGGACAGGCCGCGCACGGCTTCGCGTACGCCGGGAAGCAGTTTGTCCATCGGCAGGCGCTCACCGATCAGGCCGGTCGAGCAGACGGCGACCTCGCCCGCGCCGACGATCAGCCGGGCGTTCGCGGCGGTGATCGCGGCGGCCGTGTGCTCGGCGGTGGCGTGGGTGTCCTGGAAGCCGGCCGGACCGGTGCAGGCGTTCGCGCCGCCGGAGTTGAGCACCACGGCGCGCACGACGCCGCCGTGCACGACCTGCTGGCTCCACAGCACCGGGGCGGCCTTGACGCGGTTGGCGGTGAAGACACCCGCCACACCGGCGTCCGGGCCGTCGTTGATCACGAGGGCGACGTCGGCGGCGCCGGAGGACTTCAGTCCGGCGGCGACACCCGCGGCGCGGAACCCCCGGGGGACGGTGACGCTCATGGGGCCACTCCAAACACGGACAGACCGGTGGTCTCGGGGAGACCCACCATCAGGTTGGCGTTCTGCACGGCCTGGCCGGCCGCGCCCTTGCCGAGGTTGTCGATCGCGCTGACCACGATCACCCGCCCCGAGTCGACGTCCACCGTCGCCTGGAGGTGGCAGGAGTTGGAGCCGGCGGTGGCGGCGGTGTGCGGCCAGGATCCTTCCGGCAGCAGGTGCACGAACGGCGCGTCGGCGTAGGCGGCGGCCAGCACCGCGCGCGGGTCGGCGTCGCCGGTGGGCACGGCGGTGACGGTGGCCAGGATGCCCCGGGGCATCGGCGCGAGCACCGGGGTGAAGGAGAGACCGGTCGCGCCGGTGGCCTGCTTGATCTCCGGCACGTGCTGGTGCGCGCCCACCTTGTAGGGGGTCAGGTCGCCCATCACCTCGCTGCCGAGCAGGTGGGCCTTGGCGGCCCGGCCCGCGCCGGAGGTGCCGGAGGCCGCGACCACCACCACGTCGTCGGGGCGTACCGCACCGGCGGCGATCAGCGGCGCCAGCGCCAGCGTGGTCGCCACCGCGTAGCAGCCGGTGCTGGCCACGCGCGACGCGGCGGCGATCTCGGCCCGCTGCCCGGGCAGCTCGGGCAGCCCGTAGGTCCAGGCGCCCGCGTGCTCCCCGCCGTAGTAGCGAGCCCAGGCGGCGGCGTCGCGCAGCCGGTGGTCCGCGCCGAGGTCGACCACCTTGGCCGTGCCGGGCAGCGCCGCGGCAAGCGCCGCGGACTGGCCGTGCGGCAGGGCCAGGAAGACCAGGTCCGCGTCGGCGAGGGTCGCCGGTTCGGTCGCGGCGAACACCAGGTCGAGGCCGGCGAGGTGCGGGTGTACGGCGGTGACCGGTTGACCGGCCTGGCTGTGCGCGGTGGCGGTGATCAGCTCGAACTCGGGGTGACCGGCGAGCAGGCGCAGCAGTTCGCCCCCGGCGTATCCACTCGCCCCGGCCACGGCAACCCGAATGCCCATACCCACCTCCGCATGACTATGCAGAGAAGAGTACCGGTCGGGGCAGCGCTGCCGCAAGGTCATACGGCGCGTTGCATAGCCATGAGATGACGTTCACCAGCGGCTCGCGTGAGCCGGCGTGTTAAAAAGGGCCCCCTCCTCTACCGGAGGCGTTAAGAGGGGGCCCCTCCTTTCATGCGCCGCGCAGGGTGGCACCGAAGCGCTCGGCGGCCACCGCTACCGCGGCGTCCCGGGCGGCCACCGCCTCCTCGCCCGCGAGGGTCCGGTCCGGGGCCCGGAACGTCAGCTTGTACGCAAGCGACCTGCGCCCCGCGCCGAGCTGCTCGGAGGTGTAGACGTCGAACAGCCGGACGTCCTCCAGCAGCGCGCCCGCGCCCTCGACCAGAGCCGCCCGCACCTCGGCCGCCGGGACCGAGTCGTCCACCACCAGCGCCACGTCGATCAGGGCCGGCGGGAACGTGGAGATGGCCGGGCCGGACGCCAGCGGGGCAGCGGGCAGCGCGTCCAGGTCCAGTTCCATGGCGCAGGTGCGCCGGGGCAGCTCCAGCGCGGCCAGCACGGCCGGGTGCAGCTCACCGGCGTGACCGACGACCACGTCGTCCACCACCAGCTCGGCGCAGCGGCCCGGGTGCCACGGCGCCCGCTCCCCGGCCCGTACCGTCACCCGGCCGGCGGGGATGCCCGCGGCGTCGAGCACCGCCCGGCCCGCCTCGATCGCGTCCGCCCAGCCGGCCGTCCGGCCCGCGCCCCACCAGCCGGCCGGTTCGATCTCGCCGGTCAGCGCCACCGCGACGTGCCGCGGCTGGACCGGCACCACCGCGTCGGCTGCGGCGAACTCCTCGTCGGTGGGCCGCCGGTCCACGCCCATCGCGGGCGGGGCACCGGCGCCGGGACGCGGGTGGAAGACCGTGCCGATCTCGTAGATCGCCACGTCCCGCTGGCCCCGGCCGACGTTGCGCTTGACGATGCCGAGCAGCGGGCCGAGCAGCGTGGTACGCAGCAGGGGCTCCTCCTCGGACAGCGGGTTCGCCAGGCGTACCGCCGGGCGGCGCGGGTCGTCGGCGGGCAGGCCGAGCTGGTCGGCCAGCTCCGGCGCGACGAACGGCTGCGCCAGCACCTCGACGTAGCCACGCTCGGCGAGGGAGCGGGCGACGGCCCGGCGGCGCTGCTGCTGCCAGGTCAGGCCCCGCCCGGGCGGCGCGGTGGGCAGCACCGACGGCACACGGTCGTAGCCGTCGAGGCGTACCACCTCCTCCACCAGGTCGGCCGGGTCGGTCAGGTCGGGCCGCCAGCTCGGCGGCGTCACGGTCAGCACGTCGTCGGCACCGGCGCCCGAGCCGCCGCCGGCGGTCACGCCCACCGTGCCCGGGTCCTCGGCGAGCCGGTCGGCGCCGCGCGCGACGGTGCAGCCGACCTGCTCCAGCAGCTCCACCACGCGATCCGGCGAGTAGGCCACGCCGACGCGCCGCGACGGCAGGTCCACCGGCAGCGTCACCGGCGTACGCGGCGCGACGTGGTCGATGTCGAGCACCTCGGCGCCGGCGGTGCCGCCGGCCAGGCCGGTGAGCAGCCGGACCGCCTTCTCCAGCGCGACGAGCGGCAGCGCCGGGTCGACGCCCCGCTCCCACCGCTTCGCGGCCTCGCTGAACAGCTTGTGCCGCCGCGCGGTACGACCGACCGTCGCCGGATCCCAGTGCGCCGCCTCGAACAGCACGTTCGTGGTGGAGGCGAGCACCTCGCTGGTCTCGCCGCCCATCACCGCCGCGAGCGAGATCGGAACCCCGCCGTCCTCGCCCGCGAGGCCCCCGGGCAGCCCGGCGTCGCAGATGACCAGATCCTCGGCGGACAGCGTGCGGCTCACCCCGTCCAGCGTGGTCAGCTTCTCCCCCACCTCGGCGCGGCGCACCACGAGCGTCCCGGCGATCCGGTCCGCGTCGAAGGCGTGCATCGGCTGGCCGAGTTCGAGCATCAGGTAGTTGGTGATGTCGACCGGCAGCGAGATGCTGCGCACCCCGGCGGCGGTGAGCCGCTGCCGCATCCAGCCGGGCGTCTGCACGGTCGGGTCGACGCCGCGCACCATCCGCGCCGCGAACCTGTCACAGCCGACCGGGTCGCGGACCTCCACCGGGTACGCCGGCTCGGCGGTCGCGCCGGGCGCGGGCGCGTCGGCCGGGTCGCGGAACGGCACGCCGAGCGCGTGCGACAGCTCCCGGGCGATGCCGCGCACGCTCAGCGCGTACCCGCGGTCCGGGGTGATCTCCATCTCGACCACGACGTCGTCCAGGCCGACGACGGGCCGGGCGTCGTCGCCGGGCTGGGCCTTGACGTCCTCGGGCAGCACGACGATGCCGGAGTGGTCGTCGCCGAGCCCCAGCTCCTGCGCCGAGCAGATCATCCCGTGGGAGTTGCGCCCGTACGTCTTGCGCGCGCCGATGGCGAACCCGCCGGGCAGCACGCCGCCGGGGAGGATCACCACGACCTTGTCGCCCACGGCGAAGTTACGCGCCCCGCAGACGATCTCCTGCGGCTCGCCGGTGCCGTTGGCGGCACCGACGTCCACCCGGCAGAAGCGGATCGGCTTCTTGAAGCCGGTCAGCTCCTCGATCTCCAGGACCTCGCCGACGACCAGCGGGCCGCTCACCGACTCGCGCAGGTCCACCACGGACTCGACCTCGATGCCGAGGTCGACCAGCGCCTGCTCCAGGTCGCCGGTGGGCAGGTCGGCCGGCAGGTCCACGTACTCCCGCAGCCAACTGACAGAGACTCGCATGACTGTTAAACCACCGTTCCCGTAGCTCAGGCGCCGAACGCGCGGGTGAACCGCACGTCGCCCTCGGCCATGTCCCGCATGTCACTGACGCCGTGCCGGACCATCACGGTCCGGTCGATGCCCATGCCGAACGCGAATCCGGAGTAGACCTCCGGGTCGATGCCGCAGGCGCGCAGCACCCGCGGGTTGACCATGCCGCAGCCGCCCCACTCGACCCACTGCGGACCGTCCCGGTGCTCCGGGAACCAGACGTCGAACTCCGCCGACGGCTCGGTGAACGGGAAGTAGTGCGGACGCCATCGCGTCTTCGCCCCCTCACCGAACATGGCCCGGGCGAAGTGGTCGAGCGTGCCGCGCAGGTGCGCCATCGTGATGCCCTTGTCCACCACCAGGCCCTCGACCTGGTGGAAGACCGGGGCGTGGGTGGCGTCCAGCTCGTCGGTGCGGTAGACCCGGCCGGGCACCACCACGTAGATGGGCGGCTTGCGGCTGAGCATGGTGCGCGCCTGCACCGGCGACGTGTGCGTGCGCAGCACGAGGCCACTGCCCTCGGGTGCGATGTGGAACGTGTCCATCAGACCGCGCGCCGGGTGGTCGGCCGGGATGTTCAGCGCGTCGAAGTTGGTCCACTCCAGCTCGACCTCGGGGCCCTCGGCCACCTCGTAGCCCATGCCGACGAACAGGTCGCTGATCTGCTCCATCAACACGCTCAGCGGGTGGCGGGCGCCACGCGGCCGGCGGTCGTACGGCAGGGTCACGTCGACCCGCTCCTCGACCAGCACCCGCTCCGCCTGCTCGCGGTCCAGGATCTCCTGCCGGGCGGCGTACGCGGACTCGATGGCCCGGCGTGCCTCGTTGACCCGCTTGCCGGCGTCGGCCTTCGCGGCCGGCGGCAGCGCGCCGATCTCCCGGCGCGCCAGCGACACCGGGGACCGGTCACCGAGGTGCGCGGGGCGCAGCGCGGTGAGCGCGTCCGGGCCGGCGGCGTCGGCGAACGCCTTCTCGGCGTCGGCCACGGCCCCGGCCAGGGCGTCCGGGTCGAGCAGGGCGACCTGCTTCGGGTCGTACGGATCGTTGCGGTAGCTCATGGTGAACGGGCACTCCCTCACGGCGGCGCCGACCCTCGCGGGTGGCTAGGCGAGTCTACGGACGCGCGGCTTCGCCGCAGCCCGCCGGTGGGAGTCGTGCAGGGGGAAGGGTCAGGCCCGCCGCCCGCCGACACCGGCGGGCTGGCTAAACGAACGCCGTGGCGCGTTCATGACGAGGCGGACTCCCCTGCTGTCTCTCGCGTGCCCCGGGGGACACGCAGTGCTCTGGCGGAAGAATACAGGCAGACGGCCGCCGCCGCAGCCAGGTTCAGGCTCTCCGCGCGCCCGTGCAGCGGCACCCGGACGCGGGCGTCGGCGGCGCCGGTCAGCTCCTCGGGCAGGCCGTGCGCCTCCGAGCCGAACAGCCACGCGGTGGGGCCGGCCAGCCGTCCGGAGTCGGCGAGGTCGTCCAGGTCGCTGTCGCCGTACCCGGTGGTGGCGAGGATCGTGAGCCCGGCGGCCCGCAGCGCCTCGACGGCGGCGAGCGGGTCGGCGGCGCGCACCACGTCGACGTGGAAGAGGCTGCCGGCGGAGGCCCGCACGCACTTGCCGTTGTAGGGGTCGACCGCCTCGCCCGCGAAGATCACCGCGCCCGCGCCCGCCGCGTCGGCGGTGCGCAGCACGGTGCCGGCGTTGCCCGGGTCACGGATCCCGGCGAGCACCGCTACCAGTCGCGGCCCGCGCGCCACCGCGTGCTCCAGGGGTACGTCGAGGTGGCGGCACACCGCCACCAGGCCCTGCGGGGCGACAGTCTCGGCCAGCGCGGCCAGGGCGTCGTCGGTCACCTCGGAGACCGGCACGTCGGCCCGGGCGGCGCTGGCGGCGAGGTCGGCGTACCGGTCCAGCGCGGCCGGGGTGCCGAACAGCTCGACCACGGTGCCGGTGCGGGCGAGCGCCTCCCGGACCGCCTGCGGCCCTTCGGCCAGGAACCGGCCGGCCTGGTCGCGGTCGCGCCGGCGCTGTAGCCGGCGGGCCGCGACGACCCTGGGGGTACGCGGGGTGAACGGGCCGGGAACGGCGTCGAGGCGCCTCCCCTGCGACGGTGACTGCATGGGAGACGCCTCGATCTGCCGTACGGGGTGGGTCAGGCGGCCTGGGCCGCGGCGCCACCGGTGCCCTCGGCCGCCACGGCGGCGCGGGCCAGCTCGACGATCGCCGCGAACGAGGCGGCGTCGTTGACGGCCATGTCGGCCAGGATCTTCCGGTCGACCTCGATGCCGGCCAGGCGCAGGCCCTGGATCAGCCGGTTGTAGGTCAGGCCGTTGGCCCGGGCGCCGGCGTTGATCCGCTGGATCCAGAGCTGCCGGAAGTCGCCCTTGCGGTCGCGACGGTCCCGGTAGGAGTACTGCATCGAGTGCAGCACCTGCTCCTTGGCCTTGCGGTACAGCCGGGAGCGCTGACCGCGGTAGCCGCTCGCGGTCTCCAGCAGGGTACGACGCTTCTTCTGGGCGTTCACAGCCCGCTTGACGCGTGCCATCTCAACTCCTTCTTCGGTTCAGGTGGCTCGCGTCAGCGGCCGAGCAGCTTCTTGATGCGCTTGGTGTCGGCCTTGGCCAGCTCGACGGTGCCGGTCAGCCGACGGGTCTGGGTGCTGGGCTTCTTCTCCAGGTTGTGGCGAAGGCCGGCCTGCTGGGCAACGATCTTGCCCTTGCCGGTGACCTTGACCCGCTTGCCCATACCCGTGTGGCTCTTCATCTTCGGCATTGGAACGTCTTCTCCCCTGTTACTGGCCGCTGGTCTCAGCGGTCGTGCCGGTCTCGCCGGCTGCTGCGGTGTCGCCGGCCGCCGGGGTCTCGCCGGCCGGAGCGGCCGGTTCCTCCGCGGCCCGGTCGCGCGGTCCACCGCGGGACGCCGTGGCGGCGACCGCGGAGGCCTTGACGGCCCGGTGCGGAGCGAGAACCATGATCATGTTTCGGCCGTCCTGCTTCGGCGCGGCCTCGACGTATCCAAGGTCCGTGATCTCGGACTCGAGCCGGCGCAGGAGCCGGTAGCCCAGCTCCGGGCGGCTCTGCTCCCGACCGCGGAACATGATCGTCACCTTGACCTTGTCGCCGGCCTTGAGGAACCGCACCACGTGACCCTTCTTGGTCTCGTAGTCGTGCGGGTCGATCTTCGGCCGGAGCTTCATCTCCTTGATGACGGTCTGCTGCTGGTTACGCCGCGCTTCGCGCGCCTTCAGTGCGCTCTCGTACTTGAACTTGCCGAAGTCCATGAGCTTGCACACCGGCGGGCGCGCCATCGGCGCAACCTCGACCAGGTCCAGGTCGACGTCCGCGGCCAGCTGCAGGGCGCGCTCCAGCGGGACGATGCCCACCTGCTCACCCTCAGGACCGACCAGTCGGACCTCACGTGCCCGGATCTGCTCGTTCACGCGTGGTTCGACGCTGATGGGGCCTCCTCGAGTCGAGTGTCCTACGGTGCCGACTCCGCAGGCTCCCGGGTGGGAGCCGACCCGGAAAGCAGAAGGCCCCGGCGTATGCCAGGGCCCACTCGACCGGTCGGCACGATCACAGGATCGCGCATCCGGCGTCGGGACGTGCCCGAAACCGGGGACCGGACCCGGCCACCGTGGCGGCGACTCGGGTGGGAGCGGGCGCTCCGCTTCTCGACCGCCCGCTCGTCAGGGACGGGGGCAGTCTGGTCGACTCCGCAACACTACACCCTCGGCCCAGGCCCGCCCAAACCGGGCTCGCTGGTCAGCGGGGTGCCGACTGGTTGGCGGACAGCGCCGCCAGGTGCGCCTGGTGCAGGCGGCGCAGCGCGCGGACGGCCTCGACCGCGCTCTCCTTGTCGGCGGCCTGCAACGCGACCACCGGCAGCAGGTCGTCGTCGTGCAGCTCCAGGCTGGCCCACGGGGCGCCCCTGTCGAACCGGACCCCGCGGACGACCTCCCAGGGCAGCTCGTACGAGCTGAACACGTTGCGCACCCGTACGCCCCTGGCGTCGGCGATCACGCGGGGGCGGGTGAACAGCAGGAAGCCGAGCGCGCCGAAGACGCCCAGGCCGATCATGGCGAACTGGTCGCCGCGCTGGAACGTGCCGTAGCCGTTGCCGGTGGCGCCGGTCAGCGACGTCGCGACGAGGCTGAACACCACGAGCAGCGTGACGGCCGACACCCAGCAGACGACCCGGACGCGGCGGGGTCGCACGGTCACCACGGAATCGCTCACCCGACCAGTCTGCCATCCGGCTCACGCGCGCCTCCGGCCGCCACACGGAGCGGCAGCGGCCTCACAGCCGGCAGGCGTGGATGTTGGTGACCAGGATCGCGCGGGCACCCAGCTCGTACAACTCGTCCATGATCCGGTGCACGTCGTCGCGGAGCACCATCGCCTGCACCGCGACCCAGCCCTCCCGGTGCAGCGGCGAGACCGTCGGCGACTCGATGCCGGGGGTCAGCGAGCTGGCCCGGTCGAGCAGGCCGGCCGGGACGTCGTAGGCGAGCATCACGTACCGGCGGGCGACCAGCACACCGTGCAGCCGGCGCAGCAACTGCTCCTGCTGGGCGCCGCCGGGCGCGCCGGCGCGGCGGACCAGCACCGCCGAGGAGCGCAGCAGCGGCTCGCCGAAGACCACCAGGCCGGCCTGGCGCAGCGTCGCGCCGGTCTCCACCACGTCGGCGACCACGTCGGCCACGCCGAGGCGGATGGCGTTCTCCACCGCGCCGTCCAGGCGGATCACGTCGGCCTTGACGCCCAGCTCGGCCAGGTGCCGCTCGACCAGACCGGGGTACGCGGTGGCGATGCGGTGCCCGCCCAGCTCCCGTACGTCGTCGACGTCCTGCGGGCGGGCGGCGAACCGGAACGTGGCCCGGGCGAAGGCGAGGTCGACGATCTCCTCGGCCGGCGCGCCGGAGTCGACCAGCAGGTCCCGCCCGGTGATGCCGACGTCCAGGTCACCGGAGCCGACGTAGGTCGCGATGTCCTTGGGGCGCAGGTAGAAGAACTCGATGTCGTTGGCCTCGTCCCGGCAGACCAGGTCCTTCGGGTCGGTGCGCTGGCGGTAGCCCGCCTCGCGCAGCATCTGGGCGGCCTTCTCGGCCAGGGCGCCCTTGTTGGGTACCGCGACACGCAGCATGGGAGTGCTCCTTCGTTCGATCGGGTGATCAGCGGACGGGCACTCAGAGATGTCGGTAGACGTCCTTCAGTTCCAGACCCGTGGCGAGCATCAGCACCTGCGCCTGGTAGAGGAGCTGGGAGATCTCCTCGGCGGCCCGCTCCGGGCCCTCGTGCTCGGCGGCCATCCACGACTCGGCCGCCTCCTCGACGACCTTCTTGCCGATGAAGTGCACGCCCTTGGCGAGCGCCTCCACGGTGCCCGAGCCCGGGGTGCCGGCGGCGGCCTTGGCCTGCAGCTCGGCGAACAACTCCTCGAACGTCTTCACGGAAGGCGATTCTTCCAGCCGCCCCGGGTGACGGGCCGGGTGGGTCAGGCGAAGCCGACCCGGTGGGCGGACTGCGCGTCCAGCGCGCGGACGGCCAGGGCGGCGTCCAGCGCGGCGACGGTCGCCGACCAGCCCTTGTCCTCGGCCGAGCCGGGCAGCCCGGCCCGGTCCCGGGCCTGCTCGATGGTGTCCACGGTGAGCACCCCGTGCGCCACCGGCTTGCCCTCGTCCAGCGCCACCCGGGTCAGCCCCTCGGTGACCGACTGGCAGACGTAGTCGAAGTGCGCCGTCGCGCCGCGTACCACCACGCCGAGCGCGACGACCACGTCGAAGCGGCGCGCCATCGCCTGGGCCACCACCGGCAGCTCCACCGAACCGGCCACCCGGGCCACCACGGCCCGCGCGCCGCACGCCTGCGCCGCGGCCACGGCCCGCTCGGTCATGTGGTCGGTCAGGTCGCCGTGCCACCGGGCGGCCACCACGCCGACGGTCATCCCGGCGGCGTCCACCGCGGTCACGCCCGGCTCGCCGAAACCCGCCATCGCCCTACGCTCCGATCTCGTCACCGGCGACCGGGCGGCCCATCGGCGCCTCGGTCACCTCGTCCAGTCCGTCCAGCAGGTGACCCATCCGGTCCCGCTTCGTGCGCAGGTAGCGCACGTTCTCCGGGTTGGACCGCACGGGCAGCCCCTCCCGGCCGGTCACGGTGAGGCCGTACCCCTCCAGCCCGGCCCGCTTGGCCGGGTTGTTCGTGAGCAGCCGCATCGACCGGACGCCCAGGTCGTAGAGGATCTGCGCGCCGGTGCCGTAGTCCCGGGCGTCGGCCGGCAGGCCCAGGTCGAGGTTCGCGTCCACGGTGTCGCGGCCCTGGTCCTGGAGCTGGTACGCCTGGAGCTTGTGCAGCAGGCCGATGCCGCGCCCCTCGTGGCCGCGCACGTAGAGGACCACGCCGCGGCCCTCCTGCGCGACCCGGGCCAGCGCGGCCCGCAACTGCGGCCCGCAGTCGCAGCGCAGCGAGCCGAACACGTCGCCGGTGAGGCACTCGGAGTGCACCCGCACCAGCACGTCCCGACCGTCGCCGAGATCGCCCATGACCAGCGCGACGTGCTCGGCCGGGTCGTGCTCGGCGCGGTAGCCGAGCGCCCGGAACACGCCGTACGGGGTGGGCATGCGCGCGTCGGCGGCCAGCTCGACCTGCTTCTCGGTACGCCGCCGGTAGGCGATCAGGTCCGCGATGGTGACCAGCGTCAGGCCGTGCTCGGCGCAGAACTTCTCCAGGTCCGGCAGGCGCATCATGGTGCCGTCGTCGTTGACCAGCTCGCAGAGCACCCCGGCCGGACGCAGCCCGGCGAGCCGGGTCAGGTCCACCGCCGCCTCGGTGTGCCCGGGGCGGCGCAGCACCCCGCCGGCGCGGGCGCGCAGCGGCACCACGTGACCGGGCCGGGCCAGGTCGGCCGGGCCGGTGGCGGCGTCGGCGAGCAGCCGGATGGTGTGCGACCGGTCGGCGGCGGAGATGCCGGTGCTGACGCCCTCCCGGGCGTCCACAGTCACCGTGTACGCGGTGCCGCGCCGGTCCTGGTTGGTGTGGTGCATCGGCGGCAGGTCCAGCCGGTCGCACTCGTCCTCGGTCAGCGGCACGCAGATGTAGCCGGAGGTGTAGCGGACCATGAACGCGACCAGCTCCGGCGTGGCCAGCTCGGCCGCGAAGATCAGGTCGCCCTCGTTCTCGCGGTCCTCGTCGTCGACCACGACCACCGGACGCCCGGCGGCGATGTCCGCCACCGCCTGCTCGATCGAACCGAAAGTGGTCATGCCACGGCCTCCGAGTACGTCGCCGGGATCGGGGCGGGCGCGGTCGCGACGGCCCGGGAGGTGCGCCACCAGCTGTACAGGCCGGCGGCGCAGAACGCGCCGTAGACCAGGTACATGGCGGCCGACGGGTAGAAGCCGCCGCGCAGCAGCAGCGGCACGCCGACCGCGTCGACGGCGATCCAGATCAGCCAGAACTCGACCCAGCCGCGGGCCATGCCGTAGGTGGCGAGCAGGCTGCCGACCAGGATCCAGGCGTCCGGCAGCGGCCCCCACGAGCCCAGCGCGGCCAGCACCGGGTACGCGGCGGCGGTGCCGGCGGCGGCGGCCACGAGCAGGCCGAGCCGTTCCGGCCAGGTGGCCCAGCGCGGCACCACGGCCGGCTCGTGCCCGCCGCCGGCGCGCCGGTTGCGCGACCAGCGCCACCAGCCGTACACGCTGACGGCGAAGAAGAAGACCTGCCGGCCGGCCTGGCCGTAGAGGTCGTGCGCCTGCGGGGTGACGAAGACGCCGCCGAGGAACACGGTGAGCAGCAGCGCGTTGCCGATCATGCCGACCGGCCAGGCCCAGACCACCCGGCGCAGCCCGAGCAGCGCCGAGGCGAGCCCGAAGCCGTTGCCGACGATCTCCCGGACCAGCACCGGCGAACCGGCCACGTGCACCTGGGCGTCGAGCAGCCAGCCGAGCGGGCCCATCACCGCACGCTCCCCGCGCCGCGGTCGCCGAGCAGCCGCTCGACGTACTTGGCCAGCACGTCCACCTCCAGGTTGACCGGGTCGCCGACCTGCTTCGTGCCGAGCACTGTGAGCTTGAGCGTGGTGGGGATCAGCCCGACGGAGAACCAGTCGTCGCCGGCCTCCGCCACGGTCAGCGACACGCCGTCGACGGTGATCGAGCCCTTCTCCACCACGTACCGGGCCAGGCCGGCGGGCAGCCGGAACCGCACCGTCTCCCACTGCGCGGCCGGCTCCCGGGCGACGACCTCGCCGACGCCGTCGACGTGGCCCTGCACCAGGTGCCCGCCGAGCCGGCTGTTGAGCGCGGCGGCGCGTTCCAGGTTGACCGGGTCGCCGGGGCGCAGTGCCCCGAGCGCGGTGCGGCGCAGCGTCTCGCCCATCACGTCGGCGGTGAACACGCCGCCGTCGACGTCGACCACGGTGAGGCAGACGCCGTTCACGGCGATGGAGTCGCCGTGCCGGGCGTCCGAGGTGACGAGCGGGCCGCGGATCGCGACCAGCGCGGAGTCGTCGCCGGTCTCGGTGCTCCGGACGATCTCGCCCAGCTCCTCGACGATGCCGGTGAACATGTCAGGCCTCCCTCTTCCGGGGCAGCGCGGTGATCCGCAGGTCGGGACCGACCCGCGTAACGTCGGTGATCTCCAGGTCGATGGCGTCGGCGATTGTCGTCACGCCGGCGTCGAGCAGCGCGGTCGGACCGGCGCCGAGCAGCTTCGGCGCGACGTACCCGACGATCTTGTCGACCAGGCCGGCGGCGAGGAACGCGCCGGCCAGCGTGGGACCGCCCTCCAGCAGCGCGGCCCGCACGCCCCGGTGGTGCAGCTCCGCGAGCAGTGCCGCCAGGTCGACCCGGCCGTCCGGCCCGGCGCCGACCTCCGCGGCGGTGGCCACCCAGGTGCGGGCGGCGCCGTCGCGCACGCGGGCGTCGGCCGGGGTACGCCCCGAGCTGTCCACCACCACCCGCAGTGGCTGCCGGATGGCCATGGTGCCGTCACGCAGGTTGCGGGCGGTCAGACGGGGATCGTCGGCGAGCACGGTGCCCACCCCGGCGAGCACCGCGTCGACGGTGCCGCGCAGCGCGTGCACGTCGATCCGGGCCGCCTCGGAGGTGATCCACATGCTGGTGCCGTCGGCGGCGGCGGAGCGCCCGTCGAGCGTGGCCGCGTACTTCCAGATCAGGTACGGCCAGCCGCGGCGCATCGAGGTGAGCCACGCGACGTTGCCGACCTCGGCCTCCTGCGCGCGTACCCCCAGCGCGACCTGGACCCCGGCGGCGCGCAGCGTGGCCGCCCCGCCGGAGGCGACCGGGTTGGGGTCGGGCACCGCGATCACCACGCGGGACACCCCGGCGGCGATGAGCGCGTGGCTGCACGGGCCGGTGCGGCCGGTGTGGTCGCAGGGTTCCAGCGTGACCACGGCGGTGCCGCCACGGGCCCGGGTGCCGGCCTGGGCCAGCGCGACGATCTCCGCGTGCGGGCCGCCGGCGTACGCGTGGAAGCCCTCGCCGACGACCTCGCCGTCGGCGTCGAGCAGCACGCAGCCGACCACCGGGTTGGGGCTCGTGGTGCCGAGACCGCGCGCGGCCAGGTCGATGGCACGACGCATCGCCTCGTCGACGGAGACGCTCGCCATGGCCGCCTGTCCTCCCGCTCGCCGGTCACGCGCGGGCGGGTCGGGAGACGACGGCCACGAGAGCCGCGGACACGCGGCGGCGGAGAGACCCGGGGACGGCTACGCCGACCCCGGGGAGCCCGGGCGGCGGCTGAGGGTGCTCAGCGGCCGGCAGGGGCCTCCCCCGTTCCGCGCGCTGTCTCCCATCCGGACTGTCTGGGGGCGGACGAGCCGCACCCCAACCGTCGGCCCCGGATTCTCACCAGGTCCACCGTCCGGCCGAAGCCGTCCGGGTCGCGGGCTTACCACGGTCGGACCGTGGATCACCGCCGGTTCGGAATTTCACCGAGCCCCGCCAGCGCGTGGTGGGTATACGGGAAGTCTTACACGTTCCACCGCGGCGCGCGCCACAGAGGCGAGCTACCTCACAGCAGGACCGCACGATCACGTAACGCCGCGGCGGCGGTCCACCGCCACGTACGAGCCGGGCTGGCTCTTGGCCACCGTCTTCATCTCCGAAGCCACCGCGATCGCCTCCAGCGGGTCGGTGAACCGCTTGCCGGAATCGGAGAGCGACACGCCGATGGAGAGCGTGACGAGCGCGGCGCGGCGGATGTTGCCCCGCCGGTCCTTCAGCTCCACGAAGCCGCGTTCCCGGTCGGTGGGGTCGTAGAGCGCGTCCGCCGCCTTCTCGAAGTCGACGACGGCGCGGCTGGTCAGCGGCCGGACCTGGCTGGGGGTGCAGACGATGACGAAGTCGTCGCCGCCGACGTGGCCGAGGAACGCCGGCGGCACCCCGATCGACACCACCGCCCGGTGCAGGCTGCGGGCCAGCGCCGAGATGAACTCGTCGCCGCGCACGAAGCCGTACCGGTCGTTGACGCTCTTGAACCGGTCGATGTCGATGTAGCCGACGGCGTAGTCGGCGCCGGTGCGTACCCGGTCGCTGATCTCCCGCCGGATCCGGCTGTTGCCGGGCAGGCCGGTCAGCGGCGAGACCTCCCGGAACTCCTTGTTGCGCCGCAGCGTGGAGTTGACCCGGGCCACCAGCTCCAGCGTGTCGAACGGCTTGACCAGGTAGTCGTCGGCGCCGACGCTGAGCCCGTTGACCTTGTCCTGGGTCATCCCCTTGGCGGTGAGCATGATCACCGGCAGGGCCGAGGTCATCGGGTCGGCGCGCAGCCGCCGGGTCAGCTCCAGCCCGTCGACGCGCGGCATCATCAGGTCGACCACTGCGAGGTCGGGCCGCTGCCGCTCGATGATCTCCAGCGCCTCCTGGCCGTCGGCGGCGTGCAGCACCTCGAAGCCGTGCAGGCGCAGATTGAACTCGACGAAGCGGGCGATGTCCTCGTCGTCGTCGACGACGAGGATCACGTCGGGTCGCTCGCCGGCCGGGTCCATCTCAGGCCCCGGTCATCGCACGTTCCGCCAGGCCCCGCAGGCGGCGTACGGCCTCCGCGGGGTCGTCGGCGCCGTAGACGGCGGTGCCCGCGACGAACGCGTCGGCGCCGGCCTCGGCGGCCTGCTCGATGGTGTCCGCGGCGATGCCGCCGTCGACCTCGATGCGCAGCTCCAGGTGCCCGCTGTCGACGTGCCGGCGGGCCGCGCGCACCTTGTCCAGCAGGTGCGGCAGGAAACGCTGGCCGCCGAAGCCGGCCTTGATCGTCATGATCAGCAGCGTGTCGAAGCTCGGCAGCAGCTCCAGGTACGGCTCGATCGGGGTGTCCCGGTCGATCGCCAGCCCCGCCTTCGCCCCGGCCGAACGCAGGTCCTTGGCCAGCGCCACCGGGTCGTCGCACGCCTCGGCGTGGAACGTGACGTTGTACGCCCCGGCGTCGGCGTACCCGGGCGCCCAGCGGCGCGGGTCGGTGATCATCAGGTGCACGTCGAACGGGATCCCGGTGACGGCGCGCAGGCTCTGCACCACCGGCAGCCCGATGGTCAGGTTCGGCACGAAGTGGTTGTCCATGACGTCCACGTGCAGCCAGTCGGCGGCGGACTCCACGGCACGGACCTCGTCGGCGAGGCGGGCGAAATCGGCGGCCAGGATGCTGGGCGCGACGATCGGCGGCGGTACGGTCACCGGGCCAGTGTACGAACGCGATGATCCGGAGGTCGCGGCACGCCTCCCGGAACGACCATCGGTCACCCCACCGTCACCCGCGGTGCACAATCCGGCCGTCCGGAGAGAAAGTCGGCACGAATAGTCGCCGGCGACTGGCCGATCGATTGAAAGATGACGAAACTCCTACAGGGACGGTCACGTATGCTGCACGCCCGGGCGCGGGGGACGCCGGTCGGGCCTGTGTCGACCGGCTGCCATCTCTCCCGGAAGGGGCGGACGATGCGACGGTGGGTCCTCGTGCTCGCGCTGGCCGGCGCCGCGACCGCGGTGCTCGCGGGCTGCGCTCAGACACACCGGGCCGACGGCGACCTGATCGACGACTGGGCGGCGCTGCCGGCGCCGCAACTGTTCGTCCCGGCGACCGAGGCGTGCCTGCCGCGGCTGAGCACAGTGGTGGCCGCCGCCACGTACGAGACGGTGAACTGCGCGGGCAGCCACCTGGCCGAGACCGTGCACGTCGGCCGCTTCTCCGGCGCGGCGGCGCGGGGCGTACGCCCGGAACCCGGCTCCCCGGCGCTGCGCACCGCGCGCGGCGAGTGCGACCAGCGGGCCCGGGAGATGATCGGCGGGGACTGGCGGGCCGCCCGGCTGACCCTGAACATCGCGCTGCCGACAGTCACCGCCTGGACGTCCGGCGCCCGCTGGTTCCGCTGCGACCTGGCCGAGACCGACAGCATCGACAACACCCGCCCGGTCAACCGGGTCGGCAGCCTGCGCGGCGCGCTCGTCGGCGACAACCCGCTGCTGCACAGGTGTTTCGACCCGAAACTGATCGGCCAGAACCTCAACTACATGGCCCCGGTGCTGTGCACCGAACCGCACCGGGCGGAGTTCGTCGGCGTGTACGAGGAACGCGACATGAGCTGGGCGGAGTTCACCCGGGGCGCGCCCGCCACGCACCGGCGCTGCATGACGCTCATCGCCGCGTTCGCCGAGGTGCCGGACAACGCCGAACTGCCCTACCGGGCCGGGTCCATCTTCTACCCGCCGTCGCAGCGGGAGTGGGAGGAGGGCGACCGGGGCGTGCGCTGTTTCCTGTGGAGCGACGACCGCAAGCTGAACCGCTCGGTGCGCGGCGCCGGACCCGAGGGACTCCCTGTCACCTGAACGGCTGCCGTATGCTGCACCGCCGAGGCGTACCGGGTGACCGGACGGCGCCGGACGCGCGGGGAGGTCGGTCGGGATGCGGCGATGGTGGGTGGCGGTCACTGTGGGCGCGGCGCTGACGCTGGCGCTCGGCGGCTGCGCGGCGCCGGCCGGAGTGGACCGCGACCTGGTCGACGACTGGCCCGCGTTCGCCGCGCCGGTCGGTTTCGTGCCGAAGTCCGGGGCCTGCCATCCCACGGTCGCCGACGTCGGCTACCTCAGCGGCTACCAGCCGGTCGACTGCGCCACCCCGCACCGCACCGAGACGCTGCACGTCGGCACGATGACCGGCGCGGAGGCGGAGCGTTCCGCGCCCCCGCGTACCGGTTCGGCGGGAATGCGTGCCGCGCACGCCGACTGCGCCCGCCAGGTCACCCGGGCCGTCGGCGGGGACTGGCGCGGCGGGCGGCTGCGCCTGGCCGTGGTCCTCCCCTCGGCGCTCGCGTGGTCCGGCGGCGCCCGCTGGTACCGCTGCGACGTCGCGGAGATCACCGATCTGGACGAGGGCGCCGTGTCGCAGCGCACCGGCAGCCTGCGGGGCGCGCTGAAGCCCGGCTCCAAGCTCGCGCTCGGCTGTTTCAACCCGAAGCTGAGCAAGAACGAGGTGCAGTCGATGCGGCCGGTGGCCTGCACCAGCAAGCACCACGCCGAGTTCGTCGGCGTCTACCAGGCGCCGGACATCAGCTACGCGGAGTTCGACCGCACGTCGCTGCGGACGCACAAGGCCTGCCGCGGCCTGATCGCCAAGTACGCCGGGCTGCCGAACGACGGCAACATGCAGTACCGGGCCGGCACCATCATCTACCACCCGTACGAGGAGCAGTGGCGCGACGGCGACCGGGGGGTGCAGTGCTTCCTGTGGGTCTCCGGGCGGGCGCTGACCCGCTCGGTCAAGGGCGCTGGCGCCAAGGCGCTGCCGATCAACTGAGGCCCGGGCGGGGCGGGCACGCTCGCCCACCCCGCCCGGTACCGTTCAGCCGACCTGCAGCGTCACGTCGTCAACGACGAAGCTGGTCTGCAACGAGGCGTCCTCGACCCCGGTCCACTTCAGCGTGACCGTCTGACCGGCGTACGCGGCCAGGTTGAAGGTGCGCTGGGTGTAGCCGGTGGCCTTGTTCAGGTTCGAGTACGTGGCCAGCGTGGTCGAACCGACCTGCACGGTCAGCTTGTCGTACGCGGTCGAGGTGGTCGTCTCGGCCGTGTCGATGTGCAGCCAGAACGAGAACGTGTAGCTGCTGCACCCGGCCGGCAGCGTGACCGACTGGGACAGCGACTCGGTACGCGAGGAGCCGTACCCGTTCATCCACGCCTTGTACGACCCGGTGCGGGCCGCCTGGCTGGAGCTGTTGGTGATCACGCCGGAGCTGGCCGTCCACGGCGCGGTGCCGGACTCGAAGCTGCTGTTGCCGATGAGCTGGCCGCCGGTGCAGCCGCCGCTGCCGCCGGTCACGGTGATCGTGTAGCTGGCGGTGCGGGTGGCCGAGCCGGTGCCGGTCACGGTGAGGGTGAACGTGCCGGTGGTGGCCGACGACGAGGCGGTGACGGTCATGGTGGCCGAGCCGCCCGAGGTGACCGAGGACGGGCTGAAGCTCACCGAGACGCCGCTCGGGGCGCCGCTGGCGGACAGCGCCACGGTCTGCGCGCTGCCGGCGGTGGTGGCGGTGCTGACGGTGGCGGTGGTGGAGCCGCCCCGGGCGACGCTGCCGGAGGTGGGGCTCACCGAGACGGAGAAGTCGTTGGTCGGCGTGCCGCCGCCGACCGCGAGCGCCCAGATCGTGTACGCCACGCCGTCCGCGGCCCGGTTGAGGATGGTCGTGTTGATGTTGCTGGTGTTGTCGCAGGAGCGGTGGTAGCACCCGTCGTACGCCGCGCCCGCGGTGCCGCCCCACTTGCTGGCCTGCGCCGAGGTCTTGGTGTAGCTGGCGCCGGCCGCGTAGCCGGAGGTCTGGATGCCGGCGTTGGCGAACGAGTAGTCGTCCGAGCGGCCCTGCCCCTCGGTGTTCTCCTCCGGCGAGATGCCGAACGAGTCCCAGTACGCCTTCAGCGGGGCGGCGGTGGCCGAGGTGATCCGGTTGATGAAGTAGCCGCCGTTCGGCGAGCCCACCATGTCGAAGTTGTAGTAGCCCTTGATGTAGCCGCGCTGGGTGGAGCTGAGCTGGTTGACGTAGTGCTTGGAGCCCTGCAGGCCCTGCTCCTCGCCGTTCCACCAGGCGAACCGGACCCGCTTGGTCATGGTCGGGTTCTGCGCGGCGAGCACCAGGGCGTTCTCCAGCAGCGTGGCCGAGCCGGAGCCGTTGTCGTTGATGCCGGGTCCGGCGGCGACGCCGTCCAGGTGGGCGCCGAACATGACGACCTGGTCGGACGGGCCCTGCGGCCACTCGGCGATCAGGTTGTTGCCCGGGTAGGTGCAGGTGGAGCAGTTCTGCTCGGTGACCGTGTAGCCGGCGGCCTGGAGCTTGCTCTTGACGTAGTTGACCGACGCCGTGTAGCCGGCCGAGCCGGCCCGCCGGTTGCCGCCGTTGCTGGTGGCGATGGAGTTGAACTGGGTGAGGTGGGCCTGGACGTTGCTCAGCGAGACGTCCGGCGCGGCGAGCGCGGCGACGGCCGGGGCGGGGGCGGCCGGGGCGGGCGCGGCGGAGGCGGTGCCGGCCAGGCTCGCCGTCGTCAGGGTGGCGACGAGGGCGAGCGCGAGGCTCGTGGTCGGCGTTCTGCGTCTCATGGAGACTCCTCGTGGGGGTTCGGCGGGCGGGGTGCCGGGACCGGTGGTCGAAACAGTTACATGCATCGATCACGCAGTCAACGGGCTGTCACATCCCACCGACCCCCTCTGCCCACCGGGATGCCGCACACGCTCCATCCCTCCCCATTTCTCCGCATGGTGATCAAGGAGTTCGTGTCCGGGCACGGCCCGGGGACACGAACTCCTTGATCGACTGCGAGAGGTGTGGGTCAGGCCCGGCGCAGGACCGCCAGGAACATGGCGTCGGTGCCGTGGCGGTGCGGCCACAGCTGCACCGTGGGGCCGTCACCCAGGCCCGGCATGCCGGCCGGCAGCAGCGGACGCGCGTCGACGAAGTCGACGGCGAAACCGCACCGCCGGGCCGCCTCGGTCACCGTCACGTGCGTCTCCACCACGTGCGGCGAACACGTCACGTACGCCACCACGCCGCCCGGCCGGACCGCCCGCAGCGCGGCGGTGAGCAGTTCGCGCTGCAACCGGGTCAGCGGCGGCAGGTCCGACGGCTGGCGGCGCCACCGCGACTCCGGGCGGCGGCGCAGCGCGCCCAGCCCGGTGCACGGCGCGTCCACGAGCACCCTGTCGAAGTGGGCCTCCGGCAGCTTCGGGTCGCCGCCCACCGTGCGTCCGTCGGTGTGCAGCACCGTCACCGGCAGCCCACGGGTCGCCTGCTCCACCAGTCGGGCCCGGTGCTCGGCCACCTCGACCGCGGTGAGCCGTGCGCCACGGATCGCGGCGAGCGCGCCGAGCAGGCCCGACTTGCCGCCCGGACCGGCACACAGGTCCAGCCAGCGGCCGTCCGGACCGTCCAGCGGGGCCGCCGCCAGCGCGTCCGCCACCAACTGGGAACCCTCGTCCTGGACGTGCGCGCGGCCGTCGGCCACCGCCGCCAGGTCACCCGGCGCGCCGCCGGGCAGATAGACCGCGTACGGCGAGAACGCGCCGGGGGCGCCGCCCACCTCGTCGGCGAGCGCCACCGGATCGGCCAGGCCCGGCCGGGCGCACAGGTGCACCGGCGGGCGCTCGTTGTCCTCGATGAGCAGCCGGGTCGTCTCACCCATGTCGCCGCCGAGCGCCTCGGCGAACGACCGCACGATCCACTGCGGATGGCTGTACGCCAGCGCGAGGTGCCCGATCGGGTCGGTCTCCGGCGCCGGGGCGAGCTTGGTCACCCAGGCGTCGGCGTCCCGGGTGGTGATCTCGCGGAGCACCGCGTTGGCGAACCCGGTGGCACCCGGCCCCACGGACCGGACCAGGTCCACAGTCGACGACACCGCCGCGTGCGGGGGCACCCGGGTGTGCAGGATCTGGTACGCCCCGAGCCGCAGCGCGTCGCGCACCGGCGGGTCGATGCGCTGCACGTCCCGCCCGGCCGCGTCGGTGACGATCGCGTCGAGGGTGCCGGTGTGCCGCAGCGTGCCGTAGGTCAGCTCGGTGGCGAACGCGGCGTCCCGGCCGGACAGGCCGGCCTCGCGCAGCATCGCCGGGAGCACCAGGTTGGCGTACGCGTCGTCGCGGTGCACCGCGGCGATCGCCTCGTAGGCGATCTGCCGGGGCAGGTCGACGGCCGGACGGACCGGGCGCCCGCCCCGCCGGTCCCCACCGAACCGGTCGACGCCGCGCCGGTCGACGCCGGGCCGGTCGACGCCGGGCCGGTCCCCGCCCCGCCGGTCACCGCGCTCACGGTCACCGCCGAACCGGTCGCCGGCACGCCGATCCGCGGCGGGCCGGTCGGAAGGCTGCCGGGCGCCGCGCTCACGGTCGCCGAACCGGTCGCCGCCAGGTCGCTCGGAGCCGGGTCGCTCGGAGCCAGGCCGGTCGGAGCCGGGCCGGTCGGCGTACCCCCGGGAGCGCTCGCCCCCGGCGGGCCGGTCCGGACGCGACGGCCCCGTCACGCGAACACCTCGCCCGCGGTGACCCGGGCGCCCCGCGCCCAGTCGCCGGCGGGCATCGCCTTCTTGCCGGCGGCGCGCACCTCGCCGAGGCGCACCGGCGTGGTGGCGGTGCCGACGAGCACGCCGGACTTCTCCACGCGCAACTCCCCCGGCTT
Source organism: Micromonospora sp. NPDC049151 (assembly GCF_040648395.1). NCBI lineage: Bacteria > Bacillati > Actinomycetota > Actinomycetes > Micromonosporales > Micromonosporaceae > Micromonospora > Micromonospora sp. NPDC049151. The sequence goes on from NZ_JBEZDP010000005.1 coordinate 50,673, forward strand.
CAGCTCCGGGCCCTCGGGCAGCGGGGTGACCGGGCCGAGCTTGACCCGGTCGTCGCGGAACGTGGTCCACGGGCCGGGCGCGGGCGTGCAAGCGCGGATGCGCCGGTCGACAGCGAACGCGGGGTCGCCCCAGCGGACCCGGGCGTCCTCCACCGTCAGCTTCGGGGCGAGCGAGACGCCGTCGGCGGGCTGCGGCACGGCCCGGGCGGTGCCGGCGCCGATCGCGTCCAGCACGGCGACCAGCAGCCCGGCACCGGAGTGCGCGAGCCGTTCCAGCAGGTCGCCGGAGGTGTCGGCGGGGCGGATCTCGTCGGTGACGGTGCCGTAGACCGGGCCGGTGTCCAGCCCCTCCTCCAGCTCGAAGACGCTGGCCCCGGTCAGCTCGTCACCGTGCAGCACGGCGTGCTGCACGGGCGCGGCGCCGCGCCAGGCGGGCAGCAGCGAGAAGTGCAGGTTGATCCAGCCGTGCCGGGGGATCTCCAGCGCCACCGGCGGCACCAGCGCGCCGTAGGCGACCACCGGTACGCAGTCCGGCGCCAGCTCGCGCAGCCGGTCGAGGAACTCCGGCTCGCGCGGACGGGCCGGGGTGAGCACCTCGACGCCGTGCGCGTCGGCCCACGCGCCCACGGGCGAGCGGACCAGCCCACGGCCACGACCGGCCGGGGCGTCGGGGCGGGTGACCACGGCGAGCAGCTCGTGCCCGGAGGCGGCGATCGCGTCCAGGGCCGGTACGGCGACAGCCGGCGTGCCGGCGAAGACAAGGCGCATCCGGGTCACCGCCCCAGGCCGAACGGGTTGCCGGCGGCGTGCGGGCTGAGCTTGACCGTCGGCGGGGCGGCCTGGTCGTACCACTCGGCCTGGCGGATCGCCTTCATGGCCTCCTTGCGGCCGGCCGGGTCGAGCCGGTCGACGAAGAGGACGCCGTCGAGGTGGTCGGTCTCGTGCTGCACGCAGCGGGCCATCAGGCCGGTGCCGACGATCTGCAACGGATCGCCGTAGCCGTTGAAGCCCTTGGCGATCACGTTCTGCCGGCGCTTGGTGTCGAAGTAGAGCCCGGGGATGGACAGGCAGCCCTCCGGGCCGTCCTGCTCCTCTTCGTCGGGGAACTCCAGCACCGGGTTGACCAGGTGGCCGAGGACGTCGTCGACGTCGAAGGTGAACACCCGCAGGCCCACCCCGAGCTGCGGCGCGGCCAGGCCGGCACCGCTCTGCTCGCGCATCGTGTCGGTCAGGTCGGCGATCAGCTTGCGCAGCTCGGCGTCGAAGTCGACGACCGGGTCGGCCGGCGTGCGCAGCACCGGATCGCCGAACAGACGGATGGGCTGGACGGTCACTCGGCGTGGCTCCTTGTCTGGGTCGAACGATGCGCGTCCAGTCTACGGAGTCGGCCCGGCCGCCCCGGGTGGCGTACCGGCAACGGTGACCGGGGACGCCTCCCGGCCCACGCGCACCGGCATCGTGGCGTGGCCACGCAGGGTGAGCCGGACCCGCCGTTCGGGCCGGCCCGCGAGGGCCAGCTCCGGCAGCCGGCGCAGCAGCAGCGGGAACGCCACCTGCGCCTCCAGCCGGGCCAGCGCCGCGCCGAGGCAGTAGTGCGGCCCGGCGCCGAAGGACAGCGGCGCGCTCTGCGCCCGCCACGGGTCGAAGCGGGCCGGATCGGGATAGCGGCGGGGATCGCGGTTGGCCGCGCCGAGCAGCACGATGACCCAGCTCTCCGGCGGCAGGTCGACGTCGCCGTACCGGGACGGCGCGGTGCTCATCCGCGAGGTGAGCTGCACCGGCGAGTCGTAGCGCAGCAGCTCGTCGACGTAGGCGGGCGCGAGGTCGGACCGCTCGCGCAGGGCCGCCGCGGCGCGCGGATGCTCCAGCAGCGCCACCAGGCCGTTGCCGAGCAGGTTGGTGGTGGTCTCGAAGCCCGCCACCAGCAGCACGATCAGGTTGGCCAGCAGCTCGTCGCCGGAGAGCCGGTCACCGCCGTCGTGTGCCTGGACCAGCGCGGTGGTGAGGTCGTCGGCCGGCGCGCGGCGGCGGGCCGCCACCAGCTCGGTGAAGTAGGCGCGCAGCTCCGCCGCGCCCCGGTCGGCCACCGCCAGCTCGTCGGCGGTGATCTCCGGCTCGAGCACGCCGGTCAGGTCGGTGGCCCAGCGCCGGAACAGCGGCCGGTCCGCCGCCGGCACGCCGAGCAGCGCGCAGATCACCCCGACCGGCAGCGGGTACGCGAACGCGGCCATGAAGTCGACCGGCTCGTCGGCGGCGAGCATCGCGTCGACCAGTTCGTCGGCCTGTGCCCGCACCACGTCGCGCATGGCGGCGATCCGGCGCGGGGTGAACGCGCCCGCGGCCAGCCGCCGCATCCGGCTGTGGTCGGGCGGGTTGGTGCGCAGCATCGACCGGGAGATCGACATCACCGCTGGACTCTCCCGCCAGCCCGGCATGAACTGGTCGCGCAGCGCGTCGTCCATCACCCCGAACCGGGGGTCGCGCAGGATCGCGTCGGCCTCGGCGTAGCCGGTGACCACGTAGAAGACCGGCCCGGCCTGGACCACCGGGCCGTGCGCGCGCAGCCGCTCGTACGTCGGATAGGGGTCGACGCGACCCTCGGGGGACATCAGCAGCGCGAGCGCGTCGGTCGGATCCACGATTCCGCCTCCCCAGGCATCGGAGGCCTTCATCATGCTCCGGCCCGCCGGGCCGGGTGAACCCGTGCCGGCGAGGTGGCGGTGTCCCCGCGCGGTCAGGCGCCGGCGCCCGGCTCCCCGGCGAGCACCGGGCCGCCGCCGAGCAGCGCGTGCTCCGGCAGCGGCAGGGTGATGCCGTGGGCGTCCTCCCAGTCGTGGATCAGCCCCGGCCGGGCCTGCGCGGTGAAGTAGTCGACGGCGCTGATCCCGCCGACCACCGGCTCGTCCACCTCGGCGACCAGCCGGGCCGCGACCATCGGCAGGCCGGCGCGCACGGCCGCGCTGAGCCGCCGGTGCCCGTCGACGACGAAGAAGTACTCGCCGGTGTAGCCGATGCTCAGCGGCTCCGGCTCGTCGCCGCTGTCGGCCGCCTCGGCGTCCCAGAGGCCGCGCAGCGTCGACACGTCCTCGGTGGGGTACACCCGGTTCGGGTCGAGCAGCAGCAGCGGCCGGCCGGCACGCAGCACGTCCGCGCCGAGGCGGCCCTCGTAGACGTCGATGACGTGCGAGATGACCTGCTCCGGGCTGGCCCGGGTGGTGTCGCAGACCAGGTCGTAGTTGCGCAGGCGGGCCTTGTCGACGCCGTACCGGACGATGAACCGGCCGCGCTCGCTCTCGCTGCGCTCGCGCAGCTTGGTCCGCGCCTCCTCCAGCGAGGTGTAGCTCTCGGCCGGGCCGGACGGGCGGGCCAGCACCCGCCGGGCCGCCTCGCTCGGCTCGGTGATCATGTGCACCTTGAGCGCGTCGGTGAAGAAGTGCCAGGCCAGGCGGGAGTCCATGACCAGGGACTCGCCCGAGGCGGCGATGTCGCGCTGGAGCTGGTCGACGTAGCCGTCGACAGCCTGGTCCAGCTCGGCGTGCAGGTTGAGCTGGAGGGCGGTCATCTGCCGCTCCTGGGCCATCTGGCGGTAGAGGTCGCCGACGCTGACGCGGCGCAGCCCGAGCCGCTTGGCGATCTCGACCGAGACGGTGCTCTTGCCACTGCCGAGGTCACCGTTGAAGACGATCGACTGACGAACGGTCACGACTGGTCCACCCCTGCTCACCGGCTGACTGACGACATCGAGTGTCGGCCCGACGTGCTCTGGCACCCGCCGCGCCGCGTCCCGCGCGGGGAAACCGCGCGGCTGGGCATGACGGGCGATGCTATCACCGCCCGCCACTCGATTGCCGGACCAGGTGTGCGGCAAACCCCAGCTCACGACCGTGCGCGAGGGTGCGCGTGCGCACCGTCACGCCGCTCGCGTCTGTCAGAACAGGGTGAGCGGATCGACCTGGAGCCGCACCGGGTCAGGCGCCTTGCGGGCGCTGCGCTGCCCGGCGGCGGCGTGCAGCGCCTCGGCCAGCGCGACTGCCCGGGACCGGGGCACCCGTACCAGCATCCGCTCCCTGCCCTCGTCGGCCGGCACCGGGCCGAGCACCTCGGCGTCGCCCGGCAGCCGGGCGCCGGCGAGCAGGTCGGCCACCGCCTCGGCCGCGCCGGTGACGCTCGCCATCCGCACGGCGGGCGGGAAGCCCAGCTCCCGCCGCTCGGCCAGTTCCCGGGCGGCGAACCACGCGGAGTCCCAGCGCAGCAGCGCCTGCACCGGGGCCAGCGCGCCGTCGGCGACCACCACCACCCGGCCGCCCGCCGTACCGGGCCGGGCCAGCGCGGCGGCGGCCATCCACCGCCGCAACGCCTCCTCGCCGGCCCGCAGGTCGGCCCGGGTCAGCAGCGCCCACGAGTCGAGCAGCAGCACCGCGCCGTAGCCGCCCTCGGCGACCGGCTCGGCGCCCGGGGTGGCGATGACCAGCCCGGCACCGCCCGGCACGCTCGCCAGCACCTCCTCGCGCCCCGAGGTGCGCACCGGCACGCCGGGGAACGCGCGGCCCAGCTCCTCGGCGGTCCGCCGGGCGCCGGTCACCGAGGCGCGCAGCCGCCGCCCGCCGCACTCCGGGCAGGCGTACGCGGCGGCCACCCGGCCGCACCAGCGGCAGGCGGGCGTGCCCTGCGCCGAGGGCAGGGCGAGCGGCCCGGCGCAGTGCGGGCAGCGGGCCGGGGCGCGGCACTCGGCGCAGGCCACCGACGGCACGTAGCCCCGGCGGGGCACCTGCACCAGCACCGGCAGGTCCGCGCGCAGCGCGTCCCGGGCGGTGGTCCAGGCCAGGCTCGGCAGCCGCGCCGAGGCCGCGCCGGGATCGCGGGCCAGTTGCGGGTCGTCGCCGGTGGGCGCCATGGCCGGGGTACGCGCGCGCACCACCGCCCGGTCGGCCGTCACCTCGCGCGCCCAGCCGGTCTCCACCAGCAACTGCGCCTCCGCGGTACGCGCGTAACCGCCGACCAGCGCGGCGGCCTCACCGAGCCGCGCCCGGGTGAGCAGCACGTCCCGGGCGTGCGGGTAGGGCGCGCGGGGCTCGGCGTGCAGGTCGTCGCCGTCGTCCCAGATCGCCACCAGGCCGAGCCGCCGCACCGGGGCGAACATCGCCGCCCGGGTGCCGATCACCACGTCGGCCTCGCCCGCGCGGGCGGCGAGGAAGGCCCGGTAGCGGCGGGCCGGGCCGTCGGCGGCGGTGAGGCGTACGTGCCGTCCCGCGCCGAGCACGGCGGTCAGGGCGGCGTCGAGGCGGTCCAGGTCGCGGGCGTCGGCCACCACGACCACCGCGCCCCGGCCGCCGGCCACAGTGGCCGCGACCGCGTCGGCGTACCGGTCGGCCCAGTCCTCCCCCGGCAACGCGGACCAGACCGCGCGGGCGGGCCGGCCGTCGGTGAGCGCGCGCAGCAGCGCCGTCCCGGCCGGGTAGTCCCGCCAGCCGCGCGGGTCCACCTCCGCCCGGGCGGACGCGGTGCTCTCGGCGGGCGCTTGACCGCCGTCGGGTGCGGGCCCGTCGGTGGACGGCGCGGCGGCGTCCGTGACTGCCTTCTCGGCGCGGGCGTGCCGGGGCGGCACCGCGAGCCGGAGCACGTCGGCCAGGCTGCCGGCGTACCTGTCGGCGACCGCGCGGGCCAGCCGGGCCACCTCCGGGGAGAGCACCGGCACCGGGGAGACGACCTTCTCCAGGTACGCGAGCTTCGGGTGCTCGGACGACTCGGCGCGCTCCAGCAGCCAGCCGTCGACGAGTTGCCCGGCGAACCGCACCTTCACCCGCACCCCGGCCCGGGCGTCGGCGTCGAGCGCCTCGGGCACCAGGTAGTCGAACGGGCGGTCGAGGTGCGGCAGCGGGACGTCCACGCAGACGCGCGCGACCGGCGACCCCGGTGCGGGTCGCCGGTCGCGGCGCGTGGTGGCGGTCAGGCTCCCGCGGCCGACTTGAGGTCGGCGGCCCGGTCGGTGCCCTCCCAGGTCAGCTCCGGCAGCTCCCGGCCGAAGTGGCCGTACGCGGCGGTCTGCTGGTAGATCGGGCGCAGCAGGTGCAGGTCCCGGATGATGGCGGCCGGACGCAGGTCGAACACCTCGGCCACGGCCTTCTCGATCGAGGCGACCGGCACGGTCTCGGTGCCGAACGTCTCGATGAACAGGCTCACCGGGTGCGCCTTGCCGATCGCGTACGCGACCTGCGCCTCGCACCGCTCGGCCAGCCCGGCGGCGACCACGTTCTTGGCCACCCAGCGCATCGCGTACGCGGCCGACCGGTCGACCTTCGACGGGTCCTTGCCGGAGAACGCGCCGCCGCCGTGCCGGGCGTATCCGCCGTACGTGTCCACGATGATCTTCCGGCCGGTCAGGCCGGCGTCGCCCATCGGGCCGCCGATCTCGAACCGCCCGGTCGGGTTCACCAGCAGCCGGTAGCCCTCGGTGTCCAGGCCGAGGCCCTCCAGCTCGGGGGCGATGACGTGGTCCCGGATGTCCGGGGTGAGCAGCGACTCCAGCGAGATGTCCGCCGCGTGCTGGCTGGACACGACCACGGTGTCGAGCCGGACCGGGCGCAGCCCGTCGTACTCGATCGTCACCTGGGTCTTGCCGTCCGGCCGCAGGTAGGGAACCGTGCCGTCCTTGCGCACCGCGGCGAGCCGGCGGGACAGCCGGTGCGCCAGCGCGATCGGCAGCGGCATCAGCTCGGGCGTCTCCGAGCAGGCGAAGCCGAACATCATGCCCTGGTCGCCGGCGCCCTGCGCGTCCAGCGCGCTCTCCGACCCGCCGGTACGCAGCTCGAAGGCGTTGTCGACGCCCTGGGCGATGTCCGGCGACTGGGCGCCGATGGACACGCTGACGCCGCAGGACGCGCCGTCGAAGCCCTTCTTCGACGAGTCGTAGCCGATGCCGAGGATGGTCTCGCGGACGATGGTCGGGATGTCGGCGTACGCCTTCGTGGTCACCTCGCCCGCCACGTGCACCTGGCCGGTGGTGATCAACGTCTCCACCGCGACCCGGCTGTGCGGGTCCTGGGCGAGCAGGGCGTCGAGAATGCCGTCACTGATCTGGTCGGCGATCTTGTCCGGGTGGCCCTCCGTGACCGATTCGGACGTGAAGAGACGTGTCACGGCACTCCTAAGCATGTGAAGACTTCTAAAGGTCGCTCGGCGGCAGTTTAACCGTCCTCGTTACGCCGTGACCCTCTTAAAACGTGCTGACCAACCGTCAGGAAGGCAACGGCAATCGCTGGCGGACGAGGTCCCAGACCGCGTCGGCGACGGCCTCCTTGGGCTGCTCGGCCAGCCGGTGCACGGCGCCGTCGGCGCCGATCACGGTAACCGCGTTGGTGTCGGCGCCGAAGACCTTGTCCACGCCGACCTCGTTGACGACGATCAGGTCGGCCCTCTTGCGGGCCAGCTTGGCCCGGCCGTTGGCCTCCGCGTCGTCGGTCTCGGCGGCGAAGATCACAAGCACCTGCCCGGGCCGGCGGACGCGCCCCAGCTCGGCGGCGATGTCGGGATTGGTGACCAGCTCGATGGTCGGCGCGACGCCGTCGTCTGACTTCTTGATCTTCCCGCTGGCATAGGTGGCGGGCCGGAAGTCCGCCGGCGCGGCGGCCATCACCACGGCGTCCGCGTCGGCGGCCGCCGCGATCGTGGCGGCGCGCAGCTCCTCGGTGGTGCCCACCCGCACCACGTCCGCCCCGGCCGGGTCGGGCAGCGCCACGTTGGCCGCGACGAGCGTGACCCGGGCGCCCCGGGCCACGGCCGCGCGGGCGAACGCGTACCCCTGCTTGCCGGACGACCGGTTGCCCAGGAACCGGACCGGGTCCAGCGGCTCGCGGGTGCCTCCGGCGGTGACCACGACGTGCCGGCCGGCCAGGTCGGCCTCGGCGCCGCGGGCCAGCGCCCGGCGGGCCACCGCGAAGATCTCCGCCGGGTCGGGCAGCCGGCCCTTGCCGGTGTCCCGCCCGGTGAGCCGGCCCACCGCGGGCTCGATCACGCGGACGCCGCGCGAGCGCAGCGTGGCCACGTTCGCCACGGTGGCCGGGTGCTCCCACATCTCGGTGTGCATGGCCGGGGCCAGCAGCACCGGGCAGCGCGCGGTCAGCAGCGTGTTGGTGAGCAGGTCGTCGGCGAGGCCGTGAGCGGCCTTGGCGATCAGGTCGGCGGTGGCAGGGGCGACCACGACCAGGTCGGCGTGCTGCCCGAGCCGCACGTGCGGCACCTCGTGCACGTCGGACCAGACGTCGTCGGCGACCGGCCGGCCGGACAGGGCCGCCCAGGTCGGCGCCCCGACGAAGCGGAGCGCCGAGGCGGTCGGCACCACCCGGACCCGGTGACCCGACTCGGTGAAGAGCCGGAGCAGCTCACACGCCTTGTAGGCGGCGATGCCGCCGCCGACCCCGAGGACGATCTCGGCGGGCATCGGCGCGGGCGTGGTTACGGCTGGTCGGTCGGCTCGGCGGTGAGCAGGCCCGCGTTGATCTCGCGCATGGCGATGGAGAGCGGCTTCTCCTGCGGGGTGGTCTCCACCAGCGGGCCGACGTACTCCAGCAGGCCCTCACCGAGCTGGCTGTAGTAGGCGTTCACCTGACGGGCACGCTTGGCGGCGAAGATGACGAGCGCGTACTTCGAGGTGGTCTTCTCGAGCAGCTCGTCGATCGGCGGGTTGGTGATGCCCTCGGGGTTGGTGGCGATGGATCCCACGAATTAAACCTCTGCGTCTCGTGCGCCGCCCGCGGGCGGTCGGGCCGGAGCCAGGAAGGACGAACCGAGCAATCCTACCAGCTCCGCCGCGGCGCGCTCGGTGTGGTCGTGTGAGACCTCGTGGGCGAGGAGGGCCGCGACGTCCGGGGCGGCCCGGTACGCCGGCGGCGCGAGCAGCACCAACCGGGCGCCGGGCGCCGCCGCCCGTACCGCCAGCGCGCCGGCCGGGTCGAGCGGCAGCAGCACCGGCCGCCCCTCGGCCAGCCGCGCGCGCACCTGGGCCCGGGGCACCCCCCGGCGGTACGGCCCGATCCGGCACCACTCCAGCAGCTCCCCGGCGGCGATCAGGCGGTCGAAGCCGGGCGCGTCGAGGAAGACGCGGTCCACGCCGTCGCGCTCGTCCGGGCGCGGTGGCCGGGTGGTGGCGACCACCGGGACCCAGACAGACGCAAGGCGCGCCCGGACGGCCTCGACGACACTGCTCCGGCCGGACCCGGAGGGACCGGTCAGGACAGTGAGCCGAGCCACCGAGCGCGCCTCGTCATCCGTGCTCACCGCTTGTTTCTACACGGCGGGCCGTTCAGTTCGCGGCGAACTCTCCGAGCAGAGCCTTGCGCTGCTGCTCGCCGAGGCCGCGCAGGCGACGGCTGTCCGCGATCTTGAGCTTCTCCATGATCTGGGTGGCCCGGATCTTGCCGATGCCCGGCATCGCCTGGAGCACGGCCGAAACCTTCAGCTTGCCCACGACGTCGTCGGACTCGGCCCGCTCGAGGACGGTGGCGAGGGTGGTCTTGCCCTGCTTGAGCTGCTCCTTCAGCTCAGCGCGGGCCTTGCGGATCTCCGCGGCCTTCTCCAGCGCGGCAGCGCGCTGCTCGGGGGTCAGTGACGGGAGCGGCACCAGTTCTCCTCAGGTCCCTAGTACGGCGGGCTGAGCGCCCCACCGCATCTGTGAAACGTGGTGTCGCTGGAAACCAAAGGGGTCCGTGGTTCCCAGCGCGGGGAAAACTAGCGGTCAACGGAGATTTCGGCAACGTGGACGCGCGATGATCAACACAAAGTGACCGAGCCGTCAGTCAGTCGGCGACGCCCAGGGCGGCCCGGCAGTCGGCAAGCACCCGCTCCGTCGCGGCCCGTAGGCGCTCCGGGTCGGGGCCCGCGCCGAGCACCTCCCGGGAGTACGAGGGAAGCACCGACGGCAGCGCGGCGCCGAACACGGTACGCAGCCCGGCCGGCGTCCCGCCCTGCGCGCCCATCCCCGGGGCGAGCAGCGGACCGTTGAACGATTCCAGATCGTGACCTGTCTCACCGACCGTCGCGCCGACCACCAGACCGAAGCTGCCGAGCGGCTCCGCATCCCGGTTGAGCTGGGAAATCTCGTCGATCACGGTCTGCGCCACGGTGCGCCCGTCGGCACCCACGGCGCGCTGCACGGAGGCCCCCTCCGGGTTGGAGGTGAGCGCCAGCACGAAGACCCCACCACCGTGCGCGGTGGCGGTGGAGAACATCGGGGCGAGCGAACCTACTCCCAGGTAGGGGCTAGCGGTGACCGCGTCGACATACAGAGGGCTGGATGGATCTAGGTACGCCGAGGCGTACGCGGCGACTGTCGAGCCGATGTCGCCGCGCTTGACGTCAAGCAGAGTTAACGTTCCCAAATCTCGCAACTGTCGGATAGTTGACTCAAGCACACCGACGCCACGCGCGCCGAAACGCTCGAAGAACGCCGACTGCGGCTTCACCACGGCGACCCGGTCACCGATCGCCTCCACCACGGTGCGGCAGAACCGCTCCAGGCCCGTCACGTCGTCGGACAGGCCCCAGGCGGTCAGCAACCCCGGGTGCGGGTCGATCCCCACGCAGAGCGGCCCTCGTTCCGCCACGGCCCGGTGCAGGCGGGCGCCGAACGTCTCCATCGTGTCTCTCCCTCTCCCGACGGCCCCGGGGCCGCCTGGCGTGTCCGGCGACGGCCTCCCGTCGCGCCCTGTCGAAATCGGCCGGACTCAGCCGGCCTTGACCGCGGCGGCCACTCCGGCCGCGATCCGCGCCACGTCCGCGTCGTCGCAGACGTACGGCGGCATCGTGTAGACGAGATCCCGGAACGGGCGCAGCCACACCCCCTCGGCGACCGCCGCGGCGGTCGCCCGGGGCAGGTCCACCTCGTGGTCGAGCTGCACCACGCCGATCGCGCCGAGCACGCGTACGTCGGCCACGCCGGGCGCGTCCCGCAACGGTTCCAGGCCGGCCCGCAGGCCGGCTTCGACGCCCGCCACCCGTCCCGCCCAGTCCCCGCCCCGCAGCAGGTCCAGGGAGGCGTTCGCGACCGCGCAGGCGAGCGGATTGCCCATGAACGTCGGCCCGTGCGCCAGCACCCCGTCGGCGGAGATCGCCCGCGCCACCTCCGGCGTGCACAGCGCCGCGGCCAGCGTCAGGTACCCGCCGGTGAGCGCCTTGCCGACACAGAGCACGTCCGGGGCGACTCCGGCGTGCTCGGCGGCGAACATCCGGCCGGTCCGGCCGAAGCCGGTGGCGATCTCGTCGAAGACCAGCAGGATGCCGTGCCCGCGGGTCACCTCGCGCAGCACGCGCAGGTAGTGCGGATGGTGGAACCGCATGCCCCCGGCGCCCTGGACCACCGGCTCGACGATCACCGCGGCCAGCTCGTCGGCGTGCCGCTCGACCGCCTCCACCAGCGCCGCCTCGTACGCCGGATCCGGTGGCGCGTCGAAGCCGGGCGGGGGCACCGGCGCGAACACCTGCCGGGGCAGCACGTCGCCCCAGAGGTGGTGCATGCCGCCCTCCGGGTCGCACACGCTCATCGGGTGGAACGTGTCACCGTGGTAGCCGCCGCGCCAGGTGCCCAGCCGGCGGCGTTGCGGGCGGCCCAGCGCCCGCTGGTACTGCAGGCACATCTTCACCGCGACCTCGACGCTCACCGAGCCGGAGTCGGCCAGGAAGACGTGTTCCAGGCCGTCCGGGGTCAGCTCGACGAGCGTGCGCGCCAGGCGTACGGCGGGCTCGTGGGTGAGCCCGCCGAACATGACGTGGCTCATCCGCCCGAGCTGGTCGGTCACCGCGGCATCCAGCACCGGGTGCCGGTAGCCGTGGATCGCCGCCCACCACGACGACATCCCGTCGACCAGCTCCCGCCCGTCGGCGAGCCGCAGCCGCACCCCTTCGGCGCTGTCCACCACGTACGGCGCGTTAACGCCGGGCATCGCCGCGTACGGGTGCCACACGTGCCGCCGGTCCGCCTCCAGGATCTCCTCAGGCGTCATGACTCCTCCTCGTTCCCCCTCCCGCCCCCGCCCTCTCCCTCCCCCGCGATCTTGCGGTTGCTGCCCCGGCCGCGCCCGGAATGAGGCGGTGTGCCGGGGCCGGAAGTGCAAGATCGCGAGGGTCGGGGGGCGGGGCGGGGGGGGTCAGGGGGTGGCTCGGGTTATGGCTCGGGTGAGGGCGGGGCCGCGGTAGATGAAGCCGGTGTAGAGCTGGAGCAGGGCGGCGCCGGCGTCGAACATGCGGGTGGCGTCGTCGGGATGCAGGATGCCGCCGACGCCGATCACCGGCAGCCGGCCGCCGGTCTCCCGGTGCACGAACGCGACCATGTCGCGGGCCCGGGCGGTGAGCGGCCGGCCGGACAGCCCGCCGGCCTCGGCGGCGCGCTCCCGGTCGGCCGGGGCGAGCCCGTCGCGGGCGAGCGTGGTGTTCGTGGCGATGACCCCGGCCGCGCCCCGGTCGAGGCACACCTCCAGCAGCTCAGCCACGGCCGGCTCGGTGAGGTCCGGGGCGATCTTCACCAGCACCGGCTTCTCCCCCACCAGCGCGGCGAGCAACGCGTCCAGATGTGATCGGTCCTGAAGCGACCGCAGGCCGGGAGTGTTCGGTGAGGACACGTTTACGGCGAAGTAGTCGCCGTGGTCCTTGAGCGCCCGGTAGGACGCGAGGTAGTCCTCGACCGCCTCGTCCAGCGGGGTCACCTTGGACTTGCCCAGCGAGATGCCCAGCGGCACGCCGAGCGGGCGCGGCAACGCGGCCAGCCGGTCCGCGAGCGCCGCGGCGCCGGCGTTGTTGAAGCCCATCCGGTTGATCACGGCTTCGCTGTCGCGCAGCCGGAACAGCCGGGGCCGGGGGTTGCCCGGCTGGGCGTGCGCGGTCACGGTGCCGACCTCGACGAAGCCGAAGCCGAGCGCCGGCCACGCCGGCAACGCGAGTCCGTTCTTGTCCATGCCGGCGGCCAGCCCGACCGGGTTGGGGAAGCGCACCCCGAACACGGTGCGCGGCGCCGGCCGGAAGTACGCCGCGCGCAGCGCCGCGAGAACGGCCGGCCGCCGCGACACCGCAGCCAGCCGCTCCAGCGTCCACTCGTGCGCGCCTTCGGCGTCCCCGCCCGCGAGCGAGAACAGCCGGGGCCGCACCACCTTCTCGAAGATCACGCCTCGGCCCCCCGCCCGGTCTCCCCGTCGATCATGAGGTTGGCGGCGGATTTGGAGATCCACATCGCCGCCAACCTCATGATCGGCGCGTGAAGGCGCGCTGTCACTCGCCCGCCCGCAGGGCGGCGTGCAGGTCCTGCAGCGGGCGGACCTTCAGGTCACCCCGGATGCGGGCCTCGATGCCCATGACGGCGGCGGCGGCGCCGGGCACCGTGGTGACGCACGGGATGTCCACGCTCACCGCCGCGCTGCGGATCTCGTACCCGTCGGAACGGGCGCTCGCGCCGGAGCCCTGCGGCGTGTTCACCACCAGCGCCACGTCGCCGCCGAGGATCAGCGAGACCGCGTCCGCGCCCTCACCCGACTCGTAGTGCTTGCGGATCTGCTCGCAGGCGATGCCGTGCCGGCGCAGCACCTCGGCCGTGCCGGTGGTGGCCACGATCTCGAAGCCCAGGTCGGCCAGGCGCTTGATCGGGAAGATCATGCCGCGCTTGTCCCGGTTGGCGACCGAGACGAAGATCTTCCCGGCGGTCGGCAGCGACCCGTACGCGGCGGCCTGCGACTTGGCGAACGCCTGCCCGAAGCCGGTGTCGATGCCCATCACCTCGCCGGTGGACTTCATCTCCGGGCCGAGCAGCACGTCGATGCCCTTGCCGGACGGGGTGCGGAACCGCTTGAACGGCAGCACCGCCTCCTTGACCGCGATCGGCGCGTCGGCCGGCATGGTGCCGCCGTCGCCGGCCGGCGGCAGCATCCCCTCGGCGCGCAGCTGCGCGATGGTGGCGCCGAGCGCGATCCGGGCCGCCGCCTTCGCCAGCGGCACCGCGGTGGCCTTCGAGACGAACGGTACGGTCCGGGAGGCGCGCGGGTTGGCCTCCAGCACGTAGAGCATGTCGCCCTGCAACGCGTACTGGACGTTGAGCAGGCCGCGCACCCCGACGCCGCGGGCGATCTGCTCGGTGTAGTGCCGCACCTGGGCCAGGTGCGAACCGGCCAGGGTGATCGGCGGCAGCGCGCAGGACGAGTCGCCGGAGTGGATGCCGGCCTCCTCGATGTGCTCCATCACGCCGCCCAGGTAGACGTCGCCGTCGGCGTCCACGAGCGCGTCCACGTCGATCTCGATGGCGTCGTCCAGGAACCGGTCCACCAGCACCGGGCGGTCCGGCGAGATCGCTGTGGCCCGGCCGATGTAGTCACGCAGCGTGGCGTCGTCGTACACGATCTCCATGCCGCGCCCGCCGAGCACGTACGAGGGGCGGACCAGCACCGGGTACCCGATCTCGTCGGCGATCGCCTTCGCCTCGTCGTACGAGGTGGCCATGCCGTGCGCGGGCGCGCGCAGGCCGGCCCGGGCCAGCACCGCGCCGAACGCGCCGCGCTCCTCGGCCAGGTGGATCGACTCCGGCGAGGTGCCGACGATCGGCACCCCGGCGTTCTTGAGCCGCTGGGCCAGGCCGAGCGGGGTCTGACCGCCGAGCTGCACGATCACCCCGATGACGCCGGGCCCGCCCGCCTCCTTGCCGGAGGAGTCCTCGGCGTGCCAGACCTCCAGCACGTCCTCGAACGTCAGCGGCTCGAAGTAGAGTCGGTCGGCGGTGTCGTAGTCGGTGGAGACGGTCTCCGGGTTGCAGTTGACCATGACGGTCTCGTAGTCCACGTCCCGGAGCGCTTGTACCGCGTGCACGCACGAGTAGTCGAACTCGATGCCCTGCCCGATCCGGTTCGGCCCGGAGCCCAGGATGAGCACCTTGGGCCGGGCCGAGGGCGCCACCTCGGTCTCCGAGTCGTACGTCGAGTAGTGGTACGGCGTGGTCGCCTCGAACTCGGCCGCGCAGGTGTCCACCGTCTTGTAGACCGGCCGGACGCCGAGCCGGTGCCGCAGCGTGCGGACGCCGTCCTCGGCGGCCAGCTCCGGACGCAGCGCGGCGAGCTGCCGGTCGGACAACCCGGCCCGCTTGGCCCGGCGCAGCAGCGCGGCGTCGAGCACCGGCGCGTCCACGATCTCGGCGCGCAGCTCGACCAGCGAGGCGATCTGGTCCAGGAACCACGGGTCCATGCCGCCGGACGCCTCGGACACCTCGGCGATCGACGCGCCGAGACGCAGCGCCCGCTCGACCGTGTAGAGCCGGCCGTCGTGCGGCACGCGCAGCGCGGCGAGGGTGTTCTCCTTCGTCGCGCCCTCCGGATCCGGAGTGGTCCAGAAACCGGACGCCTTGGTTTCCATCGAGCGCATCGCCTTGTTCAGCGCCTCGGTGAAGTTGCGGCCCAGGCTCATCGCCTCGCCCACCGACTTCATCGTGGTGGTCAGCTCCGGGTCCGCGCCGGGGAACTTCTCGAACGCGAACCGGGGGATCTTCACCACCACGTAGTCGAGCGTCGGCTCGAACGCGGCGGGCGTCTTGAGCGTGATGTCGTTGGGGATCTCGTCCAGCGTGTAGCCGATGGCGAGCTTCGCGGCGATCTTCGCGATCGGGAAGCCGGTGGCCTTCGACGCCAGCGCCGAGGAGCGCGACACGCGCGGGTTCATCTCGATCACGACGATCCGGCCGTCGGCCGGGTTCACCGCGAACTGGATGTTGCAGCCGCCGGTGTCCACACCGACCTCGCGCAGCACCGCGATGCCGAGGTCACGCAGCCGCTGGTACTCCCGGTCGGTGAGCGTCATCGACGGCGCGACGGTGACGCTGTCACCGGTGTGCACACCCATCGGGTCGACGTTCTCGATCGAGCAGACCACCACCACGTTGTCGTGGCGGTCGCGCATCAGTTCGAGCTCGTACTCCTTCCAGCCGAGCACGCTCTCCTCGATGAGCACCTCGTGCACCGGGCTGGCCGCCAGGCCGGAACCGGCGATGCGCTCCAGGTCCTCGTCGGTGTGCGCCATGCCGGAACCGAGGCCGCCCATGGTGAACGACGGCCGGATGACCACCGGCAGGCCCAGGTCGGCGACCGTCTCGCGGACCTCGTCCATCGAGTGGCAGACCCGCGAACGCGGCACCAGCGCCGACGGGTCCTCCAGGCCCAGCCGTACGCCGGCCTTCGCGACGATCTCCTTGAACAGCTGCCGGTCCTCGCCCCGGTTGATCGCCTCGATGTTCGCGCCGATCAGCTCGACGCCGTACTTCTCCAGCACGCCCGCCTCGTGCAGGGCGACGGCGGTGTTCAGCGCGGTCTGCCCGCCGAGCGTCGGCAGCAGCGCGTCCGGGCGCTCCTTGGCGATGACCAGCTCGACGAACTCACGCGTGATCGGCTCGACGTACGTGGCGTCGGCGAACTCCGGGTCCGTCATGATCGTCGCCGGGTTCGAGTTGACCAGGCTGACCCGGATCCCCTCGCTGCGCAGCACCCGGCAGGCCTGAGTGCCGGAGTAGTCGAACTCGCAGGCCTGTCCGATCACGATCGGCCCGGAGCCGATCACCAGGACGTGCTTGAGGTCGGTCCGCTTAGGCATTCTTGCCGCCTTCACTCTGCTGCCGGTCGAAGCCACGGCCTTCGATCAACTCGGCGAAACGGTCGAAGAGGTAGTCCGCGTCGTGCGGGCCGGCCGCCGCCTCCGGGTGGTACTGGACGGTGAAGGCGGGCACGTCCACGGCCCGCAGCCCCTCGACCACGTTGTCATTGAGGCAGACGTGTGACACCTGGACACCGCCGAACTCGGTCTGGATCACCTGATCCGGCACCACGGCGCCGTCCCCGGCACCGGGCACCTGCACCGCGAAGCCGTGGTTGTGGCTCGTCACCTCGACCTTGCCGGTGGCCCGGTCGAGCACCGGCTGGTTGATGCCACGGTGGCCGTACCCCAGCTTGTAGGTGCCGAAGCCGAGCGCCCGGCCGAGGATCTGGCTGCCGAAGCAGATGCCGAACAGCGGGATCCGCCGGGCCAGCACCTCCCGGGCCAGCGCCACCGGGCCGTCGGCGGTCGCCGGGTCGCCCGGGCCGGGCGAGAAGAAGACCGCGTCCGCGCCGGTGGCGAGCAGGTCCTCGATCGTCGACCCGGCGGGCAGCACGTGGGTGGTGACGCCGCGGGCGGCGAGCCGGCGCGGCACGTTGCGCTTGATGCCCAGGTCCACGGCGGCCACCGTGAACCGGTGCTCGCCCTGCGCCTGCACCACGTACGGCTTGGCGGTGGTCACCTCGTCGGACAGGTTCGCGCCGACCATCTGCGGCGAACGGCGTACCCGCTCCAGCAGGGCGGCCGGGTCGTCCTCGACGCTGGAGATGCCGACCCGCATCGCGCCGCGCTCACGCAGGTGCCGGGTCAGCGCCCGGGTGTCCACCCCGCTGATGCCGACCACGCCCTCGGCGGCGAGCCGGTCCTCCAGGCCGCCGGTGGCCCGCCAGTTCGAGCTGATCCGGGCCGGGTCGCGCACCACGTACCCGGCCACCCAGATCCGGTCGGACTCGTCGTCGGAGCCGTTGACGCCGGTGTTGCCGATGTGCGGCGCGGTCTGCACCACCACCTGCCGGTGGTAGGAGGGGTCGGTGAGCGTCTCCTGGTAGCCGGTCATGCCGGTGTTGAAGACCGCCTCGCCGAAGGTCTCCCCGACGCTGCCGTACGCCTCGCCGTGGAACGTGCGCCCGTCCTCCAAGACGAGGATCGCAGGACGTCTCTTCACTTAACAGCCTTTCCGTCCAGGACCGTCGCCTCGCCGCGCAGGAAGGTCGCCACGATGCGACCCGGCAGCGTCATGCGGGCGTACGGGGTGTTGCGACTGCGACTGGCCAGCTCCGCCGGTTCGATGACGCGCCGGGCGGCCGGGTCGACGAGGGTCAGGTTGGCCGGTACGCCGGGCGCCGGGTCGAGGCCGTGCCCGGTCAGCCCGGCGATCCGGGCCGGTGTGCGGGACATCCGCTCGGCGATCAGGTCCCAGCGGGGACCGAACACGTCGAGCGCGATGGACAGCGCCGTCTCCAGGCCGACCATGCCCGGCCGGGCGTACGCCCACTCGCACTCCTTGTCCTCCACGGCGTGCGGCGCGTGGTCGGTGGCGATGATGTCGATCACGCCCTCGGCCAGCGCGTCGCGCAGCGCGGCGATGTCGGCGGCGGTACGCAGCGGCGGGTTGACCTTGAAGACCGGGTCGTAGCTCTCCGCCTTGGCGTCCGTGAGCAGCAGGTGGTGCGGCGTCACCTCGGCGGTGACGCGTACCCCGCGCGCCTTGGCCTGGCGCAGCACCTCGACGCTGCCGGCGGTGGAGACGTGGCAGACGTGCAGGCGGCTGCCGACGTGCTCGGCCAGCAGCACGTCCCGGGCGATGATCGCCTCCTCGGCGACGGCCGGCCAGCCGGTCAGGCCGAGGCGGGTGGACACCTCGCCCTCGTGCATCTGCGCGCCCTCGGTCAGCCGGGGCTCCTCGGCGTGCTGGGCGATCACGCCGTCGAACGCCTTGACGTACTCCAACGCGCGGCGCATCAGCCGCGGGTCGGACACGCAGTGCCCGTCGTCGGAGAAGATCCGCACCCCGGCGGCCGAGTCGGCCATCGCGCCCAGCTCGGCCAGGCGCTCGCCGGCCAGCCCGACGGTGACCGCGCCGATCGGCTGCACGTCGACCAGGCCGGCCTCGCGGCCGAGCCGCCAGACCTGCTCCACCACGCCCGCGGTGTCGGCGACCGGCGAGGTGTTCGCCATCGCGCACACCGCCGTGTAGCCGCCGAGCGCCGCCGCCCGGGAGCCGGACTCGACAGTCTCGGCGTCCTCCCGGCCGGGCTCGCGCAGGTGGGTGTGCAGGTCGACCAGGCCGGGCAGCGCGACCAGGCCGGTCGCGTCGATGACCGTGGCGTCGTCGGTGGTGGGTGCGTCGCCGACGGCGGCCACCACGCCGTCGCGGATGAGCAGGTCGGTCGGCTCGCCGCCGACGATGCTGACGCCTGTGATGAGGTACGCGGTCACCGGTTGTTCCCTCCGAGCAGCAGGTAGAGCACGGCCATCCGCACGGAGACCCCGTTGGCGACCTGTTCGACGATGGTGGAGCGGGGCGAGTCGGCCACCTCGGGCGTGATCTCCATGCCCCGGTTCATCGGGCCGGGGTGCATGACGATCGCGTGCCCGGGCAGCCGGCGCATGCGCGGCCCGTCGAGCCCGTAGCGGCGGGCGTACTCGCGGGCCGACGGGAAGTAGGAGTCACCCATCCGCTCACGCTGCACCCGCAGCATCATCACCACGTCCACATCTGGGAGAACGGCGTCGAGGTCGTAACAGACGTCGGTACCGGGGGCCAGGGCGGCGGCGATGTCGACCGGGATGAGCGTGGGCGGGCCGACCAGGGTGACCTTCGCGCCGAGCGTGGACAGCAGCAGCACGTTGGAGCGGGCCACCCGGGAGTGCAGCACGTCGCCGACGATCGCCACGTGCAGGCCGTCGAGCCGGCCCAGCCGGGACCGCATCGTGTACGCGTCGAGCAGCGCCTGCGTGGGGTGCTCGTGGGTGCCGTCACCGGCGTTTACCACCGAGCCGTCGACCCACTCGGCGAGCCGGTGCGGGGCGCCGGAGGCGGGGTGCCGGACGACCACCGCGTCCGCGCCCATCGCCTGGAGCGTGAGCGCGGTGTCCTTCAGGCTCTCCCCCTTGGCCACGCTGGAGCCCTTGGCGGAGAAGTTGATCACGTCGGCGCTGAGCCGCTTGGCCGCCGCCTCGAACGAGATCCGGGTCCGGGTGGAGTCCTCGTAGAAGAGGTTGACCACGGTGCGCCCGCGCAGCGCGGGCAGCTTCTTGACCTCACGCCCGGCCACCGTCGCCATCTCCGCGGCGGTGTCCAGGACCAGAGTGGCGGTGCCGGCGTCCAGGTCGGCGCCGGAGAGCAGGTGCCGGATCATGCGCAGAGCCGCCTTTCGTTCGCGACTGCGGGGCTCCGCTTCGCTGCACTCCTCGCGCTCACAGTGACCCCCCGTACAACTTGACCTCGTCCGTGCCGTCGGTCTCGGCGAGGGTGACCTTGACGTTCTCGGCCAGCGCGGTGGGGATGTTCTTGCCGACGTAGTCGGCGCGGATCGGCAGCTGGCGGTGGCCGCGGTCGACCAGGACCGCGAGCTGCACTGACGCCGGGCGGCCCACGTCGCTGAGCGCGTCCAGCGCGGCCCGCACGGTGCGGCCGGAGAACAGCACGTCGTCGACGAGGATCACCCGCTTGCCGTCGATCCCGCCGGGCGGCAGGTCGGTCGGGCCGACCGCGCGGGTGGCGTGCCGGCGCAGGTCGTCGCGGTAGAGCGTGATGTCGAGCACGCCGACCGGGACTGTGACGTCCTCGAAGGTGCTGATCCGGGCCGCGAGGCGGTGGGCCAGCGGCACGCCCCGGGTGGGGATGCCGAGCAGCACGGTGTCGGCGGCGCCCTGGGTCTTCTCCAGGATCTGGTGGGCGATGCGGTCGACCACCCGCGAAACGTCCGCTGCGGCGAGGATCACCTTCACCGAGGGTTGTCGCGGCGGCGACGAGTGGGCAGCCGGTGGGTAGGCCACGGCGGACCTCCTTCCCCGCCTCACGGGACGGGTCGTTAAAGGACGTCTGGTCGGCTCCGGCCGGCCCGCGCGGGCCCGGACCGGGGCTTCACGCCACGTTACCAGCGGTCACCGGGCTGCCCGCCGCCGGTACTGACCTGCTGGTCAGCCCGGAGAAATGGGGACAAGCCACACAGGGGTGCGGGACCCGGTGGACGGCAACACTTGACCACTTGTCGCAATCCCCGTACCGTCACGCTCCGTAGCGATAGCTCGGAGAACCCGAACAGCACTGGGAGTGTCCGAATGCCCTCTGAATACGCCAAGTCGCTGGGCGCCCGCCTGCGCTCCATCCGCCAGCAGCAGGGTCTGTCCCTGCAGGGGGTGGAGGAGAAGTCGAACGGGCGGTGGAAGGCCGTGGTGGTCGGCTCGTACGAGCGCGGCGACCGCGCCGTCACCGTGTCCCGCCTGGCGGAGCTGGCCGACTTCTACCGCGTTCCCGTCTCGGAGCTGCTGCCCGACGGCAGCGGGGTGCGTCACGAGCCCACCAGCAAGATCGTGCTGGACCTGGAGCGGCTCTACGACGAGGCCTCCGAGGACCTCGCGTACGTGGCCCGGTACGCGCGTGCCATCCAGCAGCAGCGCGGTGACTACAACGGCCGCGTGCTCTCGATCCGCGCCGACGACCTGCGCGCCCTCGCGATCGTCTACGACGCCTCGCCGTCGGGCCTGATCGAGCGGCTGACCGAGCACGGCGTGCTGGTCGCCGACCCGCGGGCGTTCTTCGCCTCCTGACACCCCCGTACGACGAGAAGGGCCCGTGCCGCCTGGCACGGGCCCTTCGTCGATCCGGCACGCGTCAGCGCGTGGCGTACTCGGCGATCCGGCCGAGGATGCCGTTGAGAAAGCGGGGCGAGTCGTCTGTCGACATCTGCCGGGCCAGCTCCACGGCCTCGCTGATCGCCACCGCGTCGTCGATCTCGTCGACGTAGAGCAGCTCGTACACGGCGATCCGGGCCAGGTTGCGGTCGACCACCGGCATGCGCTCCAGCGTCCACCCCTCGGCGTAGCTGGCGATCGTCTCGTCGATCCGGTCGAGGTGCGCCGCCACGCCCTCGACCAGCCCGATCGCGTAGCCGAGGTGGTCAGGGCGCGGCTGCTCGATCCGTTGCAGGTAACCGGCGAGCACCTCGACCGGCGGGCGGTCCCGCAGGTCGGCCTCGAAGAGCACGTCCAGCGCCCGCTTGCGCGCCTTACGGCGCGCCGGCATCTGCTGCTTGGGACCCTCGGCCATCAGGATCGGCCGAGGTAACGGCCGTCGCGGGTGTCGACCTTGATCTTCTCACCGGTGGTGATGAACAGCGGCACCTGCACCGTCGCGCCGGTCTCGACGGTGGCCGGCTTGTTGCCGCCGGTCGACCGGTCGCCCTGCAGGCCCGGCTCGGTGTAGGTGACCTCCAGCACGACCGAGGTCGGCAGCTCGATGTACAGCGGCACACCCTCGTGGGTGGCGACCGTCGCCTCGGCCTCGGGGAGGAGGTAGTTGGCGGCCTCGCCGACGACGCCGCCCATGACGGTGATCTGGTCGAACGTCTCCAGATCCATGAAGACGTAGTCCTCGCCGTCGGCGTACAGGTACTGCATGGTGCGCTTGTCCACGGTCGCGGTCTCGACCTTGGTGCCCGCGTTGAAGGTCTTGTCGACCACCTTGCCGGACAGCACGTTCTTCAGCGTGGTGCGCACGAAGGCACCACCCTTACCGGGCTTGACGTGCTGGAACTCGACGACGGCCCACAGCTCGCCGTCCAGGTTGAGTACCAGGCCGTTCTTCAGGTCGTTGGTGGTGGCCATTTCCTGCCTTGATCATCAATTGGCGGACAGACCGTCCAAGTCTACTCGCTCTGTCGAATCGGACTCGCGCCACGGAACTGAGGGGCTCAGGCACCCGCGGCGAGCCGGGCGGCCAGGTGGTGCAGTGCCAGCCGGTAGCCGTCCACGCCCAGGCCG
The DNA here is from genome assembly GCF_040648395.1 of Micromonospora sp. NPDC049151. Taxonomy (NCBI): domain Bacteria; kingdom Bacillati; phylum Actinomycetota; class Actinomycetes; order Micromonosporales; family Micromonosporaceae; genus Micromonospora; species Micromonospora sp. NPDC049151. Next base: position 73,260 of record NZ_JBEZDP010000005.1, read on the forward strand.
CAGATCACGCCGGTGGCCACGGCGGAGACCACCGAGTGGTGCCGGAACTCCTCCCGGGCGTGGATGTTGGAGATGTGCACCTCGACCAGCGGGCCGCGCAGCATGGCGCAGGCGTCCCGCACCGCGATCGAGTAGTGCGACCAGGCGGCCGGGTTGAGCACCACCGCCGCCGCCTCGTCGGCCGCCTCGTGCAGCCAGGCCAGCATCTCGTGCTCGGCGTCGGTCTGCCGGACCACCACGTCCAGGCCCAGCTCCCGGCCATGCCGCTCGCAGTCGGCCACGAGCTGGGCGTAGCTGGTCACCCCGTACACGTCGACCTGGCGGGTGCCGAGCCGGCCCAGGTTCGGCCCGTTGAGCACGTACACCCTCACGAGCTGATCTCCGCGTACGCGGCGGCGAGCAGGTCGTCCGGCGGTGCCTCCAGGATCGCCGGGCGGGCGAGCCCGTCGAGCACCACGAACCGCAGCCGGCTCCCCCGGGCCTTCTTGTCCACCCGCATCGCCGCCAGCAGCTCCGGCCAGGCGTCGGCCCGGTAGCCGGTGGGCAGGCCGAGCGCGGTCAGCACCCGGCGGTGCCGCTCGGCGTCGGCCGCGTCGAGGCGGCCTGCGAGCCGGGCCAGCGTGGCGGCGTACACCAGGCCGACCGCCACGGCGTGACCGTGCCGCCAGCGGTACCCCTCCACCTTCTCGATCGCGTGCGCCAGCGTGTGCCCGTAGTTGAGCACCTCGCGTACCCCGGATTCGCGCAGGTCCCCGCCGACCACGCCGGCCTTCACGCGGACCGCGCGCTCGACCAGTTCCCGCAGCACCGGCCCGGCCGGGTCCAGCGCGGCGGCCGGATCCCGCTCGACCAGGTCGAGGATGACCGGGTCGGCGATGAAGCCGCACTTGACCACCTCGGCCATCCCGGCCGCCAGGTCGGCCGGGGGCAGGCTGTCCAGCGTCGCCAGGTCGGCCAGCACGCCGGCCGGCGGGTGGAACGCGCCGACCAGGTTCTTGCCGGCGGCGGTGTTGATGCCGGTCTTGCCGCCCACGGCGGCGTCGACCATGCCGAGCAGCGACGTGGCGACCGGCACCCAGCGCACCCCGCGCAGCCAGGTGGCCGCGACGAAACCGGCCAGGTCGGTGACCGCGCCGCCGCCCACCCCGACCACCGCGTCGGTACGGGTGAACCCGGCCTCGCCGAGCCGATCCCAGCAGGCCGCCGCCACGTCGACGTGCTTGCCCGCCTCCGCGTCCGGCACCTCGATGAGCAGCGGAGTCACGCCGGCCTCGCGGACGCCGGCGGCGAGCCGGTCGGCCAGCGCCTTGAGCGGCGGCGAGTGCAGGAAGGCCACCCGCTCGGCGCCGGGTAGCAGCGCCGGCGGCGGGTCCAGCAGGTCACGTCCCACGAGCACGTCGTACGGCCGCTCGCCGCCGACCGGGATCCGGGTCACCTCGTCCATCGCGGGCAGCCTAGTCCAGCGCGCCGCCCTCGCGGGGCGACTGTCCACTGGCTGGGTGTTTGCCCGGCCGCACGCCGGGTAGGGCGGCCGGAATGAGCGAGACGACGGCACCCGCGACCCGACCGGAGTCCGCGACGAGCATCCGGCTGCCCGCCACCATCCTCGGCGTCGGGCTGGGCGGCTTCGTCGACGGCATCGTCCTGCACCAGGTCCTCCAGTGGCACCACATGCTCAGCAGCACCGGCAGCGACCGGGCCGGCATCCGCGAGTACCCGGTCGACACCGTGGCCGGGTTGCAGATGAACACGCTCTGGGACGGGCTGTTCCACGTGGTCACCTGGGTCGCGGTGCTGACCGGCCTGGCCCTGCTCTACGCCCGGGTCACCACCTCGCGGGGCCGGCTGTGGCGCTCGCCCATGCTGTGGGGCTGGGCGCTGATCGGCTGGGGCCTGTTCAACCTGGTCGAGGGCGTCGTCGACCACCACCTGCTCGGCATCCACCACGTCCGCGGCGGTCCGAACCAGCTCTGGTGGGACCTCGGGTTCCTCGCCCTCGGCGTGGTGCTGATCGCGGCGGGCTGGGCGATCCAGCGCCGGGCCCGCGACGTGGACCTCTGCGCGCCGGAGCGGCGGTGATCCCGGCCCACGCCGGGCACGCCGACGGCGGCTTCCCGGCCGTCGCGCTGCTGCCGCTGGTGCTGTTCTGGGCGTACCTGGCCGCCGCGTTGCGCCTGCGCGCCCCGGGCGGACCGGGCTGGCCGCACGCCCGCACGGCGAGCTTCGGGCTGGGCACGTTGCTGCTGGTGGCGGGGCTGCTCTGGCCGGCCGGTGACTTCGTCGGGCACATGTGGCAGCACCTGCTGATCGGCATGCTCGCGCCGCTGGCGCTGGTGCTCGCCGCCCCCGTCACGCTGCTGCTGCGCACGCTGGACCGGCGTACCGGCCGGGCCCTGGTCCACCTGCTGCGGCACCCGGTCGCGCGGGTGCTCGGCCACCCGGTGACCTGGCTCCTGCTCACCGCGGGCGGGCTCTGGCTGCTCTACCTCACCCCGCTGTACCGGGCCACGCTGGACAACCCGGCCCTGCACACGCTGGTGAACCTGCACTTCCTGCTCAGCGGCTGCCTGTTCGCCTGGTCGATCGCCGGGCCGGACCCGGGACCGCACCGTCCCCGCGTACCGGTGCGGCTTGTGGTGATCGGGTTCGGGGTCGCGGCGCACGCCACCATCGCCCAGTTGCTCTACGCCGGGCTGTTCGTGGACGTGCCCGCCACCGCCGCCGAGCTGCGGGCCGGGGCCACGCTCATGTACTACCTCGGCGACCTGGCCGAGATCGCGCTGGCGCTGGCGCTGCTCGCCACCTGGCGGCCCGAACCGGCCCGGCGCCGCCGCGCCGCGCGGTCCGCGCCGGTCGCGGCCGTGCGGGTCAGGGCTTGAGCAGCGCGGCGATCTCCGCCGCCAGCTCCTGCGGGGTACGCCCGTCGGTGACCACAGTCGCGGTCGCCACCTCGGCGTAGAGCGGGCGGCGCTGGTCCATCAGGTGCTTGAGCGTGGCGCGCGGGTTCAGCGCGAGCAGCGGCCGGCCGGCGCCCAGACCGACCCGCTTGAGCGCGTCCGGCAGCTCCACCGACAGGTGCACCACCGTGTGGCCGATCAGCGCGGCCCGGTTCTCCTCGGCCAGGACCGCGCCGCCGCCGAGCGCGAGCACGCCCGCGTGCGACGCGAGCGCCGCCGCCACGGCGGCCCGTTCGAGGGTACGGAAGTGCTCCTCCCCCTCGTCCACGAAGATCTCCGGGATGGGCTTGCCGGCGAGGTTCTCGATGTCGGCGTCGGTGTCCCGGAAGCCGACGCCGAGCGCCTCGGCGAGCGCCGTGCCGACTGTGGTCTTGCCGGAGCCGGGCGCACCGACCAGCACGCAGACCGGCCGGGTGCTCACCGTTGCCACCTTTCGTTCGCGACTGCGGGACTCCGCTGCGCTGCGTTCCTCGCGCTCACCGAATCACCAGGCTGTCGAGGTAACCGGCCAGGTTGCGGCGCATCTCGGCGACCGAGTCGCCGCCGAACTTCTCCACCGCCGCCTCGGCCAGCACCAGCGCGACCATCGCCTCGGCCACCACCGCGGCGGCCGGCACCGCGCACACGTCGGAACGCTGGTTGATCGCGGTGGCCGGCTCGCCGGTGGTCACGTCGATCGTGGCGAGGGCCCGGTTCAGCGACGAGATCGGCTTCATGGCCGCCTTCACCCGCAGCGGCTCACCGGTGGTGATGCCGCCCTCCAGGCCGCCGGCCCGGTCGGTGATCCGCCGTACCCCGGTGGCGGTGGGCACGATCTCGTCGTGCGCCTCGGAGCCGCGCGAGCGCGCCTGCTGCCACCCGTCACCGATCTCCACACCCTTGATCGCCTGGATAGACATGAGCGCGGTGGCCAGGCGGGCGTCGAGCTTGCGGTCCCACTGCACGTGGCTGCCCAGACCCGGCGGCACCCCGTACGCGAGCACCTCGACCACGCCGCCGAGTGTGTCGGCGGCCTTCTTCGCGGCGTCGACCTCGGCGACCATCCGGGCGCTGGCCTCGGCGTCGAGGCAGCGCAGCGGGTCGGCGTCGATGCGCGCGGCGTCCTCCGGCGTGGGGCGCAGCCCTGGCTTGACCGCCACCGGGCCCAGCTCGACCACGTGCGAGACGATCTCCACGCCGAGCGCCTGCCGCACCAGCGCCTTGGCGACGGTGCCCACCGCGACCCGGGCGGCCGTCTCCCGGGCGCTGGCGCGCTCCAGGATCGGCCGGGCGTCGGTGTGCCCGTACTTCTGCATGCCGGCCAGGTCGGCGTGACCGGGGCGAGGGCGGGTCAGCGGCGCGTTGCGGGCCTGGCTCGCCAGCTCCTCCGGGTCGACCGGGTCGGCGGCCATCACGGTGCGCCACTTCGGCCACTCGGAGTTGCCGACCCGGATCGCCACCGGGCTGCCCAGCGTGACGCCGTGCCGGAGCCCGCCGATGATCTCGACCTCGTCCTGCTCGAACGACATCCGGGCGCCCCGGCCGTACCCGAGCCGGCGCCGGGCCAGCTCGCCGGAGATCTCCCCGGTGGTCACCTCGATGCCGGCGGGTACGCCCTCCAGCATCGCGACGAGGGCGGGTCCGTGCGATTCACCTGCAGTCAGCCAGCGCAACACGACGGTCAGTGTGTCACGTCCGGTGGTCGCCGGCGTACGCCGCCCGCCGCGTCCCGCCCTGCGGACAGGCCACCTCCGCGCGCTGGTCTCCCACCGGGCGGCGTGAGGTGTTAACAGGGGACCCTTCCTCTACCGGAGGCGTTAAGAAGGGGCCCTTCCTTACACCGCAAGCGCGGCGCGCATCGCGGCCCGTGGAGCGGGGACGCCGGTGAACTGCTCGAACTGACCGAACGCCTGGGCCAGCAGCAGGTCCAGCCCGGAGACCACCCGGCAGCCGGCGGCGAGCGCCGCCGCGGCGAGCGGCGTCGGCCACGGGTCGTAGACCACGTCGAAGAAGACGGACTCCGGCCGCCAGTCGAAGTTGTCGGCCAGGGGGTCGGCGACGCCCTTCGGCACCGTGGAGATCACCACGTCGGCGCGGGCGTGCGCCGGCGCCCCGTCCCACTCCGCGCCCGCCAGCGGCACACCGGCCGCCGCCGCGACCGGGCGCAGCTCGTCGACCGCCTCCGGGCGGCGGGCCACCACTGTCACCTCGGCCGCCCCGATCCGGGCCGCCGCCGCGATCGCGGCCCGGGCCGTGCCACCCGCGCCGAGCACGGTGACGACCGCCCCGGCCACGCAGCCGGCGCCGGTGAGCACCTCGACCATGCCGGTGACGTCGGTGTTGTCCGCGTACCAGGTGCCGTCGGGCCGGCGTACCAGCGTGTTGGCGGCGCCGACGGCGGCGGCGACCGGCGAGACCTCGTCGGCGAGCGCGAGCGCCGCCTCCTTGCCCGGCATGGTCACCGACAGGCCGGCCCACTCCGGGCCGAGGCCCGCGACCAGGCCGGGCAGCTCGTCGGCGCCGGCTTCGATCCGGGTGTACGACCAGCCGGTCAGCCCGGCCGCCGCGTACCCGGCGGTGTGGATCACCGGGGACAGCGAGTGGGCGATCGGCCTGCCGACCACAGCGGCACGACGGGGAGCCGAAATGTGCACTGCCTCTGTCTCCCGGGTGACGTCGTGCCTAGAGAACGCCGTTCTCCTTGGCCTTCTCGATGTTGCGCTCATGCTCGGCGTTTGTCGTCGCGAAGGCCGAGTGTCCCTGCCTGTCGATGGCGACGAAGAAGAGCCACTTGCCGTCCGGCGGGCTCAGCGCCCCCTCCAGGGCCTGCTTCCCCGGGTTGTTGATGGGGGTCGGGGGCAGACCCGGGCGGGCGTGGGTGCTGTACGGGTTCTTCTCGTCGTACAGTTCCTCTCTGCGCATGTCCTTCGACGCCTTCGTCGGCTTGCCGGTCAGCTCCCAGTAGTAGTTGACCGAAACGTCGAACTGCAGACAGTTGCAGGGGAAGTTGCCGCTGTAGGCCCGGTTGTAGGCGACGCGGGCGATCTTGCCGAGGTCGTCCTTGTTGCCCGCCTCGGCTTGGGCGAGCGACGCCACGGTCAGTACCTCGTACGGGCTGATGCCGCCGCGGTTCGCCTGCACGTTCTCGGCGAACTTCAGGTTCCCGGTGACGGTGAGGAAGTTGTCCACCATCAGCTTGAGCACCGTCTCGGCGGTGGCCTTCGGCGGGATCTCGTAGGTGTCGGGGAACAGGAAGCCCTCGACCGACGGCTTGGCCTTCTTGCCGTCGGAGCGCTTGAACCACCAGTCCGGTACGCCGAGCGCCTCCGGGTCCTTCGCGGCGGCCTCGAAGTCCTTGACCGGGATGTCGGTCTTCTCGGACAGCCGCTTGTAGACCGTCTTCGCGGTGAGCCCCTCGGGGATGGTGATCCCGTTGACGATCTTGTTCTTGAGGTCCAGCAGCGCCACGACCGCCGCGTCACCGCTCATCTGCTTGCGCAGCTTGTAGGTGCCGGGCTGGATGTTCTTGCTGCGCGAGTTCTCCTCGGCGGCCTCGATGAACGCCTTGGTGCTCTTCACCACGTCGGCCGCGACGAGCGCGTCGGCCATGTCGGCGATCAGCGCGCCCTGCTTGATCTCGACCGTCACCTCGCCGGTGCCGGAGCCGTCGTAGTCGGGCGTGACGAAGTAGTTCTGGACCCGGTCGAAGCCGTAGAACGCGCCGCCGCCGATGCCACCCAGCAGGACCAGAGCGAGCGCGAGGGCGAGAAGGGTCTTGCCCCGGCCGCCGCCGGACTTGCCCTGACGCCGGCGCACCGCGCCGCGCCGGTGCCGGCCCTTCTCCCCCCTGTCCGGCTCGTCGAACCCCAGATCAAGATCGTCGATCATTGCGTCCGCCTCCGCTGTGCGTCCAGCCAGCTCTGCAGAATCTCCACCGCGGCAGCCTGGTCGACCACCGCCCGTTGGCGCTTTCCCCGGACGCCCCGTTCGGCAAGCCTACGACTCGCGACGACGGTAGACATCCTCTCGTCCGTCAGCGTCACCGGAATCGGCCGCATCACATCAGCCAAACGGCTGGCATATGCCGATACGTTCGCCGCCGCGGGTCCGTGCTTCCCGGCGAGATTGACCGGCAGCCCGACCACGATCCCCACCGCCTCGTGCTCGGCGGCGAGCCGGACCAGCTCGGCCATGTCGCCGGGCACCGCGTCCGGTTCCGCCGTCAGATCACGGGCCAGCGTGACCAGGGGCGTGGCGAGGATGCCGTGCGGATCACAGCGGGCCACCCCCACCCGCACCTGGCCGACGTCGACACCCAGCCGGACACCTCGGGACAGCTCGGTCACTGACGGACACCTCCCCGCCGATACGGGCCAGGGCGGACCGGGTGGTCCGCCCTGGCGTACATCCGTGCGCTCATGCCGTGCCGGCTGGGCATGCCCTCACGGCCCTCGCTCCGCTCGGTGCGTTCGCTCATGCCGCGTCGGCGACCGCCCGCTCGACGGTGACCAGCAGGTTCGGCGCCTCCGCCGCGGGCAGGCCGCCGCCCTGGGCCAGGTCGTCGCTGCCGCCGCCCCGGCCGGAGAACGCCGCCTTGACCAGGTCCTTCGCGCTCAGGTTCCGCCCCCGGGCGGCCTGGTTGACGGCCACCACCAGCGACGCCTTGCCGTTGGCCCGGGCCGCCACCGCGACCACCGCCGGGCGGGCCGCGTCGATCCGGCCCCGGATCTCCTGGGCGAGGGTCCGCACGTCGTTCGCGGCCGCGCCCTCCGGCGCCTCGGTCCCGACGTACGCGACCCCGCGCACGTCCTTCGCCTGCGCCGCGAGCGCGCCGGCGCCGCCGAGCACGAGCTGGGCGCGCAGCTTCTCCAGTTCCTTCTCCGCGTCGCGCAACTGGGTGACCGTCTGCTCCACCCGGTCGGCCACCTGCTCCCCCGGCACCCGGAACAGCTCCGCCAGCCGGGACACCAGCAGGTGCTCACGGGCCAGGAAGCCGAACGCGTCCATGCCGACGAGCGCCTCGATCCGGCGGACCCCGGAACCCACAGACGCCTCGGAGAGGATCTTCACCAGGCCGAGCTGGGCGGAGCGGGCCACGTGCGTGCCGCCGCACAGCTCACGGGCGTAGTCGCCGACCTCGACGACCCGGACCCGCTCGCCGTACTTCTCACCGAACAGGGCCATCGCCCCGATCCGGCGGGCCTCCTCCTGGCTGGTGACGAACGCGTGCACCTCCAGGTCGGCCAGCAGCACCTCGTTGACCTGCTGCTCGACGTCGTGCAGCACGCTCGGCGCCACACCCGTCGGGGTGTTGAAGTCGAACCGCAGCCGGCCCGGCGCGTTGAGCGAACCCGCCTGGGTCGCCGACTCGCCGAGGAAGTTACGCATCGTCTGGTGCACCAGGTGCGTCGCCGTGTGCGAACGGGAGATCGCCCGGCGGCGGGACGCATCGATCTCGGCGTACCCGGTCTCCCCGGCCCGCACCTCGCCGCGCACCACCTTCGCCCGGTGCACGATCAGGCCGGGCACCGGCTGCTGCACGTCGAAGACCTCGACCTGGCCGCCGCCGACGGTGATGAGGCCCTGGTCGGGCTGCTGCCCGCCGCCCTCGGCGTAGAACGGGGTGGTGTCGAGCACCAGCTCGATCGTGTCGCCCTCGGCAGCCGCCGCCACCGTGGCACCGCCGGACAGCAGCGCGCGCACCCGCGACTCCCGGCTCAGCTCGGTGTAGCCGGTGAACTCCACCGGCCCGCCGCCGTCGAGCACCGACCGGTACGCCGACACGTCCGTGTGCCCGGTCTTGCGCGCCTGCGCGTCGGCCTTGGCCCGGCTGCGCTGGTCGGCCATCAGCCGGCGGAAGCCCTCCGCGTCGACCTGCAAGCCCTGCTCGGCCGCGATCTCCAGGGTCAGGTCGATCGGGAAGCCGTACGTGTCGTGCAGCTGGAACGCCTTGTCACCGGAGAGCGCCGCCTTGCCGGCCGACTTGGTCTCGGCGATGGCGGTGTCCAGGATCGTGGTGCCGGCGCGCAGCGTGGCCAGGAACGCGTCCTCCTCGGCGTACGCGTACTGGGAGATCCGGCCGAAGTCCTCGGCCAGCTCCGGGTACGACGGCGCCATGCAGTCACGGGCCACCGGCAGCAGCTCGGGCAGAGCCCGGTCGGCGTAGCCCAGCAGCCGCACCGCCCGGATCGCCCGGCGCATGATCCGCCGCAGCACGTAACCACGGCCCTCGTTCGACGGGGTCACCCCGTCGCCGATGAGCATCAGCGAGGTGCGCACGTGGTCGGCGATCACCCGCAGCCGCACGTCGTCCGGGTGCGACTGGTTGGCCGCCTGGCCGGAGTGCGCGCCGTAGCGCTTGCCGGTCAGCTCGGCGGCCCTGTCCAGGATCGGCCGGACCTCGTCGATCTCGTAGAGGTTGTCCACGCCCTGCAGCAGCGAGGCCATCCGCTCCAGGCCCATGCCGGTGTCGATGTTCTTCGCCGGCAGGTCACCGAGGATCGGGAAGTCCTCCTTGCCGGTGCCCGGACCCCGCTCGAACTGCATGAAGACGAGGTTCCAGAACTCCAGGTAGCGGTCCTCGTCGACCTCCGGCCCGCCCTCGCGGCCGTAGGCCGGGCCGCGGTCGTAGTACAGCTCGGAGCACGGGCCGCACGGGCCGGGGATGCCCATCGACCAGAAGTTGTCGGCCTTGCCCCGGCGCACGATCCGCTCGGCCGGCACGCCGGTGGCCCGCCAGATGTCGTACGCCTCGTCGTCGTCCAGGTAGACGGTCGCCCAGATCCGCTCCGGGTCCAGCCCGAAGCCGCCCGCCTCGACCGGCTTGGTGGCCAGGTCCCAGGCGAGCGGGATCGCCCCGGACTTGAAGTAGTCACCGAAGGAGAAGTTGCCGTTCATCTGGAAGAACGTGCCGTGCCGGCTGGTCTTGCCGACCTCGTCGATGTCCGGCGTACGGATGCACTTCTGCACGCTCGTCGCCCGCGCGTACGGCGGGGTCTGCTGGCCCAGGAAGTAGGGCACGAACTGCACCATGCCCGCGTTGATGAACAGCAGGTTCGGGTCGCTGATGGCGGGCAGCGGAGCGGACGGCACCACGGTGTGCCCGTTCGCCTCGAAGTGGGCGAGGAACCGCCGCTTGATCTCCGCCGTCTTCATCGCTGGTGGTCCTCCGGGAAAATCTCTCGATCACCGATGCGCGGGTCCTCCCGCAGCTCGGCGAACTGGTCGTCGTACACCTCGCCGCGGGCGAAGGCCTCGTGGATCTCCTGCTCACGCTCGGCCATGCCGACCCGGACGTCGTCCATGAACGCCCGGACCGACTCGACCAGACCGCCGGCGGACTCGGACAGCCCGCTGGCGATGCCGGCCGGGGTGTACGCCTGCGCCGTCCGGGTGGCCTTACGCACCACCAGGACGCCCACGGCCAGCCCGATGCCCAGCCAGAACAACCGCCTCATGTTCTCATCCTTCCCGCGTACGCCGGTCGGGGTCAGCGGTTGCCGCGCTTGGCGGCGCGACGCTGCTGCTTGATCGTGTCGCGCACCTCGCGCTCGGTCTCGGCGTGCCGGCGGGCGGAGGCGGCCCGGCGCACGCCGTACCCGAACGCGGCCACCTTGACCAGCGGGTTCGCGGCGGCGGCGGAGACCACCGTGGCCAGGTTCGCCACGTTCGCGGTGACGTTCTGCGCGTGGCTGGTCATGGTGTCCACCTTGGCGAGCTGGAGGTTCACCCCGTCCAGCGAGGTCTGCACCTGCTCCAGCGCCACGTTGACGTTCTTCACCGTGGTGTTCACGTCACCGAGCAGCGGCGTGGTGCGCTCGTTCACGTCGGTGATCATGCGGGTCGTCGCGTCCACGGTGTGCCGCAGCCGCAGGATCGGCACCGCCAGCACGAGCACCAGCATCAGGAACGCGCCGGCCGCGATCAGCGCAGCGATCTCTCCACCACTCACGCGTAAGTCCTCCTCAAGCAGTGTCCCGGAACCCGACGCCCCGGAACGCGCGACCGTACCTACCCACTTCGCGCCACGCCGACCCGGTCACCGGGCGCGGACGGGCGTGCCAGCCCCAGACCCTACCGTCCGTGATGAAAGTCGGCTCACGACGGTGAGGGGGTCGCCTCGCCCAGCGGGTCGTCGGTCAGGGTCGGATACGGATCCTCGCCGGTGAGTGACGGGTCGGTGGTCGGCGTCGGCCCGGTGCGCTCGTCGTCGATCGCGTTACGCACCTTCACCGACACCAACGAGCCGGTGCAGTCCGCCGCTGCGGGCTCGGCCGGCGCGGACGGCGCGGGCGCACCGTCGACCGGCGGGGGCGTGCAGGTGCGGTCGCGTACCCACAGGTCGAGCGTGAGCTCGTCCCGACGCCAGCAGGTGTAGCTACCCGGGACCTTCTCGTCCGGGCAACGGTCGACCTTCCAGCGCCGCCACCCGTCGCCGGCCAGCGCCTTTTCGTAGACCGCCACCGTCTCCTTCCACCCCTGTTCCGATTCGACGGAGCGTTCCCGCAGGCGGCAGTCCTGCAGGCACCAGCGGCTGCCGCTGACGTTGTCCACCGTGTTGCTCTGCGCCCAGCCGGGCACCTTGAGCTCGTCGAGGGTGTCGAAGACCGGATCGTGGCTGAGCGTGCGAATGCCGAAGTAGAGCGGCACCGCCCCCAGTAGCACGAGGCTGACCAGGGCGAGGATGCCCAGCCGAAGCCGGCTGCGCTCGCGCATCTGCCGGCGCAGCTCGGACCGGGCGCCGCGCAGGCCCCCGGCCTCCGCACCGCTGTCGTCCGCGCCGGGACCGCCGGGCCGCGGTGCGCCGACCGCGCCGGGCCGTGGTCCCGCCGGCTCCCCCGGGGGTACGGCCACAGCCGCCCGGGCCGCCACCGCGTTGCCCGGTCCGGGCCGGTCCGGGTCCGCTCCCGGTGGTGTCGCCCGGGCGGCGGTCCGCTCGTCCGGCGCCACCGGACGGGCCACACCCGCCGCCGCGCGGGCGGTCACCGGCGCACCGGGCGGCACCGGGCCGTCGCCCGACGGTCCCCGCGCGCCGGGGGCCACCGGCGGACGAGGCGCGGCACCGGGCCGGAGGGTGTCGTCGGGGCGGGCCACCCCACGCCCGTCGCCACCGGCCGGAGCACCACCGGGTCGCCCGCCACCGATCGGGATACCGCCGGTGCGCTCGCCGTCGCCGCGCGGGCCGGGGGCGACCGGAGCGCCACCGGGAGGTCCACCGCCCACCGGAATCCCGCCGGTGCGCTCACGGTCGCCGCGCGGACCCGGCCCGGCCGGACCGCCACCGGCAACGGGCGGGACACCGGGGCGGGCCGCGCCTCGGGCCGGGGCGGGCCGGGCCGGTCCCGGATCGGACGGCTGGGGGCGGGCCGACGGCACGACCGGACCGGACTGGTCGGGGCGGCGCGCCGGGCCGGCCGGTTCGGCATGCTCCGGCGCACCGGGACCGGACTGCCCGGGTCGCCGGGAGCCCGGCTCGGGACGCACCGGCGGGACGGCGACGCCGGCCCGGCCGCCGGGCGCCTCCGGCACGGCGCCCCGGCTGCGGGACACGTCGGGTGCGGCATCCCGGCCACGGGACACGTCGGGTGCGGCATTCCGGCCGGTGGGTGCCTCGGGTGCGGCATTCCGGCCGCCTGGTGCCTCGGGTGCGGCGCTCCGGCCGCCTGGTGCCTCGGGTGCGGCGCTCCGGCCGCCGGGCGTGCCACGACGGGCGGCCGGCGGGGTCGGGCCGGTCGTCGGACCGCCGGACACCGGCGCGCCCGGCAGGTCCGGCGCGTTTCCGCTGCGCGGCACGACCGGGGCTCGGTCCTGGGCGGCCCGCCGGCCGGCACCCGGCGCGGGTGCGGGAACGTGGTGACCGGCCGTGGGCTCCTCGCGCCGCGCGCGTCGCCCGCCACCAGAGACGGGAGCGGCGTCCGGAACGGCGCGACCGGCCGGCCCGCCGGGCACGCCGCCTTCCGGCGCGGCGCGACGGCCCGCGCCGGAGACCGGCCGGGTGCCTGGTGGAACATCGTCGGAACGGGTCCGGCGGCCCGCCCCCGAGACCGGCCGGGTGCCGGGGGCCACGTCGTCGGGCCGCGCCGGGCGCGCTCCACCGGGGACCGCCTGGACGGCTCCGGTGTCCTCGGCGCGGGCCCGGCGGGCCCCACCGGAGACCGGCTGGATGCCGGCGGTGTCGTCCGGCCGGGCTCGTCGTCCGACCGGGGCCGGCGGCATCGCCGGGTCGCCTCCGGCCGGATGCGGGCCCTCCGGCCCGGCGCCGTGCCGACCGCGAGGGGTCGGTGGTACGCGGGTGTCGCCGTCGACGGGCGGCCGGCCCAGGTCGGCGGGTACCCGGCCGGACGGCGGCGGCGGGCCGGGTGGGACGCGGGTGCCGGCGACCGGCGGCTGCTGGCCGGTCGGTCCGTCCGCGCGGCGGCGGTACGGCGCATCGGGCGGCCGGGGCGCCTCGGGCACGCCGGGCCAGGGACCGTCGGCGGGCCGGCGCGGGGCGGCGGTTTCGGGGCCGCCGGGCCAGGGACCGTCGGCGGCCCGGCGCGGGGCGCCGGTCTCGGGGCCGGTGGGTCGCACCGGCGGCGCGGCCGGAGCAGGCCCGCCGGGGCGGCGCATGACCGGGGGACGTGGACCAGGCCGGCCGTCGCCGGGCGTCTCCGGACCGGGCCGGCCACCGCCGGAGGGCGCGTCCACCACAGGTGGGCGGACCCCCGACGACGGGCCCCCGGCCGGGGGCGGGTCCATGCCGGGCCGGCCGGCCGGCGGTGACGGGTCCATGCCGGCCCGACCCGGGAACGCGGGCGGGTCCACGCCCGGCCGTCCGGGGGTCGGAGGCACTGCGGCGCCGGGGCGGCCCGCGGCCGGGGGCGCAGCCGGGCCGGAACGGCCGGTCGCGGGGGGCATCGCCGGGTCGGTTCGGTCGCCCGGGACGGGACCGCCCGGCCGGGAACGACCCGCGGTCTGTGGCGCGACGGGCGACGGCGGTACGGACCGGCCCGGAGCCTGGGGTGGCGCCGCCGGGGGCGGTACGGGCCGGCCGGGACCATGGGGTGCGGTGGCCGGGGGCGGTACGGCCCGGCCGGGACCCGAGGGCACGGCGGCCGACGGCGCACCGGGCGGGGCTGCCGACGGAGGCGGCACCGGCTGACCGGTCGAGGGCTGCGGCGCGCCCGGAGCCGGGGGCCGCGGGGCCGTGCGGCCGGCGGCCGGCGGCATGCCGGGGCCCGGGCTCGGGGCGGCCGGCCGGGCCGGGCCGGGACGCGACGGGTCGGTGCCGGGATGCGACGCCGGGAGATCCCCGTCCGGCCCGAGTTCACCGCCCTGCTGCTTGGCGGTACGCAGGTCGTCGATCCAGCCGAGCTCCTCGCCGACGACTGTCGGGTCCAGCTCGGACTCGGCCCGGCCGCGTCCCCACCGGCGGCCCTTGCCCCGCGGGTCGCGCCGCTCGTCGGGGCCGTCCGCCGGCCGCTCCGGACCACGCGCCATCACTACTGACCCCCCTCGGCGGCGTCGCTGCCGCCCTCACTCGCCCCGCTGGACTGCTCGCCGCCCCCCACCCGGGCCCCGTTCGCGGCGGCCGGGGCGCCGGCCTCCGCGCGGGTCGCCGGAGCCGGCAGCCCGCGGACGATCCGGCGCAGCAGCGGCAGCCGGGTGGCCACCGCCCGCTCCGCGCCGTGCCCGCTGGGCTGGTAGTAGTCGGTTCCGACGAGGTCGTCCGGAGCGTACTGCTGGGTGACCACCCCCCGGTGGTCGTCGTGCGGGTAGCGGTAGCCGGCGCCGTGACCGAGGCCCCGCGCGCCGGAGTAGTGGGCGTCGCGCAGGCCGCGCGGCACCGGGCCACCACGACCGGCGCGTACGTCGGTGACGGCGGCGCCGATAGCTGTGGTGGCTGAGTTGGACTTCGGCGCGGTGGCCAGGTGGATGACCGCCTGGGCCAGGTTGAGCTGTGCCTCCGGCAGGCCCACGTACTCGACCGCGTGGGCGGCGGCGGTGGCCACCGTCAGGGCGGTGGGATCGGCCATGCCGACGTCCTCACTCGCGAAGATCACCAGCCGGCGGGCGATGAACCGGGCGTCCTCCCCGGCCACCAGCATCCGGGCCAGCCAGTGCAGTGCCGCGTCCACGTCCGAGCCGCGCATGCTCTTGATGAACGCGCTCGTCACGTCGTAGTGGGCGTCGCCGTCCCGGTCGTATCGCACGGCCGCCACGTCGACCGCCTGTTCGGCCACGGCCAGGTCGATCCGGCCGGTGTCGAGCGCTGTGGCGGTGGCCGCCGCCGCCTCCAGTGCGGTGAGCGCCTTGCGCACGTCGCCCCCGGCGAGCCGGACCAGGTGGTCCTCCGCCTCCTCGGCCAGCACCAGCGCGCCGCCGAGCCCGCGCTCGTCGGCCACCGCACGGCGCAGCAGCCCGCGTACGTCGTCGTCGTCGAGCGCCTGGAGGGTGAGCAGCACGCAGCGTGACAGCAACGGCGAGATGACCGAGAAGTACGGGTTCTCCGTGGTCGCCGCGAGCAGCGTGACGGTACGGTCCTCGACGGCGGCGAGAAGCGAGTCCTGCTGGGTCTTGCTGAACCGGTGCACCTCGTCGATGAACAGCACCGTGGGCGGGCCGCCGGACCGGCGTTGGCGACGGGCGGTGTCGATCACGGCACGGACGTCCTTCACGCCTGCGGTCAGCGCGGACATCGCCACGAACCGCCGGTCGGTGGCCCGGGCCACGAGGTGGGCGATGGTGGTCTTGCCGCTGCCCGGCGGCCCCCAGAGGATCACCGACAACGGCGCCGCGCCCTCGACCAGCTGACGCAGCGGCGCCCCCGGCGCGAGCAGGTGTTCCTGCCCGACCAGCTCGTCGATGCCCGCCGGCCGCATCCGCACAGGCAGGGGCGAATCCGCCCGGGTGTCGGTGAAGCCGTCGGTGCCGCCCGCGCCCGCGGGTGCGCCGGCCGGCTCGCCGAGGGTGAAGAGGGCGTCCGATTCCATCACGAGAACAGTACCGGGCCGGGCCGACGACGCCGGAATCGCGCCGCCGACCCGACCCGGGTGGTCTTTTCCGGTCAGCCGCGACCCGGCCGCCGGCCCCGGTACCACCGGCCGCCACCGCCGCCGCGCGGGCCGGAGCCGACGCCGGCCAGGTAGAGCGAGAGCAGCAGGAAGCCGATGAGCATGAGGGTCGAGGTGCTGAACAGATCGGGCGCGCCGAGGTCGGTGTTCATGAAGTCGAGCAGCAGCGCGAAGCCGAACACGATGGCCGCGAGAATGGCGAGCATGTCGTTCCTCCGGTGGGGGTTCCCAGCAGGTCGGCGACGGATGTACCCAATCGGTCTGTTCGTCAATCTCCACCGTGGAACGGACGGTGGCTCGACCTCCGGCACCGGCCCTGATGCTCGTACGCTGACGGAATGATCACGGTCGACGAGGTGCTGACCGGGCGGGCCGCGCTGCTCGCCTGCGGCGCGGATCGCAGCCGAGGGCTGGGCGCGGCGCTGACCGCCGGGATGACGCGTGCCCTGTTCGGCAGGTACGACGTCGTGGCGCTGGGCGTCCACCCGGACAACGTGGGCGCGATCCGGCTGTACCGGCGGCTCGGCTTCACCGCCGCCTAACGCCGCACCTCCGTCGCGCTCGCCTGACCCGCAGCGCCCGCCCGGGCCCGCTTCCGCGTGAGTGGCTCGCAACGGGGGCCCGGGCCGGGTGCGGGGGCCGGGCTCAGGCGCGGCCGGCGGGGGCCGCTGCGGCGGTCGCGTCGTGGGACGGGCCGGGCTCGGCGACCAGGCCGGCGTGGCCGGGGCCGCCGCCGGTCACCTCCGGTTCCACAGTGGTGTCCGGCGGGGTACGGCGACCGGCGCGCCAGGCCGGCAGGTAGAGCGGCGCGGCTACTGCCAGCACCACACCGCCGACGACCATGGCGACGCCGACGCTCGTGGCGTCGGCCAGCGCGGTGAGCGTGACCGCGCCGAGCGCGCCGGCCGGCTGGGCGGCCATCGAGTTGAGCGACAGCACACTCGTCCGGTACGGCCCGTCGACCTGCCGGTGCAGCAGTCCCATGTGCAGCGGGTTCGACGCGCCGTGCACGGTGTAGCAGGCCAGGTACGCGATGAGGATGCCGACCGGGCCGGCCAGCAGGCCCATGCCGACCACCGTCACGCCCTGCAGGATCCGCATCAGCGCGGCGGCCGGGGCGGCGCCGAGACGGCGCAGCAGGAACGGGGTGAGCGCGGCGCCGGCGGCGTTGGCGAGCCAGGCCGCCGTGCTGGCCGGGCCGAGCAGCGCCGCAGCGCGGTCCGGGTCGCCGAGCACCTCGGCGAGGCGCACCGGCAGCAGCGACTCGAAGGTGACCATGCCGAAGCCCCAGAACAGTTCGACGGCGACCAGGGCCGCGAGCACCCGGTTGCGGCGCAGCAACCCGACTGCCTGCCCGACCATCCGGGGCGCGTCGACCACGGAGGCGCGCAGCGCGGCCGGGCCGGACGCGGGCCGCCGCTCGGCCATCAGCGCCAGCAGCGCCACGACGGAGACGGCCTGGAGGACGGCGGCGACGATCACCGGCAGCGCGAGGGCACTGACCGGGCCGACCGGGCCGAGCGCGACCAGGCCGCCGCTGAGCAGGGCGCCCGCGCCGATGGCGACACCGATCACGGTGCCGGCCCAGCCGAGGCCGCGCTCGTACTCGGCCTTCGGGTCGACGGCGAGCGTGGCGTCGACGTACCAGGATTCCATCGGGCCGCTGTCGAGCGCCCGGTAGACGCCCTGCAATGCCCAGACCAGGAAGAACATCCAGAACGAGTCGGCCACCGCCATCAGCGCCAGCGAGCCCAGGCCGAGCACCCAGGCGACGACAAGCACCGGTTTGCGCCCGAGCGCGTCGGCGAAGCCGCCGGTGGGCAGCTCCAGCGCCAGCACGACGAGGCCCTGCGCGGTGGCGACGAGGCCGATCTGGGACAGCGTGAGCCCGCGCTCCTGCATCAGCAGGATCATCACCGGTATGAGCAGGCCGCTGGGCAGCCAGCGCAGGCCGTACAGCGTGAGGTAGCGGGTCCGGATCTGGCGTACGGACAGCGTGGTCACGGCTTCTCCTCGGCGGGCGGCGGGGTGGACCGTGGGTAGGCCGCGTCCATCGGCAGGGCGGCGAGGTAGAACTGCACCGTCTCGGCGTCGGGGTCGTCGGGGTCGGTGGCGTCGCGGTGCCGCTCGAAGACCGCGAAGACCTCGTCCTGGATCACCTTGAGGCGGTCGGCCGGAATCCGCATGAAGAAGTCACCCATACCGAAGCCGTCGCGCCAGGCCGGCGACCACCGGTGCCGCTGGGCGAACCAGCGTTCGGCGTGCTGGGCGAAGAAGCGGACGTAGTCCGCCTCGATCCACTCGATGGCCGCCCGCGCGTCGGGGTCGTCGTCGAAGTCGCTTGATTCCCAGTTCGTGACGTCGTGCGCGGCCCGCCAGTAGCGCTGGCGGCCGGTGCCGAGGCTCGGGTCCTCCACCACGAGTCCGACCTCGGCGAGTTGGCGCAGGTGGTAGCTGGTCGCGCCGCTGTTGGTGCCGAGCGCCTCGGCGAGGGCGGTGGCGGTGGCCGGGCCGCCCACGCGCAGCGCCCCGACCAGCCGCATGCGCAGCGGCTGCGCCAGGGCACGGACCTGGCGGTGGTCGATGCGTACGGTGCGCTCCTTCTTCTCCTCCATGAGATGCACAATATCTGTGCACACTTTCCATGCACAAGATGCTTGCAAAGAATCCGTGCAACTAGACGTACAGCTCGAAGATCCCCCGCAGGCGGGTCCGCAGCAGCCCGGTGGCGCGGGTGGAGTCGAGCACCACCTCACCGGCCGCTGGCACGCACCACGAGCAGTCTCATCACTCCCCCTGAAGATCGAAGAGGCCCGCGTCATCATGACGCGGGCCTCTCCGGCAGGTGACGATCAGGTGGGGTCGGCCACCGGGGCGGCCGGGCCGGCGGTGCCGGCGTGCGGACCGGCCGGCGCCTTCGGCTTGGCGTCGATGCCGGCCTCGGCGCGCTGCTGCCCGGTGATCGGGGTGGGCGCGCCGGTCAGCGGGTCGAAGCCGCCCCGGGTCTTCGGGAACGCGATCACCTCGCGGATCGAGTCCGCGCCGGCCAGCAGCATGCAGACCCGGTCCCAGCCGAACGCGATGCCGCCGTGCGGCGGGGCGCCGTACTTGAACGCCTCCAGCAGGAAGCCGAACTTGTCCTGCGCCTCGTCGGCGGTGATGCCGAGCAGGTCGAACACCCGCTGCTGCACGTCGCCGCGGTGGATACGGATCGAGCCGCCGCCGATCTCGTTGCCGTTGCAGACGATGTCGTACGCGTACGCCAGCGCCCGGTCCGGCGCGGACTCGAACCGGTCCACCCACTCGGCGTTCGGCGAGGTGAACGGGTGGTGCACGGCGGTCCAGCCACCCGCTCCGCCGTTCTCCTGGTCGGAGGTCGGCTCGAACATGGGCGCGTCGACCACCCAGCAGAACGCCCAGGCGCTCTCGTCGACCAGGTTCGCCCGCTTGGCGATCTCGATCCGGGCGGCGCCGAGCAGCTCCTGCGCCTCGCGGGTGTTGGTGCTCGCGGCGAAGAAGATGGCGTCGCCGGGCTTCGCGCCGACCGCGTCGGCCAGGCCGGCCAGGTGCGCCTCGGACAGGTTCTTCGCCACCGGGCCGCGCGGCTCGCCGGTCTCGGCGTCCAGCACCACGTACGCCAGGCCGCGCGCGCCGCGCGCCTTGGCCCAGTCCTGCCAGCCGTCCAGTTCCTTGCGGGTCTGCGCCGCGCCGCCGGGCATGACCACCGCGCCGACGTAGCCGCCCGCGTCGATCGCGCCCGCGAACACCCGGAACGCGGTGCCGCGCAGGTAGTCGGTCAGCTCGGTCAGCTCCACGCCGTAGCGCAGGTCCGGCTTGTCCGAGCCGTACCGGGACATGGCGTCGTGCCAGGTGATGCGCGGGATCGGCCGCGAGATCTCGTAGCCGGCGAGGTCCTTCCACAGCGCCGAGACGATCGCCTCGCCGAGGTCGATCACGTCGTCCTCGGTGACGAACGACATCTCGATGTCGAGCTGGGTGAACTCCGGCTGCCGGTCGGCGCGGAAGTCCTCGTCGCGGTAGCAGCGGGCGATCTGGTAGTACCGCTCCATGCCGCCGACCATCAGCAGCTGCTTGAACAGCTGCGGCGACTGCGGCAACGCGTACCAGCTGCCCGGCTGGAGCCGCACCGGCACCAGGAAGTCGCGGGCGCCCTCCGGGGTGGAGCGGGTCAGCGTCGGCGTCTCGATCTCCAGGAAGTCGCGCTCGTGCAGCACGCCCCGGGCGATCTGGTTGGCCCGCGAGCGCAGCCGCATGGCCTTGGCCGGGCCGCCCCGCCGCAGGTCCAGGTAGCGGTACTTGAGCCGGATGTCGTCACCGGCCTCGATCTGGTCGTCCACCGGCAGCGGCAGCGGCGCGGCCTCGGAGAGCACCTCCAGCGCGGACGCGGTCACCTCGACCTCGCCGGTGGGCAGGTCCGGGTTCTCGTTGCCCTCCGGACGGCGGGTCACCTCGCCGGTGACCTTGACGCAGAACTCGTTGCGCAGCGCGTGCGCGTCCTCCTCGCGGAAGACCACCTGCACGACGCCGGAGGCGTCGCGCAGGTCGACGAAGATGACGCCGCCGTGGTCGCGCCGGCGGGCCACCCACCCGGCGAGGGTCACCGTCGAGCCGGCGTCCGCGGCGCGCAGGCTTCCGGCATTGTGGGTACGGATCACGGCTGGCGTCTCCTCAATCTGGTCCACTCACTGCTCCCCGCATTCTGTCAGGGCGGGCGGGCCCGCTCCCGGGCACCCGTCGAGCCCGGCCCCTCCCGGGAGGCGACAAAGCCCGGTGGCGCGCGTCGCCGGCGGTTACCGTGGCCGGGTGCGTGCCGTACCGAGCTGGGCCGTGGCCACCGCGGCCGCCGCGCCCGCGCTGCTGGTGGCGGGCTGGACGGTGGCCGGCGCCCGCCAGCCGGCGGGATACGACCCGGTCCGCGACACGATCAGCGAGCTGGCCGGCGAGGGCGCTACCGATCCGTGGCTGATGGGCGGCGCGTTGGTGCTGCTCGGCTGCTGCTACTGCGCCACCGCCGCCGCGCTGCACGCCGCCGGGCTGCCCAGCCGTTTCCTGCTGGCGATCGGCGGGGTGGCCACCGTCGCGCTCATCGCGTTCCCCCGCCCGCAGGTGGGCGGCTCCCCGGCGCACGGCGTGGTGGCCACGGTGGCGGTGCTCGCGCTGGCGCTCTGGCCGGCCGGAACGGCGCTGCGCCTGCCCCTGCGGGTGCCGCGCGAGGTGGCCGCCTCCCCGGCGGGCCGGCCGCCGTGGGCGTTCCGCCGGCCGGTGGCGCTGGCCGCGACGGCGGTGCTGCTGGCGCTGTTCGGCTGGTCGGTGGTCGAGGTGACGGGCGGCTCCCGGACCGGGCTGGCCGAACGGGTGGCGGCGCTCGCGGTGACGCTCTGGCCGCTGGCCGCCGTGCTGTCCGCGCGGCTGGCGCACCGGCACTGGGCGGCCCGGCCGGCCGAGCCTCCGCGCCCGGGCGGGCCGCCGGTCAGTCCCGGCCGCCGGGGCGCGGGCGCCTGATCGGGTACGCGGAACGGGCCGCCGGTCGCCCGGCGGCCCGTTCGTGGGAGTGCGTGGATCAGAAGACGCTCACGCCGTAGACGCTGAGCGGCTCGGTGACCGGCTGGAAGTAGGTCGTGCCACCGGAGGAGCAGTTGCCGCTGCCGCCGGAGGTGAGGCCCAGGGCGGTGGTGCCGGCGAACAGCGAGCCGCCACTGTCGCCCGGCTCGGCGCAGACGGTGGTGCGGATTAGGCCGGAGACGCTGCCCTCGGCGTAGTTGACGGTCGCGTTCAGCGCGGTGACGCTGCCGCTGCGCACGCCGGTGGTGCTGCCGGAACGGCGGACGGACTGGCCGACGTACGCGTTGCCGGCCGAGGTGATGTCCTGGGTGCTGCCGTTGTAGAGCGAGACGTTGCCGGCCGCGTTGGCCGAGTTGCTGTGCCGCACGATGCCGTAGTCGTTGCCCGGGAAGCTGGTGCCGGTCCGGGTGCCGAGCACCGTGGTGCGGCTGGAGTTCGAGTACCAGGTCGAGCCGATGTTGGTGCAGTGCCCGGCGGTGAGGAAGTAGTACGTCGAGCCGCTACGCACGTTGAAGCCGAGCGAGCAGCGCCCGCCGCCGGCGTAGATCGCCTGGCCGCCGGAGATCCGGGTGCTCAGCACGCCGGCCTCGGCCTCGATGCGGATCGCACCGTTGTGCCGGGCGGCGGCGGCCTTGACCCGCTCCAGCTTGGCGCCGGTGACGGTGCTGTCGATGGAGACGACGACCTGGTTCGTGGCCGGGTCGGTCCACCAGGCGGTGCCGGGGATCTTCGCGGAGCGCTCCAGCTCACCGGTGGCGGCGTTGAGCTTGTCCGCGCCGCGCGCCACGATCTTCGGGATGGCGCCGGCGTCACGCACCTGGCGGGCTGTCGCGGTGTCGGTCACCGTGACGATCATCTTCCCGCTGGCGTCGGCGTACGTGCCGGCCGCGCGGGCACCGAGCTTCTCGACGAGGGTGGCGGCGGCGTCCGGCGAGAGGGCCGTGGGGGCGGCCTGCGCGGGTGCGCCGAGGAGCGAGCCGGTGACCAGGGTGCCGGCGACGGCGACTGCGGCGGCGCGGCGGAGCGTGGACCTCGTGGGTCGCATGTAACAACCTCCGAATGGGGGTGAACGGGCGCTGTCATGGGGGCGCGCCCGAGGACAACCCGGGTGACCTGGGGAAACCTCCCGGATGCCCAAAGTATTCACACATTTAAGATCATAAGCAAGACATGGCTTTGCCCGGATTCGCACCCGCGCGCGATGTAACACCGAAGCAACAACATCGACACCATCTGTCAGAACCGGTTCAGGGTCGCGGCGGTGGGACCCGGCACCGCGCGGCTCGGCGATCTCGCGCCCTCGGCGCGGCCCGAGCCGACCGGACCTCGCCGCCACAGTCGCGGTGCGCACGCTCAGCAAGCGAGCCCTCCAGGTCGGCCAGGCGGCGCCCACCCCAGCCGAGCACCTGGTCATTGCCGAGCGCGGGAGGCCCGTATGCCCTCAACGGCGCACGCCGCCGAAGATCGGGCGGAGTACGACCAGGGTGCGCATCCGACAGGGAACAATTCCCCAGACAATGAAGCAAGCCCTGGACGCCCACTAGGGCGTTCAGGGCTTGCTTCAGGCATACCAGCCTTGTTCGAGGATGCGCGACAAGCTCCGGTCTGGGCGTCTGAAAAAACAACGCGCCGGGCGCGAGTCAGCGCAGGCGCGACTAGACGATCCTGACCGCCGTAATAGTCTTGCCGGGGGCCGGGAAAGTCGTGGACTCACCGGGGTTGTAGTAAATCATGTCTCCGTTCGAGAGCGTCACGAAAGCCGTGTTGTTCCCGGCCTTGATACGAACCACACCGTTGATGGTCGTGTACGCCGTACCCGCACCACTGTAGCAGTGGTGATAGTTGAGAGCCGTAATGATGTCCACGGTAGAACTGGTGCATGACACCTTCGAGATGGCGAAGGCGGGCGTGCCGGGAATAGCAGCCAGAGCGAGCCCCGTGGCGGCCGCTGCGGTGATCGCTCGCTTTACCCCTCGTCGCATAGGTAGCACCTTTCTCGTCGGCAGATTCCGGCACACGAGGTTGCCATTCGACAACTCCGCGCGTTGAGAAGAACGCTATCATGAAGGTAGATGCATGACTACCTTTGATCGAAACCATCGCCTTCTCCATGATGTCAACCGATTTACGCACTGCGTTTACCGGCTGCAGCAAATACGTGCCGAGCTGCGGCTTCGATCCGTTGAGCGACGCCTCGTCCGGCGCCCTCCACCATGCCGTACCGAGGATTCTCGGTAGCTCGCTTCGGGCGGGGAGGCGCGGCGTGGGGTTAGCGTGCAAGCAGGCGAGTGGCCCTGGCCGCGCGCCTCTCCTCGAAGCGGGACGCCTGGGTCTCCAGGGTGTCGAGGTGCTCGGCGATCTGGTCGCGGGCGGCCTCGCCGTCGGCGTTCAGGCCGGTCACGTCGAACAGGTTCCACTGGCGCAGCACCGGCATCACCACGTCGTCGCGGTGCTGGCGCAGGTCGTAGATGCCGGCCAGCGCGATCGCCACCGACTTGCGGGCGAAGCCGTCGATGCCCACGCCCGGCATCTGGAAGTCGGCCAGCACGTCGGCGACCGCGCGCATGGCCTGCGACGGGGCCAGCTCGAACGCGGCACCGAGCAGGTTGCGGTAGAAGACCATGTGCAGGTTCTCGTCCGCGGCCACCCGGGCCAGCAGCGCCTCGCACGTCGGGTCGCCGGTGGCCCGGCCGGTGTTGCGGTGCGAGATGCGCGTCGCCAGCTCCTGGAACGACACGTACGCCAGCGAGTGCAGCATCTCCTGGTCGTGCGCGTTCTGGTAGCCCGCCGACATGTGCACCATGCGGGCCCGCTCCAGCCCCACCGGGTCCACCGCCCGGGTCACCGTGAGGTAGTCGCGGATCGCGGTGCCGTGCCGGCCCTCCTCGGCGGTCCACCGGTGCACCCAGGTGCCCCACGCGCCGTCGCGCCCGAACAGCGTGGCGATCTCGTGGTGGTACGAGGGCAGGTTGTCCTCGGTGAGCAGGTTGACGATCAGCGCGGTCCGCGCCACCTCGGGCAGCGTCGAGTCCTCCGGCGACCACGCCTCGCCACCCAGCGGGCCGTCGAAGGTGCGGCCCTCGCTCCACGGCACGTACTCGTGCGGGAACCACTCCTTGGCCAGCGACAGGTGGCGGTCGAGGTTCTTCTCGACCACCGGCTCGAGTTCGGTGAGCAGAGCGGTCTGGCTGAGCACGGTCACGACGTTCTCCCTACGGTGGCGTAACTTACGCCACCGTAGGTCGAAACGTCTTCAGACGCCAGTGCCGGCCGGGCCGACCAGCGGCTTCAGGTCCGCCCGGGGCGGCGTCCACTCCCCCGCCGAGGCCGGCACCTGCTCGCCGGAACGGATGTCCTTGACCTCGTCACCGTCCGCGCCGGGAAACCAGACGTACGGGATGCCGCGCCGCTCGGCGTACCGGATCTGCTTGCCGAACTTGGCCGCCGACGGGGACACCTCGGTGGGCACACCGCGCGAGCGCAGCGCCGCCGCGACCGCGTCACTGGCCGCCCGGTCCTCCTCGGCGGTGACCGCCACCAGCACGCAGGTCGGCACCGAACGGGACACCGACAGCGCCTCGGCGCCGAACAGCAGGCCCAGCAGCCGGGTCACCCCGATCGAGATGCCCACCCCGGGGAACCGGACGTTGCCCGAGCTGGCCAGGTTGTCGTACCGGCCGCCGGAGCAGATCGAGCCGAACCGCTCGTAGCCGATCATCTGCGTCTCGTAGACCGTACCCGTGTAGTAGTCCAGGCCCCGCGCGATGCGCAGGTCGGCCACGCAGAGGCCGGGCGCGTGCGCGGCCGCGGTCTCCACCACCGCGGTCAGCTCAGCGACGCCCTCGTCAAGCAGCGGGTCGCTCACCCCGAGGCCGCGCACCGCGTCGGCGAAGGAGGCGTCCGGCGCGGAGATCTCGGCCAGCGACAGCACGGCCTTGGCCTGTGCCTCGCTCGCCCCGGCGGTGCTCGCCAGCAGCTCCGTCACCCCGGCCGGACCGATCTTGTCGAGCTTGTCCACGGCACGTAGCGCCGCCTCCGTGTCGGTCAGCCCGATGCCCCGGTAGAACCCCTCGCAGATCTTGCGGTTGTTGACCTGGATGCGCACCGGCGGGATCGGCAGCGACCGCAGCGCGTCGCCGATGACCAGCGGCATCTCGGCCTCGTAGTGCGCCGGCAGCGTGTCCCGGTCGACGATGTCGATGTCGGCCTGGAGAAACTCGCGGTACCGGCCCTCCTGCGGGCGCTCGCCCCGCCAGACCTTCTGGATCTGGTAGCGGCGGAACGGGAACTGCAGCTTGCCGGCGTTCTCCAGCACGTACCGCGCGAACGGCACGGTCAGGTCGAAGTGCAGGCCGAGCGCGTCGTCACCGGCCGGGCCGTCGGCGTCGGCCTGCAACCGGCGCAGCAGGTAGACCTCCTTTGCGGTATCCCCCTTCCGCAGCAACTGATCCAGCGGCTCGACCGAGCGGGTCTCCAGCGGCGCGAAGCCGTACAGCTCGAACGTGGCGCGGATGCGATCGAGAACGAACTGCTCAATCATCCGCTGGGCGGTGGTCCACTCCGGGAAGCCGGAAATGGGCGTGGGCTTGCTCATCACGAACTCCTTGAGAACCCGCGCGGGCGCGGGCGAGGGTCTAGAGGCCTCGGGTGGGCGCGGCCGGGCGCGCGCCGCCGGTGCCCGCCACCTCGACGAGGAACGGGTTTGTCGCGCGCTCGCGGCCGATCGTGGTCGCGGGGCCGTGGCCGGGCAGGACGACCGTGTCGTCGGCCAGCGGGAGCACCTTGTCCCGCAGGCTGGACAGCATCCGGGGCATGCTGCCGCCCGGCAGGTCGGTACGGCCGATCGAGCCGGCGAACAGCACGTCACCGGAGAGGCAGATCTGCTCCGCCTCCCAGGGCGAGCCGGCGCCGGGCAACCGGAACAGCACCGACCCGCCGGTATGGCCGGGAGCGTGGTCGACGGTGATCTCCAACCCGGCGAGCGACAGCGTCGCGCCGTCGGTCAGCTCGGCCACGTCGTCCGGCTCGGCGTACGGCAGCCGGCCGCCGAACAACTGGGTCAGGTCCATCGACAGCGCCTTGCTCGGGTCGGCCAGCAGTTCCCGGTCGTCCGGGTGGACGTAGGCGGGGATGCCCCGCGCGCCACAGACCGGGGCGACGGAGAACGTGTGGTCCAGGTGGCCGTGGGTGAGCAGCACGGCGGCCGGGTGCAGGCGGTGCTCGGCGAGCACGGCGTCGAGCTGGTCGAGCACCCCGATGCCGGGGTCGACCACCACGCACTGCTCCCCCGGCCCGGTCGCCACCACATAGCAGTTGGTGCCGAAGGCGTCTGCGGGAAAGCCGGCCACGAGCACGTCGCTCCCCTTTCCGTCCGGTCGTCGTCCCCTGCAGCCTAGTCGCAGCGGCGAGCGGGTTTCGCCCGCCACCGGCCCCGCCTGCCCCGGCCGGGCTGAGACGGCGGGACCTCGTACACCACATTCACAGTCGCTACCCGTACACTCTGGCGGGCGTGTGGCGTGGCGCACCCCGATCGGAACGGCGGACGGCGCCCGGCGCCGGCGGCGATCAGGCAGAGGAAGGGGAGCACACGTGGCTTCCAGCAGGGACCGGCAGCGCAAACTGGCGCGCGCCAAACTCGATCGGCAGCTCGCCCGGCGGGCGGCGGCCGCGAAGCGCCGCCGGCAGATCCGGGCCGGCGTCGGTGCCGCGGTGGTGCTCGTGCTGATCGTGGCCGGCTCCGCCTGGGCGCTCGGCGCGTTCGACTCCGAGCCGGAGAAGAAGGCCGCCGAGGACGTCTGCCTCTGGACCGCCGAGGACGGCGCCGTCAACACCAACCTCAAGGACGTCGGCCAGCCGCCCACCACTGGCCTGCCCACCTCGGGCACCCGCCCGATGACGATCACCACCAACCAGGGTGGGCCGATCACGGTGGAGCTGGACCAGACCGACGCGCCGTGCGGCGCGGCGAGCCTGAGCTACCTGGCCGGCCGGTCGTTCTTCGACAACACCACCTGCCACGAGATCACCGCCGAGGGCGCGCTGCGCTGCGGCGACCCCACGGGCACCGGGCTCGGCGGCCCGACCTACTCGTTCTACGACGAGAACGTCCCGACCGCGCCGGAGCCCGACCCGTCGGCCTCCCCGGCGCCCGGGCAGCCCCCGGCGTACCCGAAGGGCACGGTCGCCATGATCGGCAACCCGCCGGGCAGCAACGGCAGCCAGTTCCTGATCTTCTTCAAGGACGCCAGCCCGGCCAAGCCGGCCTACTCCGTGGTCGGCAAGGTCACCGGCGGCCTCGACGTGGTGGAGAAGATCGGCGCCCTGCCGACGATGGACAATGGCAATGGCGCCAAGGTCAAGCCGAAGACGCAGGTGCTGGTCCAGAGCGTGACCGTCGGCGAGCCCGGCGCGGCACCGGCCGGCAGCCCCGCGCCGTCGCCCAGCGCCAGCGCGGGCTGACCCGACAAGCCGATCCGGCGGCCGCCGGCGGTGTCAGACATGATCCGGCGCGCGCGCCGACCCATACGCAGCAGGTGAGGAGTGACCGTGACGTCCACCAGAGACCGCCAGCGCGCGGCGGCGCGAGCCAAGCTCGAACGGGAGATGGCGGAGCGGGCCGGCCGGGCCCGTAAGCGCCGGCAGACCCAGGCGATCGTCGGAGCCGCCGCGGTGCTTGTGCTCGTCGTGGCCGGCACGGTCTGGCTGGCCACCTCGCTCGGCGGTGACGACGACGAGCAGCAGGCGGGCGGCGCCACCGGCGCGGGCTCCGTGCAGTGCGCGTACACGGAGGTGCCCAAGGAGGGCCGGCCGCCGCAGATCAAGGACGTCGGCCTGCCGCCGGCCCAGCAGGCGGGCAAGGGCACCCAGACGCTGACCATCGACACCAACCTGGGCCAGATCACCGCCAAGATCGACCGCGCCAAGGTGCCCTGCACCGCCGGTAGCTTCACGCATCTGACGGAGAAGGGCTTCTACAACAACACCAAGTGCCACCGGCTGGTTACCGAGGGCATCAAGGTGCTCCAGTGCGGCGACCCGAGCGCCACCGGGAAGGGCTGGCGGGACACCGACGGCATCGGCGGGCCGTCGTACAACCTGGCCGAGGAGAACCTGCCCACCGACAAGCGCCCGCCGTACCCGGAGGGCGTCATCGCGATGGCGAAGTCCAACCAGCCGGGCAGCACCGGCAGCCAGT
Source organism: Micromonospora sp. NPDC049151 (assembly GCF_040648395.1). NCBI lineage: Bacteria > Bacillati > Actinomycetota > Actinomycetes > Micromonosporales > Micromonosporaceae > Micromonospora > Micromonospora sp. NPDC049151. The sequence continues at coordinate 102,026 of NZ_JBEZDP010000005.1, forward strand.
TCTTCATCGTGTACGGCGACTCGCCGCTCGACCCGAACTACACGGTGCTGGGTACCATCACCGACGGCATGGACGTGGTGAAGCAGGTCGCCGCGGCCGGTGACGACGGCGCGTTCGCCAAGCAGGCCGGCGGCGGCCACCCGAAGAAGGAGATCACCATGACCAAGGTGACCATGAGCCCGATCCAGGGCGGCTGACCGCACCCACGACGACGAAGCGCCCGCCGGCTGCGGATCCAGCCGGCGGGCGCTTTCGCGTGCGTCGTGGGTGGCTCAGGCCCCCGAGGTGACCCGGTACGCGTCGAACACGCCGTCGACCTTGCGGACGGCGGCCAGCAGGTGCCCCAGGTGCTTCGGGTCGGCCATCTCGAAGCTGAACCGGCTCACCGCCACCCGGTCCCGGGTGGTGGTGACTGTCGCCGACAGGATGTTCACCCGCTCCTCGGACAGCACCCGGGTCACGTCGGCGAGCAGCTTGTGCCGGTCCAGCGCCTCGACCTGGATGGCGACCAGGAACGTCGAGGCCGACGTGAGCTTCCAGCTCACCTCGACCACCCGCTCCGGCTGGGCACGCAGGTCCTCGGCGTTGGCGCAGTCGTCCCGGTGCACGCTCACCCCGCCGGAGCGGGTGACGAACCCGAAGACCGAGTCCGGCGGCACCGGCGTGCAGCAGCGGGCCAGCTTGATCCAGACGTCGCTGACGCCGCGGACCACCACGCCCGGGTCGGCGCTGCTCTGCCGGCTGCGCGGCGGCCGGGTGGCGACGGCGGTCTCGGCGATGTCCTCCGCCGCGCCCTCCTCGCCGCCGTAGGAGGCCATCAGCTTCTGCACCACCGACTGCGCGGAGACCTGGCTGTCGCCGACCGCGGCGTAGAGCGAGGCCACGTCGGCCAGGTGCAGGTCCCGGGCGATCGCCATCAGCGCGTCCGACGTGAGCATCCGCTGCAACGGCATGCCCTGCTTGCGCATCGCCTTGACGATCGCGTCCTTGCCGGCCTCGATCGCCTCCTCGCGCCGCTCCTTGTTGAAGTACTGGCGGATCTTCGTACGCGCGCGCGGGCTCTTGACGAAGCCGAGCCAGTCCTGCGTCGGGCCGGCGGTGTCGGACTTCGACGTGAAGATCTCGATCACGTCGCCGTTTGAGAGCGTCGACTCCAGCGGCACCAGCTTGCCGTTGACCCGCGCGCCGATGCACTTGTGCCCGACCTCGGTGTGCACCGCGTACGCGAAGTCCACAGGCGTCGACCCGGTCGGCAGCGGGATGACGTCGCCCTTGGGGGTGAAGACGTACACCTCCTGGCTGGACAGGTCGAACCGCAGCGCGTCCAGGAACTCGCTCGGGTCGGCCGCCTCGCGCTGCCAGTCCAGCAGCTGCCGCAGCCAGGTCATCTCGTCGATGTGCGCCGGCGGGCCCACCACCGGGGTGCCCTTGTGCTCCTTGTACTTCCAGTGCGCGGCGATGCCGAACTCGGCCGTGCGATGCATCGCGTACGTGCGGATCTGCATCTCCACCGGCTTGCCGGTGGGCCCGATGACAGTCGTGTGCAACGACTGGTACATGTTGAACTTGGGCATCGCGATGTAGTCCTTGAACCGGCCCGGCACCGGCTGCCAGTTGGCGTGGATGACCCCCAGCGCCGCGTAGCAGTCCCGCACCGTGTCGACCAGGATCCGCACACCCACCAGGTCGTAGATGTCGTTGAAGTCGCGTCCCCGCACGATCATCTTCTGGTAGATCGAGTAGAGGTGCTTCGGCCGGCCGGTCGTCTCCGCCTTGATCTTGGCGGCCTTCAGGTCGGTGGACACCTTCTGGGTCACCTGGCGCAGCAACGCCTCGCGCTGCGGCTGATGCTCCCCGATCAGCCGGTTGATCTCCTCGAACCGCTTCGGGAACAGCGTGCCGAAGGCGAGATCCTCCAGCTCCCACTTGATCGTGTTCATACCGAGGCGGTGCGCCAGCGGGGCCAGGATCTCCAGCGTCTCCTTGGCCTTCTGCTCCTGCTTCGGGCGGGGCAGGAAGGTGAGCGTCCGCATGTTGTGCAGCCGGTCGGCCAGCTTGATCACCAGGACGCGGGGGTCCTTCGCCATCGCCACGACCATCTTGCGGATGGTCTCGGCCTTGGCCGCGTCGCCGAGCTTGACCTTGTCGAGCTTGGTGACGCCGTCGACGAGCAGCGCGACCTCACCACCGAAGTCGGCGCGCATCTGGTCGAGCGTGTATTCCGTGTCCTCGATGGTGTCGTGCAGCAGCGCCGCCACCAGCGTGGTGGTGTCCATGCCCAGGTTCGCCAGGATGGTCGCCACCGCGAGCGGGTGCGTGATGTAGGGGTCGCCGGACTTGCGGTACTGCCCCGAGTGCCACCGCGCGGCCGTGTCGAACGCGCGCTGGAGCAGCCGCGCGTCGGCCTTGGGGTGGTTCTCCCGGTGCGTCGCGATCAGCGGCTCCAGCACCTCGCTGACCTGCGAGGTCTGCCAGGGCGCGTTGAACCGGGCCAGCCGGGCGCGTACCCGTCGGCCGGTGGGCGCGTTGGAGAGGGCGAAACCGCCGCCGGCCGGGGATTCGGTGGAGCCCTCGGTCGGGAACGGCACCACGACCGCCCCGCCGTCGGCGGTCGCGTCGGACGCGCCGGTGGCACCGATCGCCCGCGCCGGCGGGTTGCCGCTGCGCTCGGTCACCGAGCCGTCCGCGTCGCCTGTCGGGTGCACCGTGCCCTCCACCGGAGGGACGACATCGTGGGACACCGGCCTCCTCACCGCTCGCCGGAATGCGCCGGCCGTCCGGCCGACGTCTGGTTCAACCGGCCCGGGGGCCGGTGTTGTTCCACGCGGTCGCCGGGGGCCGGGCCCCGGCGCCTTCGCCGCCCCGGACAGCTCGGCCGGGGTGGGCAAAGGGCAATGCTACCCGCACGCAGGGTACGCCACCGCTCCCCCGGGCGGTCGGTGCCGACCGCCCGGACGGGCCGGCCTGGTCAAACGGTCAACAGGGCATGGACCGGGCGCGGTGCCAGCCGCTCACGGCCGGCCAGGAAGCCCAGCTCCAGCAGCACGGTGAACCCGGAGACCGTCCCGCCGGCGCGTTCCACCAGGTCGAGCGTCGCCTCGGCGGTGCCGCCGGTGGCGAGCACGTCGTCGAGCACCAGCACCCGGTGACCAGCGGTGAAGGCGTCCTGGTGCACCTCCAGCGTCGCCTCGCCGTACTCGAGCGCGTAGGAGACCGAATGGGTGGCCCGGGGCAGCTTGCCGGCCTTGCGCACCGGCACCACGCCGACCCCGGTGGCGTACGCGACCGCCGCGGCCAGCACGAACCCGCGCGCCTCGATGCCGGCGACGGTGTCGAACGAGTCCGGCCCGTGGTGGGCGATGATGCCGTCGATCACCGCCCGGAACGCCTCACCGTCGGCGAACAGCGGCATCAGGTCCTTGAACACGACACCCGGCTTGGGGAAGTCCGGCACGTCCAGCAGCCGACTGGCGACGAGCTGGGCGACCTCCGGGCCGATGTCTCCGCGTATCCCTGCGGTGTGGGTCTCCGTCACGGTATGTCCCATGTCCTCTCGAAACGACGACGGCGTCCGTCATGCCGTGACATCAGCATGGCGGACGCCGTCGAACCAATTCCGTCCGGTCCTACGGTCAGCGGCGCTTGCCGCCGGGCCGGTTGCCGCCACCACCGGCGGGACGACCGCCGCGGGCTCCGCTGGGGCGCTTGCCGGTCGGGCGGGCGCCCACCTTGGGCGCGGCGCCGGCCAGCGCGGCCGCCTCCGGGTCGATCGGCGCGTCGGCGACCGGCGCGGCGGCCGGCCGGCCCTTCGGCGTGATCTCGCCGCGGGCGAGCGCGGCCCGGCGGGCCTGCACCCGCTTGTTGTGCGCGCTGATCCGGGGGTCCATGTTCTTCAGCAGCACCAGCAGCGGCGTGGCCAGCAGGATCGAGGTCAGGAACGCCACCGCCATACCGACGAACAGCACCAGGCCGAGGTCCTTCAGCGTGCCCGCCCCGAGCAGGCCGGCGCCGATGAAGAGCAGACCGCCGACCGGCAGCAGCGCCACCACCGAGGTGTTCAGCGACCGCATGAGGCTCTGGTTGAGCGCCAGGTTGGACGCCTCGCCGTAGGTGACGTTGTTGTTCGCGGTGATGCCGCGCGTGTTCTCCTGCACCTTGTCGAAGACCACCACCACGTCGTAGAGCGCGAAGCCCAGGATCGTGAGGAAGCCGATGATCGTCGACGGGGTGACCTCGAAGCCGACGAGCGAGTAGATGCCGGCGGTGAGGACCAGGTTGGTCAGCAGCGAGATGATGGCGGCGACCGCCATCCGCCACTCGAAGCGCAGCACCAGGTAGATCGACACGACCGCGATGAAGATCAGCAGACCGAGGAAGGCACGCGAGGTGACCTGGCTGCCCCATGCCTCGGAGACCTGGCTGCCGCTGATCTGGTCGGCCTGGATGCCGAACTCCTGAGCGATCGCGGCCTTGGCCTCGTTCGCCTGCTCGGCGGAGAGCTGCCCGGTGCGCATCTCGTAGAACTCGCCGCTGGTGCCGCCGACCTTCTGCGCGCTCACCACCTCGACGCCGGGCGCCTCGTCGGCCAGCACCTCGTCGACCACCTGCTCGGCCCGGTCCAGCGTCCCGACGCTGGCCGGCACCTGGAACGAGTTGCCGCCGGCGAACTCGATGCCGAGCTTGAACCCGCTGATCGCGAAGCTGAGCACGGCGACGAGCACGAGCAGGCCCGCCACGCCGAACCACACGTTGCGGCGCCCGACGATGTTGAGATCCGCCTCGCCCCGGTAGAGCCGGGCGGCAAGACCGCTCTTAGCCATCTCAGGCCTCCTTCACACGCGGGTTGCGGGCGGTGCCCGGCTCGGCCGACCGGGCCGGGAGCGCCCGGCCCAGACCGCTGACCCGCGGCGACAGGAACGCCTTGGTACGGGCGAACATCGTCATGATCGGGTGGCGGAAGAGGAACACGACGACCAGGTCCAGCACGGTCGCCAGGCCGAGCGCGAAGGCGAAGCCCTTCACCGCGCCGACCGACACGATGTAGAGCACCACCGCCGACATCAGCGTGATGGCGTTGGCCGAGATGATCGTCCGTCGGGCCCGGATCCAGGCGCGCGGCACCGCGCTGCGTGGACTGCGGCCCTCCCGGATCTCGTCTTTCAGTCGTTCGAAGTAGATGACGAACGAGTCCGCGGCGACGCCCAGCGACACGATCATGCCGGCGATGCCGGCGAGCGTGAGCGTGAAGCCGATCGACCGGCCGAGCACCACGAGCGCGCCGAACACCAGGAGCGCGGAGAGCACCAGGCTCAGGAAGATGACCGAGCCGAGCAGACGGTAGTAGAAGAACGAGTAGATGATGACCAGCAGCATGCCGATGCCGGCGGCCAGCAGACCCGCCTTGAGGTGGCTGTCGCCGAGCGTGGCGGTGACGTTCTGCTGCTCCTGCGGCTCGAAGGTGACCGGCAGCGCGCCGTAGCGCAGCTGGCTGGCCAGCGCGTTGGCGGCCTTGCTGTCGAAGCTGCCGGTGATCTGCGAGTCACCGGTCAGCACGCCCTGGATCTCCGGGGACGAGACGATCTCGTTGTCCAGCACCACGGCGACGCGGCACTTGCCGTCCTGGCCGAGCGCGGTCTGGTCGCAGGCCTGGCCCTCGTTGTTGAACGCCTCGCGGGTCAGCGCGGTCCACTTCTCCTGGCCCTTGCCGGTGAAGTTCAGGCTGACCACCCAGGAGCTGGTCTGGTCGAGCTGAGCGGAGGCGTCCTTGACATCGGTGCCGAGCACCTTCGCCACGTCCAGCAGGTATTTCGCGCCGGACTCGCAGGCGACCGCCTTCTGCTTCTCGTCCTTGATCGAGGCGGCGGGCCGCGTGTCGAGCTGGGCGCAGGTGATGGTCGGGACGTTGAACTGCATCTCCACCGGCAGGACCGCGACCTCCTGCGGGGAAAGCGTGCCGAACGGCTTGAGCTTGTCGGCCAGCGACGGGTCGGTGGTCAGGTCCGCCGGGGCCTGCAGGCCGGAGGCGGCGGCCCAGGCGGGCGCGCCGACCTTCTGCTCGACGGCCTTGCGCTGCTGCTCGATGCTCTGCGGCACCGGCTCGGCGCTGGCGCTCGGGCTCGGGCTGGCGGCGCTCGGGCTCGCGCTCGGCGCGGCGGCGCTCGGCGTCGCCGACGGGGAGGCCGGGGCCATGCCGCCCTGGCCGCCGGCGCTCGGCGACCCGCTCACCTTGGGGCTCGCGCTCGCCTTCGGCGACGCGCTGCCCGACGGCGCCGGGCTGGCGGACCCGGACGGGGTGGCGCTGGGCACCGGCGCGGGCGCGGCTGCGGCGCCACTGCCGTCGGTGGCCTTGAGCACCTTGCGGAAGCGCAGTTCGGCGGCCTCACCGACGTCGGTCAGGTCGCGGTTCTGGCCGGGCAGGGAGATGACGATGTTGCGGTTGCCCTCGGTCACCACCTCGGCCTCGGCCACGCCGTAGGCGTTGACCCGGCTCTCGATGATCTGCCGGGCCTCCTCGAGGTTGTCGGCGGTCGGGGGCTTGCCGTCCACGGTGTTCGTGGCCTCGAGCGTCAGCCGGGTGCCGCCGACGAGGTCCAGGCCGAGCCGGGGCTCCAGCCGGTCCTTCCAGCCGCCGCTGGCGCCGCCCGAGAAGAACACCAAAAGATAGAGGACGACGAAGATGAAGCCGAGTACGGCGAGCTGCCGTCCGGGCCGCATCTGTCCCTGAGGTGGTGCCACGGCTGTCCTGTCTCCCTGTACGGTCGCGCCGCTTCCGCGGCGGCGACAACTGTCGGGCCGGGGGTGTCCGCCCGACTGCTCCGGCGGGTCGGCACCGGAGCACGGCACGCCGGCTGGTGCGCGGCGTGGGGGCGCCGCACGGCCCGGCCGGATGCCGGCGCCGGGCGCCGACCCCAACTATCCACTTGTACGGATGAATCCGCTGCCCCGTCCGGGGCGGGTGGTCACTCCTTGACCGGCTCGGCGTCCTCGGTGATCGTCTCCTCAGCCGGAGCCTCGGCGCGCTTGATCACCCGTGCGACGGCGGGGCGGGCGTACCGGGTCTGCACGCCGGGCGCGACCTCCAGCAGGACCGTCTCGTCCTCGACCGCGGTGACCGTGCCGTGCAGGCCGCCGATGGTGACCACCTCGTCGCCCGGGGCGAGGGCGGACTGCATCTGCTCAGCCTCGCGGCGGCGCTTCTGCTGCGGACGGATCATCATGAAGTACATGACGACGAAGAGCAGAGCGATCATGAGGATCGGCGTCAGACCGCCGGCTCCTCCGCCACTCGCTGCTGCGTAAAGCACGGTGTAGACCTTCCGGTTGGCGTCCGCCCCGGCGCCGGAGGGCGCCGCAGCGGAAGCGAATTCTCACGTCCTGTACAAACGCGGCGAAGTCTAGTCCCTGCTCCTGAGAAGACCGAATGCGGCACAGATCACGAACGGATCACGGCTGGTCGGTCTGCACCGAGAACAGATCGGGCCCCGGAGGGGCATCCATCCCAAATGTACCATTCGGGGGCGTGCGGCCCAGATGGCGCCAGGCGGCCTCCGTCGCCACCCGCCCGCGCGGGGTACGGGCCAGCAGCCCGGCCCGGACCAGGAACGGCTCGCAGACCTCCTCGACCGTGTCCGGCTGCTCGCCCACCGCCACGGCGAGCGTGGACAGGCCCACCGGGCCGCCCCGGAACGAGTCGACGAGCGCGGTCAGCACTGCCCGGTCCAGCCGGTCCAGGCCGAGCGCGTCCACGTCGTAGACGGTCAGCGCGGCCCGCGCCGTCTCCAGCGTGACCACGCCGTCGGCGCGTACCTCGGCGTAGTCCCGCACCCGGCGCAGCAGCCGGTTGGCGATGCGCGGGGTGCCCCGGGACCGGCCGGCGATCTCCGCCGCCCCCTCGGCCCGGATCGGCACGCCGAGGATCCGGGCCGACCGGTGCAGCAGCGTCTCCAGGTCGGCCGGCGCGTAGAAGTCCAGGTGCGCGACGAAGCCGAACCGGTCGCGCATCGGGCCGGTCAGCAGGCCGGAGCGGGTGGTGGCGCCGACCAGCGTGAACGGCTCCACGTCCAGCGGAATGGCGGTCGCACCCGGACCCTTGCCCACCACCACGTCGACCCGGAAGTCCTCCATGGCGCTGTAGAGCAGTTCCTCGGCCGGCTTGGCGATCCGGTGGATCTCGTCGATGAACAGCACGTCGCCCTCGGCGAGGCCGGTCAGGATCGCGGCCAGGTCACCGGAACGCTCGATGGCCGGGCCGCTGGTCACCCGGATCCCGGTGCCCAGCTCGGCGGCGACGATGTTGGCCAACGTTGTGTTGTGCACCACGAAGTCGTTAACCGTGAAGGTGTGGTCGCCGTCGACGGTCAGGCACCGGCACTCCTGCAGGCCGACCGCCTCGACGGAGGCCACCCGGTCGGCGGCGAGCCGTTCGTCGAATCGATCTCGACGCGGCATCCACTCGGCGAGCCGCCGACCTCGCTCACCGATCACCGTCACACGCTGCGCGAACCGCGCCACATCGTCCTGGCTGGTGACGCTCAACCGCCAGGACTCGTGCGGCCGACCCTGGTAACGCCCGCGCTTGAGCTTGAGCCGTGACTGAACACCGAGCCGCAGCAGCAGGTGTTGTACGTCCTCCAGCAGCCCCCGTGAGACGCTGTAGAACTCGACGACCACGTCGTACCGGTCACGTCCCCGGCGGCTCACCGTACCGTCGCAGGCGAAGTAGGCGCCGAGAAACGCCGACACCTGCCAGGCGTCACCTTCGAAGACGAAGTCGGGCACTCGCTTCTGCCAGGCGTTCTTGCCGAGCAGGCCATGTTCGGCCAGCCAGGGCTGAAGACCCGAGATACGGATCATCGAACTGCGGGCACTGTTGGGCCTGGTCACGTGACTGTGCCCGATCCGGTCACAAACAGACCGGAAGTCGGCCAGCACGTCCTCGTCACCCCCCGTGAAGGTGACCTGATTCGTCGTGCATCCGTCGCCGATGAGATAGCCGGCGAGCTTGTACTCGGCGACATCCTGAACGGTGTCCGCGACCAGTTCCGGGCACAGGACATTGGCGACGAAGTCGCGGTCGGTGAGATCTCCCGCCTTCGTCCAGCCCTCGGTGGTCCAGAAGGGGTGGTCGGGTGCCGCGACGACATCCCGCCCGCTCGTGGTCCGGATCCTGACCGACTCCAGTTCACCCTGCTCGTGCACCGCCAGCACGGTGGCGCCCGCCCCGGTTCGGGTGATGACCCGGTCACCCACCTCGATGTCACCGAGCCGGCGCCGTGATCCGTTCTCCAACAGGACCAGAGCCTCCACGGACACCGGCTTCCCGAGACCCGGCGGGCCCGACAGGAGGATGTGGTCGGGCGGGGAGCCGCGCCGCATCGCGCCCTGCAACAGCAGGTCGAGCTGGTCGCGGACGCGGTGCTGGGCGATGAACTCGTCGAGCCGCTTCGGGCGGACGCTCGCCTCGGCGTCCCGCTCGGCGTCGTCCACGTACGCCGAGACCAGGTTGTCGTCGCTCATCCGCGCGGGCCCGTCACCGCGTCCGGCCCAGAAGGCGGATGGCCTGCTTGAGCAGCACCGGCACCGGCGGGGTCTCGCCGTCGACCGTCTCCGCCACCGCGGCCACGGCCTGCTCGGCCTGGCCCGCCGTCCAGCCGAGCCCGACCAGCGCCTGGCGCACCTGCTCCGGCCAGGCGCCCCCGGTCACCCCGGCCGCGCCGTCGGCGCCCACCGGCACCGGACCGACCCGGTCGCGCAGCTCCAGCACCAGCCGCTCGGCGCCCTTCTTGCCGATGCCCGGCACCCGGGTCAGCGCCGCGGTGTCGGCGTTGGCGATGGCCTTGCGGACCGCGTCCGGCGTGTGCACGGCGAGCACCGCCTGGGCCAGCCGGGGACCGACCCCGCTGGCGGTCTGGAGCAGCTCGAACAACTGCTTGGCGTCGTCGTCGGCGAAGCCGTAGAGGGTGAGCGAGTCCTCCCGGACCACAAGACTGGTGGCCAGCCGGGCGGGCTGGCCCACGCGCAGGTCGGCGAGCGTGCCCGGGGCGCACTGCACGGCCAGGCCGATGCCGCCCACCTCCACCACCGCGTGATCCGGGCCGGTGGCGGTCACCGTGCCGCGTACGCTCGCGATCATCGCGTCCCTCCTCGTCGAGCCTGTTGCGCGGCGGCGGCCAGCTTGGACCGGGTGCCCCCGCGCCACACGTGACAGATGGCCAGCGCCAGCGCGTCGGCGGCGTCGGCCGGCTTCGGCGGCTCGGGCAGCCGCAACAGCCGGGTCACCATGGCGGTCATCTGCTTCTTGTCCGCCTGCCCCGAGCCGGTCACCGCGGCCTTGACCTCGCTCGGCGTGTACGTCGTCACCGGCAGCCCGGCCCGCGCCCCGGCGAGCACGGCCACGCCGCTGGCCTGCGCGGTGCCCATCACGGTGCGGACGTTGTGCTGGCTGAACACCCGCTCCACGGCTACCGCGTCCGGCCGGTGCTCGGCGACCAGGTCGGTGAGCGAGCGGTCCAGGTGCAGCAGGCGCAGCGCGAGGTCGTCGGCCGGGTCGGTGTAGACCACGTAGTAGGCCACGAGCGTGCAGGGGCGGCCCGGCACGCCCTCGACCACGCCGACCCCGCACCGGGTCAGCCCCGGGTCGACGCCCAGCACGCGCACGCCGCCTCCTCCCCGAGCCGCCAGCAGTACGTGTGTTCGACACACCCTACTGGTGGCCGCCGACGGCGGGTCGGCCGGACACGCCGGGCACGGGTGGTGACGCGGCGCACCACACAGGCGGGCGGTGGAGTATGTGTCGCCGCCCCATGTGCCGGGGGGCACCCGGCTCGTACGTTCATGCGCCATGACGGCAGAACCAGTGGCGGCCCCCCACGTCGTACACGTCGACCTGACCGATCGCATCGCGCTGGTCACAGGTGGTGGCGGCGGCATCGGCCGGGCCTGTGCCCTGCGCCTGGCCGCGGCCGGCGCGACGGTCGTGGTGCTGGACCGCGACGTGGCGGCGGCCGAGGCGGTGGCCGCCGAGGCGGGCGGCCGGGCGGTCGGGATCGACCTGGCCGACCCGGCGGCGGTGGACCGGCTCGACGTCGACGCCGACATCGTGGTCAACAACGCCGGCCTGCAGCACGTCGCGCCGGTGCAGGACTTCCCGGTCGAGCGCTTCGAGTACATCCAGCGGGTGATGGTCGAGGCGCCGTTCCTGCTGATCCGCCGCGCGCTGCCCCGGATGTACGCGAACGGCTGGGGCCGGATCGTGAACATCTCCTCGGTGCACGGGCTGCGCGCCTCGCCGTTCAAGGCCGCGTACGTCTCGGCCAAGCACGCGCTGGAGGGCCTGTCCAAGGTGGTCGCGCTGGAGGGCGCCGCGCACGGCGTCACCGCCAACTGCATCAACCCGGCGTACGTGCGCACCGCGCTGGTGGAGAGCCAGATCGCCGACCAGGCGGCCACCCACGGCATCGGCGAGGACGAGGTGGTCGAGAAGATCATGCTGGCCCGGGCGGCGATCAAGCGGCTGATCGAGCCGGCCGAGGTGGCCGAACTGGTGGCCTACCTGTGCTCCCCGCCGGCGGCGTTCCTCACCGGCACCTCGATCGCCCTCGACGGGGGCTGGACGGCGAACTAGTGGCCTCGCGCACAATGTCGCTCATGTCGTCGCCGGTGGAGTTCCTGGAGTTGCTGGCGCGCGAGGCCGCCGCTGTCGAGTTCGAGGGCCCGCTGGTGGCCGCGCGCGCCGCCGGCCTGCCCGCCGAACGGCTGGCCGAGCTGGAGCAGGCGAAGGTGGTGGCGCTGCGGGTACGGGCGCTGCTGGCGCGCCGGCGCCGCCGGGAGACCGAGCTGTCCGGCCTGTACGACACCGCGAGCGACCTGGCCGGCCTGCGGGATCTGGACGACGTGCTGCGCGCGATCGTGCACCGGGCGCGGATCCTGCTCGGCACCGACGTGGCGTACATGACGCTGAACGACGACGAGCGCGGCGACACGTACATGCGGGTCACCGACGGCTCCATCTCGGCCCGGTTCCAGCGGCTGCGGCTGGAGCTGGGCGACGGGCTCGGCGGGCTGGTCGCGCAGACCGGCACCCCGTACGTCACCTCGAACTACCAGGAGGACGAGCGGTTCCGGCACACCGGGGAGATCGACGGCGGCGTGGGCGAGGAGGGCCTGGTGGCCATCCTCGGCGTGCCGCTGCGGCTCGGGTCCAGCGTGATCGGCGTGCTGTACGCGGCCAACCGCTCGGCCCGGCCGTTCGCCCGCGAGGAGGTGTCGCTGCTGGTGTCGCTGGCGGCGCACGCGGCGGTGGCGATCGACACCGCCCGGCTGCTCGCCGAGACGCGCGCGGCGCTGGCCGAGCTCTCCGCGGCGAACAGCACCATCCGGGCGCACAGCAGCTCGGTGGAGCGCGCCGCCGCCGCGCACGACCGGATGACCGCGCTCGTGCTGCGCGGCGGCGGGATGGAGGACGTGGCGGCGGCGGTCACCGAGGTGCTCGGCGGCGCGCTGCTGGCGCTGGACGCCGAGGGCCGGCGGCTGGCCCGGGTCGGCGAGATCGAGGAGCCGGACCGGGCGGACATCGTGGAGGCGGTCGCCGCGTCGCGTACCGAGGGGCGCAGCGTGCGCCGGGGCCCGCTCTGGTACGCCGCGGTGGTGGCCGGCGCGGAGAACCTGGGCGCGCTGGTGCTGCGCCCGGACGACGAGCTGGTCGACGCCGACCAGCGGATCCTGGAGCGGGCCGCGCTGGTGACCGCGCTGCTGCTGCTGTTCCGCCGGACCGTGGCCGAGGCGGAGGGTCGGGTACGCGGCGAGCTGCTTGACGACCTGATCGCCCGGCCGCTGCGTGACGCCGACGCGCTACGAGCGCGGGCCCGCCGGATCGCCGTGGACCTGGACGCCCCGCACGTGCTGGTGGCGGTCGGCGACGACGCGTTCGCCGAGACCGGGTCGGCCCGGCAGCGGGTGCTGTCCTGGGCCACCACGTACGCCTCGACCCGGGGTGGCCTGGCCGCGGCGCGCGACGGGCGGGTGGTGCTGATGCTGCCCGGCAACGACGCCGGCGGCGCGGCCCGCGCGGTGGCCCGGGATTTGTCCCGGGTGACCGGCCGCCCGGTGACCGCCGGGGCGAGCGGCCCGTCGACCGGTCCGGCGTCGCTGGCGGTCACGTTCGCCGAGGCGGAGCGCTGCCTGTCCGCGCTCGGTGCGCTGGGCCGGGCCGGGCAGGGGGCGAGCACCACCGAGCTGGGCTTCGTCGGGCTGCTGCTCGGTGCGGTCGGCGACGCCGGGGACCGGGACGTGGCCCGGTTCCTCGCCACGACCGTGGGGCCGGTGCTGGACTACGACGCCCGGCGGGGCACGGCGCTGGTGAAGACGCTGGAGGCGTACTTCGGGGTGGGCGGCAGCCTGGCCCGGGCCGCCGAGCAGTTGCACGTGCACGTCAACACCGTCACCCAGCGGCTGGAGCGGGTCGGGCACCTGCTCGGCGCGGACTGGCAGCGGCCGGAGCGGGCGCTGGAGGTGCAGCTCGCGCTGCGCCTGCACCGGCTGCGCACGCCCGGCCGCTGACCGGGCGCCGGCCGGGTCAGCGGACGCGCAGGCCGTCCAGGACCGTGTCCACGATCCGCTCCGGCAGCAGCCGCTCGTCGCGCTCGGGGTGCCAGCGCAGCATCCGCTGGGTGAGCATCGGCGCGGTCAGCAGTGCCATCGCCACCTCGATGTCGAGGTCGGCGCGCAGCTCGCCCCGGTCGACGGCACGGCGCAGCACCTCGCGCATCGCCGCGCGCCGGGGCCCGATGATCGCCTCGTACGCCTGCCGGTGGGCGGAGCTGCGGTTCACCTCCGGCACCAGGCAGGGCATGATCTTGCGGACGCGGGGGTCGGCGTGCTGGCCCACCGCGCCGACGAGCACCACCAGGTCGTCGCGGACGGAGCGCCCGGCAGTGCGGGGCGCGGGTCCCTTGAGCGTGCGCAACGCGTCCAGCAGCAGCGCGTCCTTGCCCGGCCAGCGGCGGTAGATGGTGGCCTTGCCGACTCCGGCGCGGTTCGCGATCGCCTCGATGGACAGCGACTCGACGGTGCTGCCCTCGGCCAGCAGGTCGAGGGCGGCGTCGATGATCGCCTCGTCCGCGCGGGTGCTCCGCGGTCGCCCGGGCGACCGCGGAGCATCCGCCGTGGAAGTCATGTCAGACATTGTCCACGAACCTACGCGGTACCGGCCAACTCCCGGTCCGTGACCGGCGTCGCGCCGGGCGCGGCGACGACCGGACGGCCCGGCATCCAGCGCAGCACGATCACGATGCCGAGCGCGGCCACAAACGCGGAGGCGCCCGCGGCCCAGTGCATGGCCGACACGAACGAGTCGTTCGCCGCGTCGATCAGTCGCGGCGCGTCGGGGCCGAGCCGGCCGGCGACGGCGTACGCCCCGGAGACCGACTCGCGGGCCGCGTCGCGTACCGGGGCGGGCAGTTCGGCCACCGCCGGGCCGACCTGGTCGCGGTAGACGGCGGAGAGCACCGAGCCGATCACCGCCACGCCGAGCGCGCCGGCGACCTGACGCACGGTGTTGCTCACCGCCGAACCGACACCGGCCTTCTCCCGGGGCAGCGACGACATGATCGACTCGGTGGCCGGCGGCATGATGTTCGCCATCCCGGCGCCCTGGAGGAAGCCCAGCGCCGAGAAGATCCAGATCGGGGTGTCCGCGTCGATGAAGACGAACGCGGCGAGCGCCACTGTGGTGAGAAGCAGCCCGGCGGCCGCGACCGCCCGGCCGCCGTAGCGGCGGACCATCGCCGCGCTGCGCGGCGCGAAGATGAGCTGGGCCGCGGCGAACGGCAGGAACAGCAGGCCGCTCTCCAGCGGGCTGTAGCCACGCACGAGCTGGAGATAGAACGCGCCGAAGAACAGCACGCCCATGGCGGCGAAGAAGATCAGCCCGACCAGGGCCACCGGCGCGGCGAACCGGGGCACCCGGAACAGCCGTACGTCCAGCGACGGGTGGTCGCTGCGCAGCTCGTGGGCGACGAACCAGCCGAGCACCGCGAGGCCGCCGAGGACCGCGATCCACACCTGAGGGCGACCGAAGCCGTGCTCGCCGCCGTCGATGATGCCGTAGGTGAGCGCGACCAGGCCGACCACCGACAGCAGCACGCCGAGCAGGTCGACCCGGCCGGGCTTCGGGTCTCGGGACTCGGGGACCAGGGCCGCGACGAGCACCACGCCGAGCGCCACCACCGGCACGTTGATCAGGAATACCGAGCCCCACCAGAAGTGCTCCAGCAGCGCGCCGCCGAGCACCGGGCCGATCGCCACCGCGAGGCCGACCGCGCCGGCCCAGACGCCGATCGCCTTGGCGCGCTCGCGCGGGTCGAAGACGTTGGAGATGATCGAGAGCGTCACCGGCATGATGGCCGCGCCGCCGACGCCCATCAGCGCGCGGGCCGCGATCAGCTGGCCCGGATCCTGCGCGTACGCGGACAGCAGCGAGGACAGGCCGAACAGCGCCAGCCCGAGGATCAGGAAGCGGCGGCGGCCGAGCCGGTCACCGAGCACGCCGAAGGTGAACAGCAGCCCGGCGAAGACCAGTGTGTAGGAGTTGATCGCCCACTCCAGCTCGCCCTGCGTGGCGCCGAGGCCGTGCACCGGGTCGGCCAGGGTGCGCAGCGCGACGTTGAGGATGGTGTTGTCGAGGACGACCACGAGGAGGCTGATCACCAGCACCCCGAGGATCACCCACCTCCTCGGGTGTCCCGTGTTCTCGTGTGGTTCCACTTGCCGCTCTCCCCCCGGTTCACCCGCGCCGAAATACGATACGGGTCGGACTCGTAACCATGCCGAGCGTAGGCGAGCGGATTTCGATACGGTACCGGTTCGTATCGAGTGTGTCTCAGGTCACGTCCGGGTCCCCTAGGGCATGGCGGCGCGGCGCCCGGCCGCGGCGCGGCAGGAGGTGAGCGCGTCGGACAGGGTCCTCAGATGCCCCGCCGGCGGCGTGATCCAGCCCGGTCCGGCGCTGTGCACCCACACCGACGGGAACTCCCGCGCGAACCGGGCCATCCGGTACGCCCGGCCGGTCACCGGAGTCTGCGACCACACCACCACCGTGTGCGGCCGGCTGCGGCGCACCGCACTGGCCAGCGCCGGCCAGGGCAGGGCAGCGCCCAGGAACAGGCTGCCCATGTTCGCCTCCCGCAGCGCGGCGGCGAGCGCGTGCAGGCCGAGACAGTGCAGCTCCTGTTCGGCCGCGGCGAGCAGGATCCCCCCGGACGGCAACCCCCGCCCCGGCTCCCGCAGCAGCGCGTCCAGGCCGGACCGGATCCCCTCGGAGAAGGCGTGCTCCACCGCCACCTCGACCGCGCTGTGCCCGGGCAGCGCGGCCAGCATCGGCGCGCAGACCCGCTCCCACACCGCCGTCACGCCCCACCGCCCGGCGGCCTCGACGACCAGCCCGGCCACCCGGTCACCGTCCAGATCCTCCGCGGCGAGCGTGAGGTGCTTGCGGACGCCCTCGACGGCGTCGCCGGGCATCGCCTCGGTCACCAGAAGCACCTCCCGGGTAGACGGTCACTACCCAGGGATTCGGCGGAACGGCACCGCTTGGATGCGCTCGGGCCGCCCTGATCGAGGCAACCTCAGTCCGGGAAGGTGACCACCCAGCGGGCGCCCTCGCCCCGGGCCAGCCGGTCCAGCGCCGCGGGCGCCTCGGTCAGCGGCACCGTGCCGCTCACCAGCGGCCCCAGGTCCAGGTCGCCGGCGGCGAGCGCGGCGGCCAGCTCCGGCACCTCCAGATCGGGGTCGGTCGAGCCGTACACCGAGGAGCGCAGCGTGCGCGCGGAGTGGAAGATGTCCAGCGCGGAGAGGCTGAGCAGGTCGTCCTTGCCGCCCATGCCGACCACTGTGACCGCTCCCCCGCGCCGCGTCGCCCGCCAGGCGGCGCGGATGGTGGCGGACCGGCCGACGCACTCGAACGCGTGGTCCACGCCGCGCCCGTCGGTGCGGGCCCGGATCTCCTTGCCCAGCCGGTCGTCCGAGCGCAGGAAGTCGGTGGCCCCGGCGGCGAGCGCCAGGTCCCGCTTGGCCTCCACGACGTCCACCGCGAGGATCGGCGCCGCGCCGGCTCGCCGCGCGGCGGTCAGCACCGCGAGGCCCACCCCGCCGAGGCCGATCACCGCGACCGACTCGCCGGGTGCGACCCGCGCGGTGTTGCGGACCGCGCCGACGCCGGTGAGCACCGCGCAGCCCAGCACCGCCGCCTGCTCCGGCGGCAGCCCGGCCGGCACCGGTACGGCGGCGTGCTGCGGCACCACCACCTCCTCGGCGAGCGCGCCGAGCCCGAGCGTGACCTGCAGGGGCTCACCGGCGGCCGTCTCGCCCCGGGGCGTGGACGGGTTGGGGTTGGCCGCGCAGAGCCACGGTTCGCCGTGCCGGCAGTGCCAGCACTCCCGGCAGGCGGGCGCCCAGTTGAGCACCACCGGCGTGCCGACCGCCAGTGTCGTGCCCGGCCCGGCCTCGGCCACCACGCCCGTCGCCTCGTGCCCCAGCACCAGCGGGTACGTGGGTGCCAGCGTGCCGTCCACCATGGCCAGGTCGGAGTGGCAGATGCCGGCGGCGCGGATGCGTACCCGCAGCTCGCCCGGGCCCGGCGCGGGCAGGCGTACCTCCTCGACCGCCGGGGTGGCGCCCCGGCCGCGCACCACGAGCGCCCTCACCGCTGGATCGCCTTCAGCTCGGTGAACTCCTCCACGCCGTACGCGCCCAACTCTCGGCCGAGGCCGGACTGCTTGTAGCCGCCGAACGGGGCGAGCGGGTTGAACGCGCCGCCGTTGACGTCCACCTGGCCGGTACGCATCCGCCGGGCCACCGCCAGCGCCGCGTCGGAGTCGGCGGACCAGACCGCGCCGGCCAGCCCGTACCGGGAGTTGTTGGCGATGGCGACCGCCTCGTCGGTGTCGGCGAACGGGATCACCGCGAGCACCGGACCGAACACCTCCTCCTGGGCGAGCGCGCTGTCCGGGTGGACATCGGCGAAGACGGTGGGCGCGACGAAGTGACCCTGCGGCGGCAGTGGCGCGTCCGGGCCACCGGCGACGAGCCGGGCGCCGTCGGCGAGCGCGCGGTCCACGTGGTCGCGTACCCGCTGGGCCTGCGCGGCGGAGGCCAGCGGGCCGAGCCGGGTGGCCGGGTCGAAGGGGTCGCCGAGCCGGTAGCCGGCCACCGCCGCCGCGACCAGGTCCAGCGCCTCGGCGTAGCGGTCGCGGTGGACGAGCATCCGGGTCCAGGCGGTGCAGGTCTGCCCGGAGTTGAGCAGCGCGTTGCCGACGCCGACCTTGACCGCGGTGGGCAGGTCGGCGTCGGCCAGGATGACGTTCGCCGACTTGCCGCCGAGTTCCAGCGACACCCGGGCGAGCCGTTCGGCGGCGAGATGGGCGATGCGCCGGCCGGTGGCGGTGGAGCCGGTGAACGAGACCAGGTCGACGTCGGGGTGCGCGGCGAGCGCCTCGCCGACGACCGGGCCGGTGCCGGGCACCAGGTTCACCACTCCCGGTGGCAGGCCGGCGTCGACGATCGCGTCGAAGAGCAGGTAGGCGGTCAGCGGCGTCAGCTCGCTGGGCTTGAGCACCACCGTGCACCCGGCGGCGAGCGCGGGCGCGACCTTCGCGACCACCTGGTGCAGCGGGTAGTTCCACGGGGTGATCGCGCCGACCACGCCGACCGGCTCCCGGACCACGAGCGAGTTGCCGACCGTGTGCTCGGCGGCCGGGCGGGCGGCCAGGTCGACCATGCTCCGCAGCACGGTGAGCGGCAGGCCGGCCTGGACGCGGGTGGCGAGCTTGAGCGGGGTGCCCAGCTCGGTCGCCACCGTACGGGCGATCTCGTCGGCGCGGGCGGCGAGCGCGCTGTGCAGCCGGTCGAGGTGCGCGGCCCGCTGTTCGGGGGCGGTGGCGGCCCAGCCGGGGAACGCCGCGCGGGCGGCGGCGACCGCGCGCTCCACGTCGGCCGGTGTGCCGGCGGGCACCTCGCCGACGGTGCTCGCGGTGGCCGGATTCTCCACCGGGATGGTGTCGCCCGACGACGGGTCGACCCAGTCACCGGCGATGTGCAGGTGGCGGCGCGTCAGCAGGGCGGGCGGGGCGGCGGCGAGATCCATGGCGTCCTTCGGGGGCGGGGGAAACTAGCGGTGGGAGTTTCTACGCTACTCCGGACCGCCGACCCGTTCCAGCGGGGCGACGGTGGCGGCGTACTCGGCGGCGAGCCCGTGCAGCAGCGCGTCCAGGCCGAGCGCGAACGCGCCCTCGTCCACGCTGCGCTGGTGGCCGGCGAGCCGGTGCGCCTGGTTGAGGTGCGGGTGCGCGGCGTAGAGCGAGGGGTCCTCGACGAAGCCGCGGGCGAACGAGCCGAGCGCGGACCCGGCCACGAAGTAGCGCATGGCGGCGCCGATGTGGGTGGCCCGCGCGGGCGGCCAGCCGGCCCGCACCAGCGCGCCGTAGACCGCGTCGGCCATGGCGAGCGCGGCCGGACGGCGGCCCGGCCCCTGCGCCAGGTACGGCACGATGTTCGGGTGCGCGGCCAGCGCGGCCCGGTACGAGTGCGCCCAGCGGCCGAGCGCGTCAAGCCAGTCGTACTCGTCGAAGACGCCGGTGTCGACTGTTGCCGCGACGCCGTCGGCCACCGCGTCGAGGATCTCCTCCTTGGTGGCGAAGTGGTTGTAGAGCGAGGGACCGCGTACGCCGAGCGCGGCGGCGAGCCGCCGGGTCGAGAGCGCGTCCAGCCCGTCGGCGTCGATCAGGGCCAACGCGGTCTCGACGATCCGATCGCGGGTGAGCAGGGCCTGCCGGGGTCTGGGCACCTGGTCATCATCCTCCCTTCGACATCGGGTCTGGACGCGGGAAAACTTCCAGCGCTAGTTTAGAGCCAGTCGACCTGAGGGGGCACCGTGGACTTCGCACTGTCCGACGAGGAACGCGCGATCCGGGACACCGTTCGCACGTTCGTCACCCGTGAGGTGATGCCGCTGGAGGCGGAGGTGCTGCGCCGCGAGCGCGCCCACCAGCCCGGCCTGGACCGCTCCGAGCTGCGCGAACTCCAGCTCAAGGCGAAGAAGTTCGGCTTCTGGGGGCTGGCCACGCCGGAGGAGTACGGCGGGATGGCCCTCCCGGCTGTCATGCAGTCGCTGATCTGGACCGAGCTGGGCCGCAGCTTCGTGCCGTTCCGCTTCGGCGGCGAGGCCGACAACATCCTGTTCCACGCCACCGAGGAGCAGAAGCGCGAGTTCCTGATCCCCACCATCGAGGGCGAACGGATCTCCTGCTTCGCCATCACCGAGCCCGGCGCGGGCTCCGACGCGGCGAACATCAAGCTGCGCGCCCGCCGCGACGGCGACGACTGGGTCCTCGACGGCGAGAAGACGTTCATCACGAACGGCAACGACGCCGACTTCGCCATCGTGGTCGCGGTGACCGACCCGGAGAAGGGCGCCCGCCGCGGCGGCGCGACGGCGTTCCTGGTGGACCGCGCGATGGGCTGGCGGTCCGAGTTCATCCAGACCATGGGCGAGGGCGGCCCAGCCTCGCTGATCTTCGACGGCGTACGGGTGCCGCACCGCAACATCCTCGGCGAGATCGGGCAGGGCTTCACGCTCGGCATGGAGTGGATCGGCAAGGGTCGCTACACGATCCCGTCGCACGCCATCGGCATCGCCGACCGCGCCCTGCAGATGGCCATCGACCACGCCAACACGCGGGAGACGTTCGGCGCGCCGATCGCCACCAACCAGGCCATCCAGTGGATGATCGCCGACTCGGAGACCGAGCTGGAGGCGGCCCGCTGGCTGATCCTGCGCTCGGCCTGGACCGTCGATGCGGGCCTCGACCCCCGGCACGCCTCCTCCATGGGCAAGCTCTACGGCGCCGGCATGGTCAACCGGGTGGTGGACCGGGTGCTGCAGATCCACGGCGGCATGGGCTACACCCGTGAGCTGCCGATCGAACGCTGGTACCGGCAGGTGCGGCTGTACCGGATCTTCGAGGGCACCGACGAGATGCAGCGGCTGATCATCTCCCGGGACCTGCTGCGCGGATACACGAAGATCGGCGGCCATCTGGCCTGACGCGTCGTGTCTCAATCCTGACTCTGCGCAACCACGCGCAGGTCTGGGGTGTGTCCCCGGCACAGGCACCACCAGCTGGAGGGGATGCACATGCGCACACGAACCAGGGCGGTCGCGCTCACGACGGCCGCCGCCATGCTCGGAGTCCTCGCGCTCTCGGCCGCACCGGCCTCGGCGAGCGTGAGTCAGGGGTACATCGCGGGTTCCGGCGACTGGCGGGACGACTGGGGCGACGAGGGCCCGTTCTCGGCGTCGACGCGCTCGTACAGCAACGTCGTCGCCATGTGGCAGATGATCCTGTGGGCCGACGGCTACCTCACCCGCTCCGAGGTCGACTGCCGGTTCGGGCCGCAGACGACGGCCGCCACGAAGCGGTGGCAGAGCGCCCGGGGCCTCGTCGCCGACGGCGTCGTCGGGGCCAGGACCCTGTCCCGGGCGGCCACCCGCCTCGGCGTCTGGGAGAGCGAGGGCTGGTACTACTACGACGGAGCCACCGACTACTTCCAGCTCGGCCGCCGGACCGACGGCAGGTGGGACATGAGCCTCGGCCCGGACCAGGAGTGGGAGCTGCTCTCCTACACGTCCGCGACCTTCGCCGTCTGCTGACCCACAGGTACGGCCGGCGCGCGGTGGCGGGCCGGCCGTACTCCGGGTGGTCTGCGGTCGTTCTCCGGCCGCTCCCGGCCCCGGGTCAGCCGGTCAGCGCCTCGATCGCCCGGTCCACGTCCGCCTCGGTCGTGTAGAGGTGGAACGAGGCGCGGACCCGGCCGGCCCGTACCGCCGCGCGCACCCCGGCGCGGGCCAGCCGCTCCTGTGCGTCCGGCACGTCCACGCTGACGATCGCGCTGTCGCCCGGCGGGCGGCCCAGCCCGGCGAGGAACCGGTTGGCCAGCGCCACGTCGTACGCGCGCACCTCCTCCGGATCGAGGTCGGCGAGCAGTTCCAGCGCCGGCGCGGCCCCGACGTAGCACAGCCAGGACGGGGAGATGTCGAAGCGCCGGGCGTCGTCGGCCAGCCGCAGCGGCGTCCCGTAGTACGAGGCGTGCGGGTCCTCTCCGGCGTACCACCCGGCCGCGTCCGGGCGTATCCGCTCGCGCAGCGCCGGAGCCAGGTAGGCGAACGCCGCGCCGCGCGGCGACATCAACCACTTGTACGCCCCCACGACCACCGCGTCCGCGCGGTCCGCCGCGAACGGCAGCCACCCGCACGCCTGGGTGGCGTCGACCACCACGAACGCGCCGTGCGCCCGGGCCGCCGCGACGATCTCGTCGTACGGGGCCACGGTGCCGTCGGCGGACTGCACCACGCTGAACGCCACCAGGTCGGTGCCGGCGTCGATCGCGTCGGCCAGTCCGGCCAGCGGCACGGTGCGGACCCGCACGCCCCGCTCCCGCTGGACCAGCCAGGGGAACAGGATCGAGGTGAACTCGCCCTCGGGCACCACCACCGAGGCGCCGGCCGGCAGGCTCGCGGCGATCGGCGCGACCAGCTGCGACACGGCGGAGCCGATGCTCACGTCGGCGGCGTCCACACCGGTCAGCCGGGCGAACGCGGCCCGGGACCGCCCGACCGACTCGTCCCACACCTCGAACGACACCCGCCCGGTCCGCCAGTCGGCGAGCACCCGCTCCACGGCGTCGCACACCGGTTCGGGCGGCAGCCCGTAGGTGGCGGTGTTCAACCAGCCCGGCTCCGGCTGCCACAACTTCTGCGCCTGCTCCAGCTCCATGCCCCGACGCTAACCACCCCACCCCACCCCCGGCACCACCAATCCCACCCCCGTGGCCCCCACCCCGCCCCCACCCCCGCCCGCCCCGGCCCACCCCGGCCCGGCCCGGCCCGGCCCACCCCGGCCCGCGATCTTGCACTTTCCGCCCCGGCAATTGGCGCAAAGCCGCCATCCACAGGGCCGAAACCGCAAGATCGCGGGATCGGGGCGCGTGCAGGCGGGGCGGGGTGGGGTGGGGGGAGGTCGGTGAGGGCTGCGGCCAGTTCGGTTCGCACCCTCGGCAGGGGCCAGGTGGCCAGGTCCCGCAGGGAGTGGCGCCGGCGCAGGTGTCGTACCGCGGTCAGGCCGACCAGGTAGCCGCAGCGTTTGGGCAGGTCACCTGCGAGCGGCGAGTCCCGCATGAGGAAGTACGGGGCGTGGTGGTCCACGTCGGTGGCGTCGAGGTCGGCGCGGACCCGGCGCAGGATCTCCGGCCAGCGGCGGCGGCACTCGTCGAGCCAGGGGCGGTGGCCGGGGCGGCCGAACCAGAGGTACGCCTCGTCCGGCCGCCCGGGATCCAGTTCCGCGCTGACCTGGGTGGCGAGCCCTTCGGTGAACAGCGCGTTCGCCACGCCGTACTCGGGCCAGTCGCGGATCGCCGCACGCCCGTCGTGCACCACGTGCGCGGCCTCGTGCCGCACCAGCAGGCCGAGGTCCTCGGGCGGCCCGAGCTGTTTCACGGCGAGGAACAGCGCGTACCTGCCGTCCAGCTCGCCGGCCCAGCCGTTCGCCTGGTGCAGCCCGACCAGCACCACGCACTCGACCGGCCCGCCCTCGCCGGACCAGCCCAGCGCACCGGCCACCGCCGCGACGCCGCCGGGCAGCAGCGCGCGTACCGTCCCGGCGGTTGCCGCCAGATCGGCGGCGCTGTCGCGGAGTCCGTCCAGGACGGCGGCCACGCGCGCGGCGTCGGACCAGTCGCCGTCGCGGCGCAGCGCCCGGAGCACGTCCGGATGCCCGGCCAGGTAACGGGAGGTCCACGGCTGCGGCGAAGCGGACGGCTCGGCGCAGGCCAGGAAGTCGGGCACCAGGTCACGGACACGGAGCAGGTCGGCGGGCGGCATCCGCACGATGCTGCCCGGCCGCGTCCCGCCGGGCAACACCGGGACGGTACGGGCAGCCGGCGCGACCGCGCCGGGGATCTCGCCCCAACTGAAGGAAGTCTTCACGATGAAGCCCTCTTTTGCAAGGTATCGACATTGATGAGCGTCACGCTATAAGGTGCGGCGAACCGGCGACGGGAGCCCAGTCGCCCCATGCAGTCGACGAGGAGTGACGTGACAATTCGGAGACCCTCGCGTCGGGTGAGCACCCTGCTCGGCGGCGCCATGATCCTCACGATCGGCCTGACCGGTCAGCCGGCCCAGGCAGCGCCACAGCACCGCGCGCAGCCGCTCGCCGCCGCCTTCGACCGGGCCGCCGCCGGTTCCGACGTGCCGCGCGACCTGCTCGCCGCGCTCGGGTACGCCGAGACCCGCCTGGACGGCCACGGCGGCGAGCCCAGCGCCTCCGGCGGATACGGCGTGATGCACCTGACCAGCAACCCGAAGGTGCGGACCCTCGACGAGGCGGCCCGCCGGACCCGGCTGGACCGCGCCGAACTGCGCGCCCGGGACGCGGCGAACGTGGCCGGCGCGGCGGCGGTCCTGCGCTCGTACGCCGACGAGGCCGGGCTCACCGCGGCGCAGCGGGACGACGTCAACCAGTGGTACGGCCCGATCGCCCGCTACGGCGGCGCGACGGACCCGGCCACCGCCCGGCTGTACGCCGACTCCGTGTACGACCTGCTCGCCAGGGGCTTCATCGCGACCACCGCCACCGGCGAGGTCAGCGTGGCCGGCCGTCCGGTCGCACCCGAGCGGGGCCGGTACACCGACGTCGCGCCGCTGGGCAGCGGCGACTTCGGCACCCTGAGCACCGACTACGGCCCGGCGGCCTGGGTGCCGGCCAGCTCGTCCAACTACACGGCCTCCAGCCGTGAGTCGGCGTACCCGATCAACTACATCGTCATCCACACCATGCAGGGCAGCTACTCCGGCTCGATCAGCTGGTTCCAGAACCCCGCCGCCAGCGCCAGCGCGCACTACCTGCTCCGCTCCTCCGACGGTGCGGTGACGCAGATGGTCCGGGACAAGGACATCGCCTGGCACGCCGGCAACTGGACCTACAACACCCAGTCGATCGGCATCGAGCACGAGGGGTACGTCGACAACGCCTCCTGGTACACCGACGCGATGTACCGGTCGTCGGCGGCGTTGACCCGCTACCTGTGCGACAAGTACGGCATCCCCAAGACCCGCACCAACATCATCGGGCACAACCAGGTGCCGGGCGCCACGCACACCGATCCGGGGCCGAACTGGAACTGGACCTACTACATGCAGCTCGTCACCGGCGGCACCACGCCCCCGCCGACCGCCTGGTCGACCATCGTGGACAACACCACCGCCGGCCGGTTCACCGCGAGCGCCAACTGGAGCACCTCGACGTACTCGGCGCAGCGCTACGGCGCGGACTACCGGTACGCCAACCCGGTCGCGGCCAGCGACACCGCCTGGTACAAGGTGAACATCCCGGCGACAGCGACCTACCGGGTGGAGGTCTGGTACCCGGCCGTCGCCGGCTACAACACCTCCACGCCGTACATCGTGGCGACCACCAGCGGCAACCAGACGGTATCGGTGAACCAGACGGCGAACGGCGGCGCGTGGCGCTCGCTGGGCACCTTCACCCTGGCCGCCGGGGACGCCAACAAGGTGGGTGTCAGCCGGTGGACCGGCAGCACCGGGTACGTGATCGCCGACGCCATCCGCGTCACCCGCGTCTAGCGGTACGCCCGCCCCCGGCCCGGCGTCGTGCCGGGGCGCTCGGCCCGGTCAGCTCACGTTGGCCGGGCCGAGCACGCTCTTCAGGTCACCCATCAGCGCGGTGGTCGCCGCGACCCGGAACGGGCCGAGGCGCAGCGTGGTCACCTTGCCGCCGTTGAGCAGCTTGACGTGCACCTCGGTGTCGCCGGGGTGCAGCACCAGCGTCTCCTTGAGCCGTTCCACCAGCGGCGGCGTGCAGCGGTGCACCGGGATGGTGAGCGTGACCGGTTTGCTCCCCGGGGTGCTGCTGACATCCGGCATGGACATGTCCATCGCCATGATGCGCGGGGTGTCGTCGCGCCGGTCCACCCGGCCCTTGACCACCACGATGGCGTCCTCGGCGATGTACTGCCCGATCACCTCGTACGTGTTCGGGAAGAACAGCGTCTCCACGCCGCCGGCCAGGTCTTCCAGGGTGGCCGACGCCCACGCCCGGCCCTGCTTGGTGACTCGGCGCTGCACGCCGGAGAGGATGCCGGCCAGCGTGACCACCGCGCCGTCGGGCACGGTGCCCTCCTCGGACAGCGCGGCGATGGTGGTGTCGGCTGCGGCACCGAGCACATGTTCCAGGCCGAACAGCGGGTGGTCGGAGACGTACAGGCCGAGCATCTCGCGCTCGAACGCGAGCTTGTCGCGCTTGTCCCACTCCCCCTCGCCGATGACCGGCATGACAGTGGTGGTGCCGCCGGTCTCCGCCTCGCCGAAGCCGGCTCCGAACAGGTCGTACTGGCCGACCGCCTCCTTGCGCTTGACGTCGGCGTACGCGTCGATGGCGTCGGCGTGCACGGCGAGCAGGCCCTTGCGCGGGTGGCCGAGCACGTCGAACGCCCCGGCCTTGATCAGCGATTCGATCGTCTTCTTGTTGCAGACCACGGCGTCGACCTTGGACAGGAAGTCGTAGAAGTCGGCGTAGTCGCCCTTCTCCTCGCGGCAGCGCATGATCGAGGCGACCACGTTCGCGCCGACGTTGCGCACCGCGCCGAGGCCGAAGCGGATCTCCTTGCCGACCGGGGTGAACGGCCCGGCCGAGGTGTTGACGTCCGGCGGGAGCACCTGGATGCGCATCCGGCGGCACTCGGAAAGGTAGAGCGCCATCTTGTCCTTGTCGTCACCGACGGAGGTGAGCAGGGCGGCCATGTACTCGGCCGGGTAGTGCGCCTTGAGGTACGCGGTCCAGTAGGAGACCAGGCCGTACGCGGCGGAGTGCGCCTTGTTGAACGCGTAGCCGGCGAACGGCACCAGCACGTCCCACACGGCCTGGATGGCCTCGTCGGAGTAGCCGCGCTCGCGGCAGCCGTCCCGGAACGGGATGAACTCCTTGTCCAGGATCTCCTTCTTCTTCTTGCCCATCGCCCGGCGCAGCAGGTCGGCCTGGCCGAGCGTGTAGCCGGCGAGGATCTGCGCGGCGCGCTGCACCTGCTCCTGGTAGACGATCAGGCCGTACGTGGGCGCGAGGATCTCCCGCAGCGGCTCCTCCAGCTCCGGGTGGATCGGGGTGATCTCCTGGAGGCCGTTCTTGCGCAGCGCGTAGTTGGTGTGCGAGTCCACGCCCATCGGACCGGGCCGGTAGAGCGCCAGGACGGCGGAGATGTCCTCGAAGTTGTCCGGCTTCATCAGCCGCAGCAGTGAGCGCATCGGCCCGCCGTCGAGCTGGAACACGCCGAGCGTGTCACCACGGGCCAGCAGCTCGTACGCCGCCTTGTCGTCAAGCGGCAGGCCGAGCAGGTCCAGCTCCCGGCCGTGGTTGAGCTGGATGTTCTTTACCGCGTCGTCGATGATCGTCAGGTTGCGCAGGCCGAGGAAGTCCATCTTCAGCAGTCCGAGCGACTCGCAGGTCGGGTAGTCGAACTGCGTGATGATGACGCCGTCGGAGTCGCGCCGCATGAGCGGGATGTGCTCGATGATCGGCTCGGCGGACATGATGACGCCGGCGGCGTGCACACCGGTCTGCCGGATCAGGCCCTCGATGCCCTTGGCGGTCTCGATGACCTTCTTGACGTCCGGGTCGGACTCGTAGAGGCCACGGATCTCGCCGGCCTCGGCGTAGCGCGGGTGCTTCGGGTCGAAGATGCCGGACAGCGGGATGTCCTTGCCCATCACCGCCGGGGGCATGGCCTTGGTGATCCGGTCGCCTACCGCGTACGGGAAGCCGAGCACCCGGGCCGAGTCCTTGATCGCGGCCTTCGCCTTGATCGTGCCGAACGTGGCGATCTGCGCGACCTTGTCCTCGCCCCACTTGTCGGTCACGTACTTGATGACCTCACCGCGCCGGCGCTCGTCGAAGTCGATGTCGACATCCGGCATGGAGACGCGCTCGGGGTTCAGGAACCGCTCGAAGATCAGGCCGTGCGGGATCGGGTCGAGGTCGGTGATGCCCAGCGCGTACGCCACGAGCGAGCCGGCCGCCGAGCCACGCCCCGGGCCGACCGCGATGCCCTGGCTCTTGGCCCACTGGATGAAGTCGGCGACCACGAGGAAGTACGACGGGAAGCCCATCTGGATGATGACGCCCAGCTCGTACTCGGCCTGGACGACGTGGCCCTCGGGGATGCCGTTCGGGAAGCGGCGCTTGAGCCCCGCGAAGGTCTCCTTGCGGAACCAGGACTCCTCGGTCTCGCCCTCGGGGATCGGGAACCGCGGCATCAGGTTGTGGAACGTGAACATGCCGGCCGGGTCGACCTTCTCGGCCACCAGCAGCGTGTTGCGGCAGCCCTGCTGCCACAGTTCGGAGGAGTCGACGGCGCGCATCTGGTCGGCGGACTTGACGAAGTAGCCGCCGCCCTCGAAGCGGAACCGGTTCGGGTCGGCCACGTTGCTGCCGGTCTGTACGCAGAGCAGCACGTCGTGCGCCTCGGCCTGCGCCTCGTGGGTGTAGTGCGAGTCGTTCGTGACCACCGGCGGGATGTCGAGCTTGCGGGCGATCTCGGTGAGCCCGTCGCGGACCCGGCGCTCGATGTCGAGGCCGTGATCCATGATCTCCAGGAAGTAGTTGTCCTTGCCGAAGATGTCCTGGTACGCGGCGGCGACCTTGAGCGCCTCGTCGAACTGGCCCAGCCGCAGCCGGGTCTGCACCGCGCCGGAGGGGCAGCCGGTGGTGGCCATGATGCCCTCGGCGTGCTCGGCGATCAGCTCCATGTCCATCCGGGGCCACTTCACGTAGTGGCCCTCCATGGAGGCGCGGGAGTTGAGCTTGAACAGGTTGTGCAGGCCGTCGCGGTTGGCCGCCCACATGGTCATGTGGGTGATCGCGCCGTTACCGGAGACGTCGTCGCTCTTCTGCTCGGGGCGCCCCCACTTGACCCGGGCCTTGTGGAAGCGCGACTCCGGCGCGACGTACGCCTCGACGCCGAGGATGGGCTTGACCCCGGCGTCCATGGCCTGCTTGTAGAAGTCGTTCGCGCCGTGCATGTTGCCGTGGTCGGTGATCGCCACCGCCGGCATGCCGAGCCGCGCCGCCTCGGCGAAGAGGTCCTTGAGCCGGGCCGCCCCGTCCAGCATCGAGTACTCGGTGTGTACGTGCAGATGCGCGAACGAATCGCCCATGCGTGGCGCCCCCCGGGTTGTGGATCAAGCTGCGTCGGAGTCGACCGACCCACCCTACCGAGGCGGCCCTGCGGGCTCCACCGCCCACACCGAGGGTGCTCCGTCTCTCTCCGACCGACAGGTGTGCGGCACGCGGCGTTCTGCTCTATTGCAATAGTGTGTGACACACACTATTGTGTTGAGCATGGTCAGCGACGAGGTCCTCCGGACCCACCTCCAGGAGCTACGGCGCGGCACGGTCGTGGTGGCCAGCCTGGTCGCCCTGCGCCGCCCCGACTACGGATACGCCCTGCTGCAACGGCTGGCCGCGCACGGCTTCGCGGTCGACGCCAACACGCTCTACCCGCTGCTGCGCCGCCTGGAGGACCAGGGCCTGCTCACCAGCGAGTGGAACACCGAGGAGAGCCGGCCGCGCAAGTTCTACCGGACCAGCGCCGACGGCGACGCCGTGCTGAACCTCCTGCTCGACGACATGACCGCGGTGCGGACGTCCGTCACCGAACTGATCGAAGGAGCGGAACGATGAGTTCCCTGACCGACCGTTACGTCGCCGCCACCATGCGGGCCGTGCCCGCGCAACGCCGCCTGGAGCTCGCCGAGGAGCTGCGCGGCTCCATCGCCGACATGATCGACGACCGGACCTCGGGCGGGCAGGACCACGCCTCCGCCGAGCGCGAGGTGCTCACCGAGCTGGGCCATCCGGAGAAGCTCGCGGCCCGCTACAGCGACCGCACCCTGCAACTCATCGGCCCGCGCTACTACCTGACGTGGTGGCGGCTGCTGCGGCTGCTGCTCACGTACATCCCGGCGATCGTCGGCGTGCTCGCCGGCCTCACCAAGGCGCTTGTCGACGGCGAGCCGGGCGCGGCGATCGGCACGGCGGTCGTGGCCGCGATGCAGACCGCGGTGCAGATCGCGTTCTGGGTCACGCTGGTGTTCGCCCTGCTGGAGCGCACCCGGACCCCGCTCGGGCTGCCCGAGTGGACCGTCGACCAGCTCCCCGAGGAGAGCCGGGAGCGGCAGATCAGCCACTCCGACAGCATCGCCTCGGTGGTGTTCCTGCTCGCCACCGTCGGTGGTCTGATCGGTCAGCACTTCCAGCGCTGGACCACCGACGGCGGCTCCCGGATGCCGGTGCTCGACCCGGCGCTCTGGAGCTTCTGGCTGCCGGCCCTGATCGTGGTGCTGCTGGCCACCGTCGGCCTGGAGATCGCCAAATACCGGTCCGGCCGGTGGACCTGGCCGCTGGTGGCGGTCAACGCGGTGCTCAACGTGGCCTTCGCCGCCCCGGTGCTCTGGCTGCTCGCCACCGACCGGCTGCTCAACCCGGAGCTGGTCGAGCGGTTCGCCTGGCTGCGCGACGGCGGCACCGTCGAGTTCGCCCGGGTGGCGGGCGCGGTGGTCGTGCTGGTCGCGATCTGGGATGTGATCGACAGCGCGATCAAGGCCGGACGCGCCACCCGCTGACGCCCGGCTACGGTCCCCGCGACCTCGCTCTCGCCCCGGTGCCGTCGGCGCCGGGGCGAGACGCCGTCGGCTGCCCGACTCAGCCGGGGCGGACCGGCCACCCGGGGCATAGCCTGAGGTCCGGACCACCGGCGAGCACTGGGACGCCCTGATGCCCCTCCCCGACGGCACGGACGAGCTGGCCCGGTCGGCGGCACTCGGCGACCGCACGGCCCTCGACGCCCTGCTGGCCGCCGTACGGCCAGAGGTGCTGCGGCAGTGCGCGCGGCTGCTGCCCCACCGGCAGGACGCCGAGGAGGCCTGCCAGGACGCCCTGCTCGCGCTCGCGCACGGGATCACCGGGTTCGAGGGGCGGTCGTCGTTCGACACCTGGCTCTACCGGATCACCGCCAACCGGGCCCGCTCCACCTACCGCACGTTGCGGCGACGGTGGCAGCGGGAGGCCGGCGGGGTCCCGCTGCCGGACCCGCCCGACCCCCGCCGGACGAGCGTGGTCGCCGGCACCCGGCTCGACCTGCTGGACGCGCTCGACGCGGTCCCGCCGGACCTCGCCGAGGCGGTGACCCTGCGCGACGTGCTCGGGCTGAGCTACCGGGAGATCGCCGGCCTGCTCGACGTGCCGGAGGGCACCGTCAAGTCCCGCATCCACGAGGCCCGGCGGCAACTGCGGCTACGGCTGTCCGATGCGTGAGCCGGCCCGCCGGCGGGGCGGCGTCGCGCTCGTCGTACTCGCCGCCCTCGCCGCGACGCCCGCCTGCGCCGGCCGCCCGGTCTCGCCACTTCCGGCACGGCCGGCGGTGACAAGCGCCGTCGCCGCCGCGCCACCCACCACCGCGAGGCCGCCCGGGCCCACCCCGGCACCGCCGGGGAGCACGCCGGCCCCGTCGAGCAGCAGACCGGCGGTCCCGCGTACGCGGCCACGACCACCGGCCGCGCCCCGGACCACAAAGCCCGCCCCGCCGGTACGCACCACCGCCCCGGCCGCGTGCTTCGGGCCGGTCCGCCACGACCTGATCCTGGCCGAGACCGAACTGGCGCTGGTGCGGTCGCTCTGCTTCGCCGCCGGTGGAATCCTGCGTATCCGGGGCATCGGCCCGGGTGAGGTGACGGTGGACCGCGAGGATCTAGCCTCGCAGAGCTACGAGGCCGGCGTGGTGGACATCCGGTTCGTGCGCACCGGCACCGTCGTCGTCACCATCCCGCAGGACGGGCGGGCGTACCCCATCACAGTGGTGGTGGTCTGACCGCGCCGCCTACCCGGCCCGTACCCCGGCGAGCACGCCGTCGACGAAGTCCGCGCCCGCGTCCGGCGGCGGGACGAGCTGGACGTAGAGCAGGCCGGCCCGGCCGGTCGCCGGCCCGGCCGCCTCGACGATCACCGGGCGGCCGGTGGGGCAGGTGTACGTGACGACGGTCCACTCGACGCCGCCCTGCCGGGTACGCCGCGGCGGTGCCGCGACGCAGTCGGCGTGCGGCCGTCCGGCGAGGAAGGCCGCCGGACCGGTCCGGCGAGCCGCACCGGTGGCGAGACCGACGAACGCGCCGGGCAGCATGGGGTCGGCCGCCCAGTTCCCCGGGTCCGGGGAGATCACCAGCGCCGGTTCGAGGCGGCCGTCGTCGCCGTACCGTCCGGCCCAGCCGGTTCCCTCGGCCCGCCAGCCCGACGGCAGGAGCACGGTCAGCGGCCCGCTGCGGCCCACCGCACCGGCCGCAACGGGGTGGATCGCGTCCCCCGCGCCCGTGACGGCGACGGCGAGCGTCACCGCGACCGCGGCGACGGCCGGCACCGGGCGCGGTGCCCGCCGGGGCGGGGGCGGGGCGGGCCCACCCGCCACCGCGCGCCGCAGCGCCCGCCGGAACGCGTCCGCGTCCGGGTGGCGGTCGGCCGGGCGTACGGCGGTGGCGGTCCGCAGCACGGCGTCCACGGCGGCCGGCACCCCGGGACGCAGGCGTGAACCGGCCGGCCGTTGCTCGACCGGCCCGCCCGGTGGGCCCGCCCGGCCGAGCAGCCGCAGTCCCAGGCGGCCCAGTCCGAACACGTCGGCGCGGGTGTCGACCACCGCCAGCGGGTCGTCCTGCTCCGGCGCCATGTAGCCGGGCGTGCCGGCCCGGGCGGTCAGCCCGGAGGCGGAGGCGAGCGCCTTGGCCAGCCCCAGGTCGGCGATGAGCACCCGCTCACCGTCCGGGCCGGAGTGGAACAGGACGTTGCTCGGTGTCAGGTCCCGGTGCACCACCCGGTGCCGGTGCAGCACCGCCACCCCGGCCGCGATCTCGTCCAGCACCGACAGGGCCTCCGTCACCGGCAGCGGGCCCCGGGCCAGCCGGTCCCGCAGGCTGCCGCCGTCGGCCCAGGCCAGCACGGCGTACGGGCGGCCGTCGGGCAGCTCCCCCACGGCGTGCACCCGGACCAGGCGGTCGTGGTCCAGCCGCCGCAGCAGCCGGGCCTCGTCGAGGAACCGTTCCCGCACCCGCAGGTCGTGGCTCCAGTTCTCGGCCAGCACCTTGACCGCCACCCGGCCGGCGAGGGCGGGGTCGTACGCGAGCCAGACCGTGGCGAAGGACCCCGTGCCGAGCAGGCGCTCCACCCGGTACGCCCCGATCCACGTCGGCGTGATCACCGCACCACCTCCGGGACCGCCACCCGGGCCACCACGTCGACGGTAGACGATCCACCGAACCGAACCGCCGCGGCCGGAGACCAACAGGACAGGAGAACCCGACGGAAGGAGATCCACCATGAACCGTCTCGCGTCCACCGTCCTCGCCGCTCTACTGGCGCTGGCCGCCGCCGTGCCGGTCGCCGCACCGGCCGCCTCCGCCGCACCGGTGCGCACGGCGGCCACCGGTGGCGATGCCGGCACGCCGGTGCGCGCCCGGTCGGCGGTCCCGGAGAACGCGGTGCTCAGTGTCCGGGGCGCCGGCCCGTTCCGGATCGGCGCCCGGCTGGACCGGCTCGTCGCGGCCGGCCTGATCGACTGGACGGCGCCCGGCTGCCCCGGAGTCGTGCACGCCGGTGTCACCGGCTCCTGGGCCGGCGCGATCCTGCTGGCCTTCCGGGACGGCCGGCTCGTGTCGGTGGGCACGGCCACCGCGCCGCCGCGCTCCCCGGCCGGCGGGTCGGTCGGGATGTCCTTCGCCGAGCTGGAGCACGTCTACGGACCGCGCGGCAGCATGATCCGCAACGACGCGGGTGACGCCGAGGCGTACCTGGTCCGGTTCGGGTCGCGGGTCGAGCTGTTCAGCGACCACCCGATCCGGCCCGGGGCCGGCTACTACGAGGCCGGTCTGGCGTCGTACGTCGAGCGGGGGTTCCGGCAGGGCTGCTGCTGCTGAGGGCGGCGGGCCCGGCCGTCGTGCCGGGCCCGCGTCCGGCGGCCGCTCAGGTCGCCGCCCGCCACTCGCGGGCCAGCACCGCATAGACCACCTCGTCGGTCCACTCCCCCTTGACGAACTCGTTCTCCCGCAGGTGCGCCTCCCGGCGCATGCCCAGCCGCTCCAGCACCCGGGCCGACGCGGTGTTGCGGGCGTCCAGCCGGCCGACGATCCGGTGCAGCCCCAGCCCGTCGAAGCCGATCCGCAGCAGTTCCCGGGCCGCCTCGGTGACGTACCCCCGGCCGGTGTGCGCGGGATGCGCCACGTACCCGATCTCGCCCTGCCGGTGCTCCCCGCTGGTCCAGCTCAGCAGCACGTCCCCGGCGAACTCGCCGGTGCCCGCCAGCGTCACGGCGAGATTGAGCACGTCGCCGGGGGCACGCAGCGCGGTCCGCCGGACCAGCCGCTCGATGGCGGCGCGGGCGGCGGCGTCGTCGTACGGCTGGTGGTAGAGGTAGCGGGTCACCTCCGGGCGGCCCCGGTAGTCCCGGACCACCGCGAGGTCGTCGGCGGTGAAGGCGCGCAGCACCAGGCGCTCGGTGCGCAACGGCAGATCGGGCACGAACACCCCGGCAGGCTACGTCGCGGTTGTCGTCCGGCCCACCCGATTACGCCCCGGGCACCGCACCGGGCGCGGCGGTGGCATGGTCGTACGGTGAGCACCGCAACCACCACCGCCTGGCGCCGGCCGGTTCCCACCGCCGCGCAGTTGCGCGCCGACCTCTGGGTCGGGCTCGCGGTCACCGTGCTGGCCCTGTTCGAGCTGACGCTGGCGCACAGCACCGGGGCCTTCCTGCTCGGGCCGCCGCCGAGCCTCGGCGAGCAGGTCTGGTGGACGGTGGCGGTGACCGCCCCGCTCACCGTACGGCGGCGGTGGCCCGCCACCGTCGCGGTGCTCGTCTCGATCGCGTTCATCGCCGGGCAGGCACGGGCGGTGCCGCTCGCCCAGCTCCCCTCGGGCGCGTTGTTCGCCGCCCTGTTCACGCTCGGCGCGTGGGGCGCCGACCGGCGGCTGGCCGGGCGGCTGCGCGCCGGCATCATCGTGGCGATGTTCGGCTGGCTCGCGCTGTCGCTCGCGCTGCGGGCCGACCAGATCTCGGCGGCCTCCTTCGCCGACGCCGCCGGCCCGGTGCCGCCGGTACTCGCGGCGGTGGTCAACGGGGTGTTCTACAACGTGCTGTTCTTCGGGTTCGCCTACTATTCCGGGCAGACCGCCTGGGTGGCCGCCCGCCGCCGGCACGAACTGCGGGAGCAGGCCGAGCAGCTGCGCCGGTCACAGGCCGAGGCGCGCGAGCGCGCGGTGATGGGCGAGCGGGTCCGCATCGCCCGGGAGCTGCACGACGTGGTGGCCCACCACGTCTCGGTGATGGGCGTGCAGGCCGCCGCGTGCCGGCGTGTCTTCGACCGCGACCGGGACAAGGCGCGTACCGCGCTGGCCGCGATCGA
Source organism: Micromonospora sp. NPDC049151 (assembly GCF_040648395.1). Lineage (NCBI taxonomy): Bacteria > Bacillati > Actinomycetota > Actinomycetes > Micromonosporales > Micromonosporaceae > Micromonospora > Micromonospora sp. NPDC049151. The sequence continues at coordinate 137,586 of NZ_JBEZDP010000005.1, forward strand.
GGAGACGGCCCGCACCTCGGTCGACGAGCTGCGCCGGATGCTCGGTGTGCTGCGCGACCCGGCCGGCGCGGCCGCCGCGCCGGAGGACACCGCCGGCATCGAGGACGTCCGCGCGCTCGTGGACCGGGCCCGGGAGACCGGGCTGCGGGCCGAACTCGGGGTGTACGGCGAGCCGGTGCCGCTGCCGCGCTCGGTGTCGCAGGCGGCGTACCGGATCGTGCAGGAGGCGGTGACGAACGTGGTCAAGCACGCCCACGCGACCACGCTCGACGTGCGCATCCGCTATCTGGCGAGGGAACTGGAGATCGACGTGAGCGACGACGGGCACGGCGGCGCGCCGGCCGCCGGGGCCGGGCTCGGCCTGATCGGCATGCGGGAACGGGTCGCCGCGCACGGCGGTGAGGTGGAGGCCGGGCCACGCCCCGGCGGCGGGTTCCGGGTCCGGGCCCGCATGCCGCTGCCGGTCGAGGCCACCGGGCGGGCGGCGTGACCGCGCCGGTACGGGTGCTGCTCGTCGACGACCAGCACCTGGTCCGGACCGGTTTCCGGGTCATCCTGGAGGTGGAGGACGACATCGAGGTGGTCGGCGAGGCCGCCGACGGGCAGCGTGCCGTGTCGATGGCGACCGCGCTGCGGCCGGACGTGGTGCTGATGGACGTGGAGATGCCCGTCCTCGACGGGCTGGAGGCCACCCGCCGGATCACCGCCGACGCGACGCCGGGCGGCCCGGCGGTGCTGATCCTCACCACGTTCGACCACGACGACTACCTGTTCGCCGCGCTGCGGGCCGGGGCGAGTGGCTTCCTGCTCAAGAACGGCACCCCGGAGGACCTGGTCGAGGCGGTGCGGGTGGTGGCGCGCGGCGAAGGGCTGATCGCGCCGTCGCTCACCCGGCGGGTGATCTCCACGTTCGCCCGGCCCGGCGCGGCGCCGCCGGACCCCCGGCACGACGCGGCGACGGCGGACCTGACCCCGCGCGAGCGGGAGGTGCTGGAGCTGGTCGCGAGCGGGGCCAGCAACGCCGAGATCGCGGACGTCCTGCGCGTCGGCGAGGCGACGGTGAAGACCCACGTCAGCCGCGTCCTGGCGAAGCTGGGGTTGCGCGACCGGGTGCAGGCGGTGGTGTTCGCGTACGAGCACGGCGTGGTGCGGCCCGGGGGATGACGCCCGTCCCCCACGCGACGGACCTCGTGATCGCCCCACGGTGGGACGACGGGAGCGACGGCCGGCCGTAGCGTCGGGATCATGACCAGCGTGCTCCGCCTCGACGGCGTCGACCGCAGCTTCGGCGGCCGTCAGGTGCTCAAGGACGTCTCCTTCGACGTGACCGCCGGGCGCATGACCGGATTCGTCGGCGGCAACGGCGCCGGCAAGACCACCACCATGCGGATCGTTCTCGGCGTGCTCGCCCCGGACGCCGGGCAGGTGACATGGCGGGGGCGGCCGCTCACCCGCGAGGCCCGGGCCCGGTTCGGCTACATGCCGGAGGAACGCGGCCTCTATCCCAAGATGACGCCCCGCGAGCAGGTGGTCCACCTCGGCCGCCTGTACGGGCTGGACGCCGCAGGTGCGCGCCGGCGTACCGACGCGCTGCTGGAGCGGGTCGGTCTGGGCGAGCGGGCCGACGACCTGCTGGAGACGCTGTCGCTCGGCAACCAGCAGCGCGCGCAGATCGCCGCCGCGCTGGTGCACGACCCGGAGGTGCTGATCCTGGACGAGCCGTTCTCCGGGCTCGACCCGCTCGCCGTCGACATGGTGGTGGCGGTGCTGCGGGAGCGCGCCGCCGCCGGAGCGCCGGTGCTGTTCTCCAGCCACCAGCTCGACGTGGTGGAGCGGCTCTGCGACGACCTGGTGCTCATCGCGGGCGGCACGATCCGGGCCGCCGGCGCCCGCGAGGAGCTGCGCGCCGCGTACACCCTGCCCCGGTTCTCGCTCGTGGTCGACGGCGACGCCGGCTGGCTGCGCGACCAGCCCGGCGTGCGGCTTGTCGACCTCGACGGCGCGCGCGCCGTGTTCGAGGTGGACCCGCCCGCCGACGACCAGGCGGTGCTGCGCGCGGCGCTGGAGCGCGGCCCGGTCCGCGCGTTCGGCCCGGTCACCCCGTCCCTCGCCGAGATCTTCCGAGAGGTCAACCAGTGAACACGTTCCAGGCCACCCGGCTGGTCGCGGCCCGCGAGATCAAGGTCAAGATCCGCGACAAGACGTTCCTCTACAGCACGCTTATCTTCCTGCTGCTCGCCGTCGTCGCCACTGTGGTGCCGGCGCTGATGAGCAGCGGTCCGTCCACGGTCGCGGTGACCGCGGCCGGCGCCGATCCGCTGCGCGCGGCCGGGCTGGACGTCATGCTCGTCGCCGACGACGGCGCCGCCGAACAGGCGGTACGCGACGGCGACGCGGACGCCGCGGTGGTCGCCGGTCCGGTCGTGGTCGCCGACGAGCGGGCCCCGGACGACGTGGTCTCCGCGCTCAGCGCGGCCCCGCAGGTGAAGCTGCTGGACCCGGACGCGGTGGATCCGCTCGTCGGCTACCTGGTGCCGTTCGCCTTCGCGTTCGTCTTCTTCTTCATGTCCCAGACGTTCGGGTTGCAGATCGCGCAGAGCGTCACCGAGGAGAAGCAGACCCGGATCGTGGAGATCCTGGTCGCCGCCGTGCCGGCCCGGGCGCTGCTGGCCGGCAAGATCCTCGCGGCGGGCGCGCTGGCGCTGGGACAGATCACCCTGATCGCGGCCGTCGCGCTGATCGGCATGCGCCTGACCGACGGCGGCGACCTGCTCGGCCTGATCGCACCCGCGATCGGCTGGTTCGTGCCGTTCTTCCTGTGCGGTTTCCTGCTGCTGGCGGCGATGTGGGCGGCCGCCGGGGCGCTGGTGAACCGCCAGGAGGACATCGCCGGGGCGTCCACCCCGGTGCAGCTCGCCGTGATGGCGCCGTTCTTCGCGGTGGTGTTCCTCAACGACAACGCCGCCGCGATGCGGATCCTGTCCTACCTGCCGATCTCCGCGCCGACCGCGATGCCGGTACGGCTGTTCACCGGCGACGCGGCCACGTGGGAGCCGTTCGTGTCGCTGGCGCTGCTGCTGCTCGCGGCGGCCGGGTTCCTGCTCGCCGGGGCCCGGATCTACGAGGGTTCGCTGCTGCGCACCAACGGGCGGACCTCGGTACGGACGGCGTGGCGGCAGCGCGAGCCGATCGGCTGACCACGCGAGACGCGGAGTTGACCACGCGAGACGCGGAGCGCCGGCCACCCGATCACGGGGTGGCCGGCGCTCGGCACGTCGGGCGGGGTCAGCCGACGGCGGCCATGACCTCGTCGGAGACGTCGAAGTTGGCGAAGACGTTCTGCACGTCGTCGCAGTCCTCCAGCACGTCGATCAGCTTGAAGATCTTGCGTGCGCCCTCCTCGTCCAGCGGCACGTTCACGCTGGGGATGAGGGAGGACTCGGCCGACTCGTACTCGATGCCGGCGTCCTGCAGCGCGGTGCGGACCGCGACCAGGTCACCCGGCTCGGAGACCACCTCGTACGCCTCGCCGAGGTCGTTGACCTCCTCCGCGCCCGCGTCGAGGACGGCCATCATCACGTCGTCCTCGCTGGTGCCGGCCTTGGGGACGATCACGACGCCCTTGCGGGAGAACATGTACGACACCGAGCCCGCGTCGGCCAGCGAGCCGCCGTTGCGGGTCAGCGCGGTGCGCACCTCGGTCGCCGCCCGGTTGCGGTTGTCGGTGAGGCACTCGATCAGCATCGCCACGCCGTTCGGGCCGTAGCCCTCGTACATGATGGTCTGCCAGTCGGCGCCGCCGGCCTCCAGGCCGGAGCCGCGCTTGACCGCGCGGTCGATGTTGTCGTTCGGGACCGAGTTCTTCTTCGCCTTCTGGATGGCGTCGTAGAGAGTCGGGTTGCCGGCCGGGTCACCACCGCCGGTACGGGCGGCCACCTCGACGTTCTTGATCAGCTTGGCGAACATCTTGCCGCGCTTGGCGTCGATGACCGCCTTCTTGTGCTTGGTCGTCGCCCACTTTGAGTGGCCGGACATCTGTTACCTCCGTTGCTACCCGCCGTCTGCATCGACCGCACCACACGCCCCGCTCCCCCGCCGGCTCACGCCGACGCCGAGGTGCCGTGATCTCTGCTGGGAGCCGCGGCGGGCTGATGGCCCTGCCGAATCTCGGCAATCCTACCGGCGCGCGGCGGGTGGCTGTCACGCGCCGCACGGCACCGGCCCGCCCCAGGTCGCCCGAACCGGCACAAGCACGGCAGATCGGGTGGTCAGGACGCGGCCCGGACCAGCTCCACGAAGTGGCGGTGCAGGCGCAGGTCACCGGTCAGTTCCGGATGGAACGAGGTGGCCAGCAGGTTGCCCTGCCGTACCGCGACGATCCGGTCCGCGGCCGGGCCGTCGGTCACCCGGCCGAGCACCTCGACGTCCGGGCCGACGCGCTCGACCCAGGGCGCGCGGATGAACACGGCGTGGAACGGGCCGCCGTCGACGCCGGTGAGCGCCACCGGCGCCTCGAACGAGTCGACCTGACGGCCGAACGCGTTGCGCCGCACCGTCATGTCGACGCCCGCGAAGCCACGCTGGTCGGGTCGGCCGTCCAGCACCCGCGCGGCCAGCATGATCATGCCGGCGCAGGAGCCGTAGACCGGCATGCCGGCGGCGATCCGCTTGTCGATCGGCTCGCGCATCTCGAAGATGTCCACCAGCTTGCTGATCGTGGTCGACTCGCCGCCGGGCACCACCAGGCCGTCGACCGCGTCCAGCTCGCCCGGGCGCCGCACCGGCCGGGCGTCGGCGCCCGCGCCGGTCAGCGCCGCGACGTGCTCGCGTACGTCGCCCTGAAGCGCGAGCACGCCGATCACCGGTACGGCCACGATGCTCCTCCGGGGTGTTAAGAGGGGGCCCCGCCTCTACCGCAGGCGTTAACAGGGGGCCCTTCCTTGCGCTCACCAGCCGCGCTCGGCGAGGCGGTGCGGCTGGGGGATCTCGTCGACGTTGATGCCGACCATCGCCTCGCCCAGCCCGCGCGACACCTTGGCGAGCACGTCCGGGTCGTCGTGGAACGTGGTCGCCTTGACGATCGCCGCGGCCCGCTGGGCCGGGTTGCCGGACTTGAAGATGCCCGAGCCGACGAAGACGCCCTCCGCGCCGAGCTGCATCATCATGGCCGCGTCGGCGGGGGTCGCGATGCCACCGGCGGTGAACAGCACGACCGGCAGCTTGCCCAGCTCGGCGACCTCCTTGACCAGCTCGTACGGGGCCTGCAGCTCCTTGGCCGCGACGTACAGCTCGTCGTCGGGCAGCGTCTGGAGCCGGCGGATCTCCTGCCGGATCCTCCGCATGTGGGTGGTGGCGTTGGAGACGTCGCCGGTGCCCGCCTCGCCCTTCGAGCGGATCATCGCGGCGCCCTCGGTGATCCGGCGCAGCGCCTCACCCAGGTTCGTCGCCCCGCACACGAACGGGACGGTGAACGCCCACTTGTCGATGTGGTTGGCGTAGTCGGCCGGGGTCAGCACCTCGGACTCGTCGACGTAGTCGACGCCGAGCGCCTGGAGGATCCGCGCCTCGACGAAGTGACCGATGCGGGCCTTTGCCATCACCGGGATCGAGACGGCCTGGATGATGCCGTCGATCATGTCCGGGTCGCTCATCCGGGACACGCCGCCCTGCGCGCGGATGTCGGCAGGCACGCGTTCCAGGGCCATCACGGCCACCGCGCCGGCGTCCTCGGCGATCTTCGCCTGCTCGGGGGTGACCACGTCCATGATCACACCGCCCTTGAGCATCTCGGCCATGCCGCGCTTGACGCGGGCGGTGCCGACGGCGGTGGCGGCGGTCGGGGCTGCGGATTCAGACACGGGACATCGCTCCTCGGCGCACTCGGGAGGTGACTGCGCAGGAATGCTACGACCGGCGCGGCGCCGGTCCGAGCGCCAATCGAACCCCCGGTGGCCTGCCGTGTGGCCCCGGTCACGGCCGGTGGATCAGCCGGTGGTCACGTCCGCGTGCGACGCCAGCGTGGGATCGTCGATGTCGAAGTAGCGCGGCCACTCCCGCCCGCGTCCCATCCGGAACAGGCGCACCACCGGACGCCCGCGCGCCGAGCGGGCGTCGCGGACCAGATCGGTGTGCACCTGCCGGGCCAGCGCCAGCCGCCGGCTCGCCGCGATCACCGCCGCGCAGGCCGGGTCGTCCGGGTCCAGCCGCACCGCGCGCAGCTGCCGGGTCAGGTCGTTCTCCGCCGCCTCGCGTTCCTCCGGCACGGCGTCCAGCGCGATCCGGGCGGCGGCGTACAGCTCCACGCCGTACCGCTGCTCGGCCAGGACCGCGGCGGCGGCCGCGCGGCGCAGCAGATGCGCGTCCAGCGCGCGGGCCGCCGAGTCCGCGCGGACCTGCAACCGCTGCACCCGCCCGGAGGTCCAGATCAGGTACGCCGAGAGCAGCCCGAGCACCACGACCGCGCCCACCACCCACCACATGCCCGGCATCGTAGTGCTGCTCCTCATCCCGGCCGGCCGGCGCTCGCACCGGTCGACGCGCTCGTCACAGCGGCCGCGGCGGCCACAGCGGTCAGCCCAGTCCCGCCCACTCCTGGTCCATGACCCGGCCGTCGGTGGCCTCGATCGCGGCTGCGTATACCTCCAGAACGCGGCGGGCAACCACGGGCCAGTCGAAATTCGCCACCACCTGGTCGCCGCAGGCGGTCAGCCCGGCGCGGCGGCCGTCGTCGTCGAGCAGCTCGGACAGCGCGGCGGCCAGCCCGGTCGCGTCGCCGGTCGGGAACAGCCACCCGGCCCGCCCGCCGTCGAGCACCCGGCGGAACGCGTCGAGGTCGCTGGCGACCACCGTGGTGCCGGCGGCCAGCGCCTCGGTGAGGATCATCCCGAAGGACTCCCCTCCGGTGTTCGGTGCCACGTAGAGGTGCACGCTGCGCAGCATGCGTGCCTTGTCCGCCTCGGAGACCAGGCCGAGGAACGTGACCCGGTCGCGCAGGCCGGCCGGGAACCGCCCGTACAGCTCGTCGGCGTCACCAGGCCCGGCGACCAGCAGACGCAGCCCGGGGCGGTGCGGCGCGAGCGCGACGAACGCGTCCCGCAGGATCGGGAAGCCCTTGCGCGGCTCGGTGAACCGGCCCAGGAACCCCAGCGTGCCGCCGGTGCCCGGGGCGCACTCCCCCGGCCAGCCCGGCAGCGGCGGCACCCCGGCGAACTTCGCCACCGCCACCCCGTTCGGGATCTCCACCGCGCCGCCGTCCATGTGCTCGACCTGCACCTTGCGGGCCAGCGCGCTGACCGCGATCCGGGCGGTGATCCGTTCCAGCACGATCTGGAGCGCGCCCTGCGCGGCCGACAGCACCCGGGAGCGGGTCATCGCGGTGTGGAAGGTGGCCACCACCGGGCCGCGCGCGCAGAGCACCGCCAGCATCGACAGGCTCGGCGTGAGCGGCTCGTGCACGTGCAGCACGTCGAAGTCGCCCCGGGTGATCCAGCGCCGCACCCGGGCGGTGGAGACCGGGCCGAACGCGATCCGGGCCACCGAACCGTTGTACGGCAGCGGCACCGCCCGGCCGGCCGACACCACGTACGGGGGCAGCGCCGAGTCCTCGTCGGCGGGTGCCAGCACGCTCACCTCGTGACCGAGCCCGAGCAGCGCCTCGGCCAGGTCCATGACGTGGTTCTGCACGCCGCCCGGCACGTCGAAGGAGTACGGGCACACGATGCCGATCCGCATGGCGTCCCCCTAGACCGTCCCGGTGGTGGCCGACGGCTGCGCCGACGCGGGCGTGCCGTCCCGGCCCTGGTCCAGCCACATCCGTTGCAACATGTGCCAGTCTTGCGGATGCCGGGCGATGCCCGCCGCCAGACCGTCGGCAATCCGCTGCGTCACCGCGCGCACCCGCGCGTCGAGTGGGGCGCTGTCCGGGTCCGGCAGCGGCAGCGGACCCTCGAGCGACGCGCACGCGGTGTCCGGTTCGTACCACATCGAGGCCACGTAGAGCGGTGCGCCTGTGCGGATGGCCAGCAGCGCCGGCCCGGCCGGCATCCGGGTCCGGCCGCCGAAGAAGTCCACCTCGACGCCCCGGGCCGACAGGTCCCGGTCGGCGAGCAGGGGCACCACGTAACCGGCGCGCAGCCGATCCACCAGCACGTCGAACGCGGGACGCGGGCCGCCCTGGTTGGGCAGGATCTCCATGCCCAGCCCTTCCCGGAACCCGACGAACCGCTCGTAGACGCCGTCCGGAAGCCGTTCCGCCACAGTCGTCATCGGCCAGCCGGTGGCCGCCACCCAGGCACCGGCCGCATCCCAGTTGCCGGCGTGCGGCAGCGCCACCACCGCCCCCCGCCCGGCCGCCACGTCGGCGGCGAGCAGTTCCTGCCCGTCCAGGCGGAACCCGGCGAGGATGTCCGCCCGGCTCAGGCCGGGCAGCCGGAACGCCTCCATCCAGTACCGGGCGTACGAGCGCAAGCCCTCGCGCACCAGCGCGTCCAGTTCCGCGTCGGGCATCTCCGGTCCGACCACCCGGCGCAGGTTGGCGCGCAGCCGGCGCGTACCCCCGCCGTCCTTGCGGTGGGCGCGGTCGGCGCCCATCCGGAAGGCCGCCGCCGCGACGGGCCGGGGCAGCGCCCGGACCAGGCGCCAGCCCGCGACGAAGCCCGCCTCGGTGAGGTTCACTCGGCGCCGACCCGCTGGGCCTGGCGGTAGACGTGCGCCATCCGCTGCCCCACGGTGAAGATCGAGACGGCGGCGAGCAGCCAGAGCGCGATCTCCAGCGCGTGCCGGACGCCGACGCCGGTGAGCAGGCCGCCGACGCCGACGATGAGCAGCCGCTCGGTGCGCTCGGCGATGCCCACGTTGCAGGTCATCCCGAGCCCTTCGGCGCGGGCCTTGACGTAGGAGACGAGCCCACCCGCGGCCAGGCAGATCAGCGCCGCCGCCACGCCCGAGTAGTCGTGCTCGGTGGCCAGCCAGTACGCGACGGCGCCGAACACCGCGCTGTCGGCGATCCGGTCCATGCTCGAGTCGAGGAACGCCCCGAACCGGGTGGACCCGCCGCTCATCCGCGCCATCGTGCCGTCGAGCAGGTCGGTGAGAGCGAAGACCGTGACGATCAGCGCGCCGGCGACCAGGTGGCCGCGCGCGCCGAAGCCGAGCGCGCCGGCGAGCACGCCGAGGGTGCCGGTCACGGTGACCGCATTGGGGGACACGCCCGCACGCAGCAGCGTACGGGCGATCGGCTCCACGACGCGGGTCATGCCCGCGCGGGCCGTCACTTGGAAGATCTTCGCCATGGCGGTCCCACGATAACGGCCCGCAACGGCCGGGGACACAGCCGGGCGTGCGACCCGCCCGACGGCCCTTGTGCCGGCACCCGCGCGGGTGTGAGATCGAGCCAGGAGGTGAGCCAGTTCACCGGATCACCGGTCCGCGTTCGCATCCGGCAGCAGATCACCGGAAGATATCGCCGCGGCGCCCGTCCCGGGTCCGCTCCCCGTCGCCCGCGGCGGTCGCCACCACCACCGGTTGAGGGAGGTGCGCCGCGATGGCGCAGAAGAACGAGAAGGGTGTCACCGGCGGCGCGCCGGTGGTGACCGAGCCCGGCAGGGTCCGCAACGTGGTGCTCGTCGGGCACTCCGGCGCCGGCAAGACCACGCTGGTCGAGGCGCTGCTGGCCGCCAGCGGCACGATCAGTCGCGCCGGCGCCGTCACCGAGGGCACCACAGTCTGTGACCACGACCCCGCCGCCGTACGCCAGCAGCGCTCGGTGAGCCTCGCCTGCGCCCCGCTGGTGCACCGCGACGTCAAGGTCAACCTGCTGGACACGCCGGGCTACGGCGACTTCGTCGGCGAGCTGCGCGCCGGGCTGCGCGCCGCCGACGCGGCCCTGTTCGTGGTCTCCGCCGTGGACGGCATGGACGCCGCCACCGCCGCCCTCTGGGAGGAGTGCGCCGCCGTCGACATGCCCCGGGCGGTGGCGGTCTCCCGGCTGGACCACCCGCGGGCCGACTTCGACGAGGCGGTGGCGCTGTGCCAGCGGGTCTTCGGCGACAACGTGCTCCCGCTCTACCTGCCGATGCTCGGCGACGACGGCGAGTCGGTGGCCGGCCTGATGGGGCTGATCACCCGCCGGGTGTTCGACTACTCCGCCGGGCTGCCGGCGGCGGTGCGCGAGCCGGACCCGGAGCACCTGCCGGCCATCCAGGAGTCCCGCAACGAGCTGATCGAGGGGATCATCGCGGAGAGCGAGGACGAGACCCTGATGGACCGCTACCTCGGCGGCGAGGAGATCGACCCCGAGGTGCTGATCACCGACCTGGAGACCGCCGTCGCCCGGGGCCACTTCTATCCAGTGGTGCCCGTCTGCGCGGAGACCGGCGTCGGCCTGGACGCGCTGCTCGACGGCCTGGTCGCGGCGTTCCCGTCGCCGCTGGAGCACGACCTGCCCGCGGTCACCGGCGTGGACGGCTCACCCCGCCCGCCGCTGACCTGCGACCCGGACGGCCCGCTGGTCGCCGAGGTGGTCAAGACGACAGTCGACAGGCACGTCGGGCGGGTCTCGCTGGTACGCGTCTTCTCCGGCACGCTCCGCCCCGACCAGGTGATCCACGTGTCGGGTCACGGCATGGCCGAGCGCGGCCGCCCCGACCACGACGCCGACGAGCGGGTCGGTCACGTCTACAGCCCGCTCGGCGCGACGCTGCGCGAGGTGGCCGCCTGCGTCGCCGGTGACCTGTGCGCGATCACCAAGTCGGGCAGCGCGGAGACCGGCGACACCATCTCCGCCAAGGACGACCCGCTGCTGATCGCCCCCTGGGAGATGCCGGAACCGCTGCTGCCGGTGGCGATCACGGCGCGCAGCCGGGCCGACGAGGACGCGCTGGCCCGCAACCTGTCCCGGCTGGTCGCCGGCGACCCGACGCTGCGGCTGGAACGCAACCCGGAGACCCACCAGCTCGTGCTCTGGTGCATGGGCGAGGCACACGCCGACGTGGTGCTCGACCGGCTGCGCGGCGGCGGGGTCGAGCTGGACACCGAGCCGGTCCGGGTGCCGCTGCGCGAGACGTTCGGCGCCGCCGCGCGGGGGCACGGCCGGCACGTCAAGCAGTCCGGCGGCCACGGCCAGTACGCGGTCTGCGACATCGAGGTGGAGCCGCTGCCCCGGGGCGCCGGCTTCGAGTTCGTCGACCGGGTGGTCGGCGGCGCGGTCCCGCACAACTACATCCCGTCGGTCGAGAAGGGCGTCCGGGCCCAGATGGAACGCGGTCTGGTCGCCGGCTACCCGGTGGTGGACCTGCGGGTCACGCTCGTCGACGGCAAGGCGCACAGCGTCGACTCCTCCGACGCGGCGTTCCAGACCGCCGGCGCGCTGGCGCTGCGCGACGCCGCCGAGAAGGGCCAGCCGACGCTGCTGGAGCCGGTGGACGAGATCACCGTACGGGTGCCCGACACGTCGGTCGGCGCGGTGATGGGCGACCTCTCCGGGCGGCGCGGCCGGGTGCTCGGCACCGAGCCGGACCCGGATGCCGAGGGCCGCACACTGGTCCGCGCCGAGGTGCCCGCGACGGAACTACTGCGGTACGCGGTCGAGCTGCGCTCGATGACCGCCGGCACCGGTACGTTCCGCCGCGAGTTCGCCCGCCACGAACCCATGCCCGCCCACCTGGCCGACCAGGCCCGCAAGGAATCCACCACCCGCTGACCCCACCCTCTCCCCTCCCCCCTCCCCCGCCTCGGCCCCGCGATCTTGCACTTGCGGCCCCGGCAAGCGGTGCATTTCCGGCAACGAAAGGGCACCGAGTGCAAGATCGACGCCGCCGAGGGCGGGGTCGGGTCAGGACTGCGCAGATCTTGGTAGGAAGTGGCCCTCATAGGGGCCCCCATAAGGGCCCTTTCGTACCAAGATCTGCGGTGCCCTCAGGATTTGGGACACCGATCTCGTCGCGTGGGAGCGGTCGGCTCGGCGGGCGGGTCGGCCGGGGCAGGGGTCGGCTCGACGGGGTCGGCTGGTGGGTGGAAGTGCGGTCAGGGGCGGACGGCGGGGACCGGGGGCATCGGCCAGTGGGGGCGGTCGGCGTCCCGCAGGGCGGCCCGCCGTACCGCCGCCAGTTGCCGCTCCACCTCGGCGAAGTGGTCCGGGGCGAGCGGACCCCGGGCCAGCGCGGCGGCGTTCTCCTCGACCTGGGCGACGGTACGGGCGCCGGGGATCGGCACCGCCCTGTCGCTGCGCGCCCAGATCCACCCGATCGCTCCCTGCGCGAGGGTGCGGCCGTCGGCGGTCAGCGCGTCGCGGACGGCGGCGACCCGGCGCAGCCACTCCGGGGCGGGCCGGCCGCTGCGGAACCACTCCAGCCAGGTCGGCCCGAGCCCGCGTACGTCGTCGCGGGGCAGCGTGGACTCCGGCGTGTACTTGCCGGTGAGCAGGCCCATCCCGAGCGGCCCCCGGGCCAGGCTGGCCAGGTCGTGCTTGTCGCAGACGTCGAGCATGGCCGGGGCGTCGCGCAGCACCGACAGCGCGTGCTGCACGGCGGCGGCGCCACGGGCGACCTGGGCGAAGGCGGCGGCCCGGTCGGCCCGGTCGGTGCTCCACCCGTACGCCCGGATCAGGCCCGCGTCGACCAGCTCGTCGAGCGTGCCGACGAGCGCCTCGGCCCGGGGCAGCGGCAGGTCACCCAGGTGCAGCTGGTAGAGGTCGATGCGGTCGGTGCCGAGCCGGCGCAGCGAGTCGGTCACCGCCCGGCGCAGGTAGTGCGGCGAGGCGTTCTCGCCGGTGGCCTGCCGGGCGTGCTCGTCGAACGTGTAGCCGAACTTCGTGGCGATCACCGCCTCGTCGCGCCGGCCGGCCAGCGCCCGCCCGAGCACCCGCTCGCCGTGCCCGGCGCCGTACGTGTCGGCGGTGTCGAACAGGGTGACACCGAGGTCGAGCGCACGGCGGACGGCGCGTACCGACTCGTCGTCGTCGACCCGGCCCCAGCCCAGCGGGCGGGCGCCCTCGGCCCACGGGCCGCCGATCGCCCAGCACCCCATGCCGAGGGCGCTCACCTCGATGCCGCTGCGCCCCAACTGTCGTGTGTCGACTGCCACCGCCGCATCCTGTCACCTTCCCGGCGACCGCGGGCCGGTTCGTAGCCGAGGAGTCCGGCCACGGTCACGCCCCGTGACGTCAGACGGTGGGACGCCGCCGCCCGGCAAGCCGTCAGCGCGCGTAGGCCAGCAGCACCGGCGCGTCCTGACCGGGCCAGGTGCCGGCGAGACCGCCCGCCGCCGGGACGTCGGCCGGTACGGGACGCCGGACCACCGCCAGCTCGACCTCCCCGACCCGGACCACCGTCACGCCGCCGCCGACCGGACCGGCCGAACCCGGACCAGGCAGAACCGGACCGGCCGACACCGGACCGACCGGCAACGGACCGACCGGCAACGGACGGCCGGTACGGCTGCCCGTCAGCGTCATGCTCGCCGGTCGCACCTCGCGCTTTCCATCGACCTCGAAGTACTCCTCGGCCTGACCGGCGTCGGCGAGCACCGCGGCGGCCAGCAGCGGCGGGTACACCGGATCGCCGCAGGCGTCGTACGCCCAGCGGCGGCCGAGCACCGAGTGCTCGATGACGCCCACCAGGTGCTCGTCAGCTCCGGCAAGCGGCGCGGCCCGGTAGGTGAGCGGCGCCTGGAGCACCGGGCCGTCGCCGGCGCGCACGAGCAGCGTCTCGACGCCGACCTCGCCGGCCGGGTCGTCGAAGCGGTACGCCGCCACGCGGCTGACCGGCGCGCCGGCCTCGCCGGCGAACCACTGCCGGCCGGGCAGCCAGGAGGCGAGCAGCTCCAGTTTCGAGGGGCGCAGTTCCGCGCGGTGCAGGAGAGCCATGCGCGAGATCGTACTGTCGGGGCCCGCCGCCGTCAGGCCGCCGCCCACGCACCGGCGAGCAGGTCCCGGGTGTCGGCGAGCAGCTGCGGCAGCACCTTCGTCCGGCCGATCACCGGCATGAAGTTGGCGTCGCCGCCCCAGCGCGGCACCACGTGCTGGTGCAGGTGCGCGGCGATGCCCGCGCCCGCGACGCCCCCCTGGTTCATGCCCAGGTTGAAGCCGTGCGCGCTGGACACGTGCCGGATCACCCGCATGGCGGCCTTGGTGAACGCGGCCAGCTCGACCGTCTCCGGCTCGTCCAGCTCGGTGTAGTCGGCCACGTGCCGGTAGGGGCAGACCAGCAGGTGGCCGGGGTTGTACGGGTAGAGGTTGAGCACCGCGAAGACGTGCTCGCCCCGGGCCACCACCAGGGACTCCTCCGGCGGCAGCCCGGGCGCGAGGCAGAACGGGCAGCCGGCCGGCTTCTCGTACCCGCCCTCGGGCCGGTCCTCGCCGGAGATGTAGGTCATCCGGTGCGGCGTCCAGAGCCGGTCGAGTCCGTCCGCCAGACCGTTGTCGCCGCCGTACCCGGTGTCCCGCTCCGCCCCTGTCACACAGGCGATCCTACGATCCGGGGCGAACCGCGCCGCCGCCCGGGCGGCGCGGTCGCCGGGCCGCCTACTCGGCGGCGGTGGCGGTGGGACCGGCGTTGGTGCGCGAATCCACCACCTCGCGGACGTGCGCCACCGCCTCGTCGATCGGCACACCGTTGCGCTGCGAGCCGTCGCGGTAGCGGAACGAGACGGTGCCGGCGGCCACGTCGTCGTCCCCGGCGATCACCATGAACGGGATCTTCTGCTGCTGCGCGTTGCGGATCTTCTTCTGCATCCGGTCGTCGCCCAGGTCGACCTCGGCCCGGACGCCGTGCCGCCGCAGCGTCGCGGCGAAGTCGACCAGGTAGTCGCCGTGCTCTTCGCGGATCGGGATGCCGACCACCTGCACCGGTGCCAGCCAGGCCGGGAACGCGCCCGCGTAGTGCTCGGTGAGCACGCCGATGAACCGCTCGATGGAGCCGAACTTGGCGCAGTGGATCATCACCGGCTGCTGCCGGGTGCCGTCGGCGGCCTGGTACTCCAGCCCGAAGCCCTTGGGCTGGTTGAAGTCGTACTGGATGGTCGACATCTGCCAGGTACGGCCGATCGCGTCCTTGGCCTGCACGGAGATCTTCGGGCCGTAGAAGGCCGCGCCACCCGGGTCCGGCACCAGTTCCAGGCCCGTCTCCAGCGCGCACTGCTCCAGCACGGCGGTGGCGGTCGCCCAGTCGGAGTCGGAGCCGACGAACTTGTCCGGCTTCGACTCGTCGCGGGTCGACAGCTCCAGGTAGAAGTCGTCGATGCCGAAGTCGCGCAGCAGGCTGAGCACGAAGCCGAGCAGGTGCTTGATCTCGGACGGCGCCTGCTCCTGAGTGCAGTAGGAGTGCGAGTCGTCCTGGGTGAAGCCGCGCACCCGGGTCAGGCCGTGGATCACGCCCGACTTCTCGTACCGGTAGAGCGTCCCGAACTCGAACAGCCGGATCGGCAACTGCCGGTAGGACCGACCGCGCGAACGGTAGATCAGGTTGTGCATCGGGCAGTTCATGGCCTTGAGGTAGTAGTCGCTGCCCTCCATCTCCATCGGCGGGAACATCGTGTCCTTGTAGTACGGCAGGTGTCCCGACGTGTGGAAGAGACCTTCCTTGGAGATGTGCGGCGTGCCGACGTAGTCGAAGCCCTCCTCGATGTGGCGGGCCCGGACATAGTCCTCCATCACCCGCTTGAGCACGCCGCCCTTGGGGTGGAAGACCGGCAGACCGGAGCCGATCTCGTCGGGGAAGCTGAACAGGTCGAGGTCCGCGCCGAGCTTGCGGTGGTCGCGGCGGGCGGCCTCCTCGAGCAGCTTCAGGTACGCCTTGAGCTCGTCCCGGGTCGGCCACGCGGTGCCGTAGACGCGCTGGAGCTGCGGGTTGCGCTCCGACCCGCGCCAGTACGCGGCGGCCGAGCGCATCAGCTTGAACGCGCCGATCAGGCGGGTGTTCGGCAGGTGCGGGCCGCGGCACAGGTCCGACCAGCAGACCTTGTCCTCGTTGGCGGCCAGGTTGTCGTAGATGGTCAGCTCGCCGCCGCCCACCTCCATCACCTCGGAGGAGTCCAGCCCCTCCCCCTTGACCTCGATCAGTTCCAGCTTGAACGGCTCGGCCGCCAGCTCGGTCCGGGCCTCGTCCAGGTCGGCGAAGCGGCGGCGGCGGAACCGCTGGCCGGACTTGACGATCTCCTGCATGCGCTTCTCGAGCTTGGCGAGGTCGTCCGGCTGGAACGGCTTGTCGACGCCGAAGTCGTAGTAGAAGCCGTTCTCGATCGGCGGGCCGATGCCGAGCTTCGCCTCCGGGAAGATGTCCTGCACCGCCTGGGCCAGCACGTGCGCGGTGGAGTGGCGCAGCACGTTCAGCCCGTCCGGGCTGTCCAGCGGCACCGGCTCGACCGCGACCTCCTCGGCCGGGCGCCAGTCCAGGTCGCGGAGCTGGCCCTGCGGGTCGCGGACCACCACGATCGCCTTCGGCCCGCTCGTCGGCAGGCCGGCCGCGGCCACCGCGTCGGCCGCCGTCGTCCCGGCGGCGACGACGACGGGGTCGGCCACGACGGGGGTACGGGGTGCGGACACGGTGACTCCTAGTCGTCGACGGTACGGATCGGCCGGTGACCGGCCTCTGCGATGCTATCGGTCGCCCGGATCCGCGCCGCCGCCGACGCCGGTGCCCGTTCCCGGCGAGTTCCGTGCCGTGTTGAACCTTTTCGCCCCGCAGCCCGAACTACCAGGTGGGGCCGGAGCCGGTGCCGGCCCCAGTCGACAGGGATGGGGACGACCATGAGGATGACCCGTCGGGGCCGGTGGGCGGCGGCGTTGCTGGCGGCCGTACTCGCCGGGGCGGTGGGCTGGCCGGGCGCGGCGAACGCGGCCGGGGTGACGGTGACGACCTCGCCCGTCCAGGTACGCCAGGGCGACGCGATCGAACTGTCGGTGCTGGTGCCGGCGGACAAGCCCGGCACCCGGACCACCCGGATCGAGCTGACCATGCCCGCGGACGCCCCGATCGGCGAGGTGTACCCGCTGTCGGTGCCGGACTGGGCGCCGACCATCACCACCCGCACGCTCGACCAGCCGGTCCCCGGCATGCACGCGGCCGAGCTGAACCAGGTGACCCACTCGGTGAGCTGGCTGCGGATGCCCGGCACCGGCACCGGGCCGGGCCGGCTGCCGCTGGGCATGGGACCGATGCCCGCCACCGACCGGCTCACGTTCACAGTCGTGCAGACGTACGACGACGGCACCGTGGTCCGGTGGGCGGACCCGGCGGGTGGCGCGCACCCCGCGCCGACGCTCGATCTGCTGCCGCCGCTGCCGGGCACCGTGACGCACGACGGTGGCCCCGGCGCGGGGGCGAACGGCGGTGCGCACGGCGGTCACGGCGCGGCGGGCGGACCCGGCGCTGCCGATGGGGCGCAGGACGGCGCTCCGGGCGGCACGGCGGCCGGTACGGCGGACGACGGGCCGAGCGCGGACCTGCTGCTCGGTGGCGGCCTGCTCGCCGGGCTGGCCGGCGGCGCCGCGATCGGCTGGCTGCTCAGCCGCCGCCGGCGCGACACCATGGCCCTCCCGCAGGGCAGCAATGGCACCTCCGACACCACCGCGACCGCGACCGCCGACAGCGGCACGCCCTCCGACACCGACGGTGCCCCCGCCAGCGCGACCCCGGAAGCCGGCGAGCCGGTGACCGTCGGCGCCCCCACACACTCCTGAACGGGGCGGGGACGGACCCGTCAGGCGGGGGTGGGAAGCCAGTGGGGCAGCGGCTCGCGGGCGGCCAGCCAGTCCGCCGGCACGCCGCCCGGGGTGCCGGCTCCGGTGTACGCGGCCACGATCCCGCCCACGATGGCGGCCGTGGTGTCCACGTCGCCGCCCGCCTGGACGCAGGCGCGGATCGCGGCGGGATAGTCGTGCAGCAGCGTGGCGGCGACCCAGAGCGTGAACGGCACGGTGTCCTGCGCGGTGACCCGGGAGCCGTTGCCGAGCGCGTCGGCCGCCCCGGCCGCGGAGTGACCGAGCAGCGCGGCGGCCCGGCGTACCCCCCGGTGCACCTCACCGGCCGGGTCGAGCGCCCCCGCGACGGCGATGAGCAGCCGGGCCGGGTCGGGCCGGTCACCGTCGAGGCGGGCGCGGGCGGCGAGCGAGGCGGCCACCGCCACCGCCACCGCACCGGCGACGCCCTCCGGGTGGGCGTGCGTCACCTCGGCGGAGGCGCGGGCCTGTTCGGCGGCGCGCCGGGTGGAGTCGGCGTGCCAGGCGCCGAGCGGCGCGACGCGCATCGCGGCGCCGTTGCCGCAGGAGCCCTGCCCGTCGAACGCGGACGCGGCGGCCACCGGCCAGGGCGTGCCGGTGCGGATCAGCCGCAGCACGGTCACCGCACCCGGCCCGTACCCCCGGTACGGCTCGCAGCGGTGCGCGAACGCCAGCGCCAGCCGGTCCCGGTCGATGTGCCCGTCGGCGGCCAGCTCGGCCACCACGGAGCAGGCCATCTCGGTGTCGTCGGTCCACTCCCACGGCGGCTCGGGCAGCCGCCCGGCGGCGAGGTCGTCCGGGTGCCGTCCGGGGACGAAGAACTGGGAGCCGAGGGCGTCGCCCACCGACAGGCCGGCCAGCGCGTCGCGGGCGAGCGTGAGGCGGGCGTCGGGAAAGAGCGTGAACGTCATCGCCGCCCCAGCTTGCCCGCTTCGCCGGAGCTCCGCAACGCTGCCGGCTTGCCACGCCGAGTACGGTGCTGACGTGGCAACCGTCCTGCTGGTCGAAGACGACCACGTCGTGCGCGGCGCCATGCTGCGGTCGCTGACCGACCGGGGGCACGCGGTGCACGCCGTCGGCACCGCGCTGGACGCGTTGCGCCGGGTCGCCGCGGAGACACCGGATCTGGTGGTGCTCGACCTCGGACTGCCCGACCTGGACGGCTCGGACGCGCTGCGTATGCTGCGCGGCATCACCGACGTGCCGATCATCATCGCCACCGCCCGCGACGACGAGCAGTCGGTGGTACGGCTGCTCCGCGCCGGCGCGGACGACTACATGGTCAAGCCGTTCACCGGGGCGCACCTGGACGCCCGGATCACCACGGTGCTGCGCCGGGCCGGGCGGGCCAGCCGTACCGTCGCGCCGGCCGCGCACACGGTCGGCGGCCTGCGGGTCGACGTGGGTGAGCGCAGCGCGGTGCTGGACGGGGAGGCGCTGGCGCTGACCCGCAAGGAATTCGACCTGCTGGCGTATCTCGCCGCGCGTCCCGGCCGGGTAGTGTCCCGGCGGGAACTCTTGGAGGAGGTATGGCGGCAGCCATCGGTCGGCGAGGACCAGACCATCGACGTTCACCTGTACTGGCTCCGCCGCAAAATGGGCGAGTCCGCGGCGAAGCCGCGCTACCTGCGCACCGTGCGGGGGGTCGGCTTCCGGCTGGTGGCGCCGGACTGAGGCTCACGCTGGCCGGGCTCACCGCCGGCCTGTGCGGGCTGATCGCGCTCGCGTTCCTCGTCCCGCTCGGGCTCACCCTCGCCGACCGGACCCGGGAGGCGGAGCTGGCGGACGCCGAGCGCCGCGCCGCGCTGGTGACCGGCGCGCTGGCGGCCAGCACGGACACCGCGACGATCGAACGGGCGGTGGCCGCCGCGGCCGGCGACGATCCGGCCCTGCGTCCGGTCGTGCACGGCATCGGGGCGGACGAGTCCGCCGGCCGCGCCAACCCGCGGGTGCTCGCCGACGCCGCCACGCAGCGCCGGTCGGTGGTGACCGACGTGGACGGCGGGGTGCTGCGGCTGGACCCGGTGGTGCTCGGTGACCGGGTCGCCGTGGTGGAGGTCTTCGTCCCCGACGAGGTGCTCGACTCCGGCGACGGCGGGCGGTGGCTGCTGCTGCTCGCGATCGGCCTGGCGCTGGTCGGCGCGGCCGTGGCAGTGGTCGACCGGGTGGCCGCGCGGGCCGTGGACGCCACCGGCGACCTGGTCAAGGCGGCGCTCGCGGTGGGCGACGGCGAGCTTGGGGTACGCGTCGAGCCGACCGGCCCGCGCGAGCTGGCCGAGGCCGGGCACGCGTTCAACCGGATGACGGAACGGCTGGTGGCGCTGCGCGCCGACGAGCACGAACTGGTCGCCGACCTGTCGCACCGGCTGCGTACGCCGCTGACCGCGCTGCGGCTGGACGCCGAGGCGCTGGAGTCCGACGACACCAGCATCGGCACGTTCAGCGAGGCGGAGCTGGACCGGCGGCGCGGCATCCGGCGCATCCGGCAGGCGATCGTCACGCTGGAGGGCGAGGTCGACCAGCTCATCAAGACGACCCGCAAGGCGGTCAGCCAGGAGACGGCGCCGGCGTCGTGCGACGTGAGCGAGGTGGTCCGGGACCGGATGGTCTTCTGGTCGGCGCTGGCCGGGGACCAGAACCGCCCGCACCGGGTGGTCGGTGCGCAGTTGCGCATCCCCGCGCCGGTGCCCCGCGCCGAGCTGGCCGCCGCGCTGGACGCGGTGATCGGCAACGTGTTCCGGTACACGCCGCAGGGCACGGCGTTCGAGGTGGCGGTGAGCCGCCGGGACGGCTGGGTGGCGATCCGCGTCGACGACGCCGGGCCGGGCATCGCCGACCCGGACCGGGCACTGCGCCGGGGCGAGAGCGACAGGGGCTCCACCGGGCTCGGGCTGGACATCGCCAAGCGGGTCGCGTTGCAGGCGAACGGTTCGGTGAGCATCGACCGGGCCCGGCTCGGCGGGGCGAGCGTGGTGATGCTGCTGGCCGATCCGGACGCGGCGCCCCGGCCGGTGAACCGGTTCGGGCTGGTCGGCCGGATGGCCCGGGAGGCACGCGAGCCGCGCGCCGGGCGGCGCTGGGGACGTCCGCGCTGACCGGTGACTGTGTACCGGCGCAAGTTCTCCTTAAAGGTGGTTTAACGACGGCCGCGAAACCGGCGTGAACTGGCAGGATCGCTGACAGAACCCATCAGTTCCGTCGGCCGGGACGCCCCGTAACACCTTCCGGCCGGCGGATCATGCGCGCGGCGGGAGTCCGGTCCCCCCACACCTCGCTCCCGTCGCGCGCGCTCTCCCGTCGAGCCCGGGCGCGAGGTGACCGTCATGCCACCGGCTGTCAGCCGTCTGCTCCGCTGGGCCGCCGTCATCGGCCTGGGCATCGCGCTCACGCTGGCGGTCTGGCAGGACCCGGTGCTCGCGCACGGTCCCGTCCGGCCCGCGCCGGCCGCGGCCGGCCCGAACGTCGCGCTCACCGCGCTGGCGGTGGCCGGGATGCTGCTGACCGCGCGACGCCGGCCGCCCCGGATGTCCCGGCGGCCGGCGCCCGTACGGCCGCTCAGCGGGCCGCGTTCGCCAGGTACGCGTCGATCTCGGCGGTGATCCGGGCCTGCTCGGCCGGCGCCAGGAACGCGGCCGAGACGGCGTCGCGCGCCAGCGCCGCCACCCCGTCCGGGCCGAGCCGCAGCAGCCGGGCGGCCACCGCGTACTCGTCGTCGAGCGTGGTGCCGAACATCGGCGGGTCGTCGGAGTTGATGCTGACCGGCACACCGGCCTCGACGATCCGGGGCAGCGGGTGGGCGTCCAGGCTCGGCACGGCCCGGGTGCGCACGTTGGAGGTCGGTGCGATCTCCAGCGGGATCCGCCGCTCGGCGAGGTGGGCCAGCAGCGCCGGGTCCTGCGCGGCGGAGATGCCGTGGCCGATCCGCTCGGCGCCCAGCTCGCGCAGCGCGTCCCAGATCGTCTCCGGGCCGGTGGTCTCACCGGCGTGCGGCACCGAGCGCAGCCCGGCCGCCCGGGCCTGGTCGAACCAGGGCTTGAACTGCGGCCGGGGCACCCCGATCTCGGGGCCGCCGAGGCCGAAGCTGACCAGCCCGTCCGGTCGTTCGTCGAGCGCGATCCGCAGCGTCTGCTCGGCGGCGGGCAGGCCGGCCTCGCCGGGGATGTCGAAGCACCAGCGCAGCGCGATGCCGAAGTCGGCCTCGGCGCGCTTGCGGGCGTCCTCGATCGCCTCGCAGAACGCCGGCGCCGGGATGCCGCGGTTGACGTGCGAGTAGGGCGTGACCGTCAACTCGGCGTAGCGGACCTGCTGGCGGGCCAGTTCCCGGGCGACCTCGTGGGTGAGCAGCCAGACGTCGTCGGCGTCGCGGATCAGGTCGACCACGCTCAGGTAGACCTCGATGAAGTGGGCGAAGTCGCGGAACGCGAAGTAGTCGGCGAGCGCCTCCGGGTCGGCCGGGACGGGGCTGCGCCCCTCGTGCCGGGCGGCCAGCTCGGCGACGATCCGGGGTGAGGCCGAGCCGACGTGGTGTACGTGCAGCTCCACCTTGGGCAGTCCGGCGATGAAGGTGGGCAGGTCGGTCACGAGTTCTCCTCTGCGCGGGCGCCGGTGCGGGCCACCATGAAGATCCGGCGGAACGGGAAGTACACCTGACCCTGCCGCACCGGGTACGCCTGCGCGAGCCGCACCCCCAGCTCGGCGCGGAAGGCGGCCCAGCCGGCGGCGTCCAGCGCGGCGCGGACCGGGCGCAGCGCGGTGCCCTCCATCCAGGTCAGCACCGGGTGGTCGGCGCCGGTGGCGGGCAGCAGATGCACGTACGTAGTCTCCCAGGCGTCCACCGCGCAGCCCGCGTCGGTCAGCAGCGTGGCGTAGCCGACCGGCTCGTCGACTGGCGCCTCGCGCAGCTCACCGGCGAGCGCGTCGCGCCACCGGTCCTGCCGGGCGACGGAGCGCAGCAGCCGGTGCGACGGCGCGTCGAAGTTGCCGGGGACCTGGAACGCCATCCAGGCGCCGGCCGGCAGCGCGTGCGCCCAGCGGCGGAGCAGATCGCGGTGTTCCGGCACCCACTGGAGCACGGCGTTGCCGACCAGCACGTCCACGTCGGGCTCCGGCCGCCAGTCGCGGACGTCGGCGACGGCGTACGTGACCGGTCCGCCCTCGGCGGTCGCCCGGGCGATCATCTCCGGAGAGGAGTCCAGGCCGGTGACCCGGGCGCCAGGCCAGCGGGCGGCGAGCGTGGCGGTGAGCGTGCCGGGGCCGCAGCCGAGGTCGACAACGGCGCGCGGCTGCTCGGCCCCGACGCGGGCCAGCAGGTCGTGGAACGGCCGGGAGCGCTCGTCGCCGTAGCGCAGGTAGGTGCGCGGATCCCACATGACAGCCTCCAAACCGTACGTACGTCTTGTTAGACCGTACGGCCCGCCGAGCGCGACGGCAAGCCGCTCACTAGGCTCGGCCGGGTGGAACAGCGCAGCTTCGACCGGCTCGGCCGGCACGTCGGCATCATCGGACTCGGCGCGTGGCAGCTCGGCGCGGACTGGGGCGAGGTCAGCGAGGACGACGCACTCGCCGTGCTCGCCGCCGCCGTCGACGCGGGCGTCACCTTCCTGGACACCGCCGACGTGTACGGCGACGGCCGCAGCGAGGCGCTGATCGGCCGGTTCCTGCGCTCCCGTCCCGGGCACGGGCTGACCGTGGCGACCAAGATGGGCCGCCGGGTGGAGCAGACGCCGGAGGCGTACACGCTCGACAACTTCCGGGCCTGGACCGACAGGTCCCGGGCCAACCTCGGCGTCGACACGCTCGACCTGGTGCAACTGCACTGCCCGCCGACCGCCGTCTTCGCCGACGACCGGGTCTTCGACGCGCTCGACACGCTTGTCGCCGAGGGTCGCGTGGCCGGGTACGGCGTCAGCGTGGAGACCTGCGACCAGGCGCTCACCGCCATCGCCCGGCCCGGCGTGGCGAGCGTGCAGATCATCCTCAACGCGGTCCGGCACAAGCCGCTGGAGCGGGTGCTGCCCGCCGCCGCTGCCGCCGGGGTGGGAATCATCGCCCGGGTGCCGCTGGCGAGCGGCCTGCTCTCCGGCCGGTACGACGAGCACACCACGTTCCCGGCGAACGACCACCGCACGTTCAACCGGCACGGCGAGTCGTTCGACGTGGGCGAGACCTTCTCCGGCGTCGACTACGACAGCGGCCTCGCCGCGGTACGCCGGCTCGCGCCGCTGGTCGGCGACGACCGGACGATGGCGCAGTTCGCGCTGCGGTGGATCCTCGACCAGCCCGGCGTGACTGTGGTGATCCCCGGCGCCCGCTCCCCCGAGCAGGCGCGGCGCAACGCCGAGGCGGCCGGGCAGCCGGCGCTGACCGAGGTGGAGCTGGCCGCGGTGCGGGCCACCTACGACGAGCTGATCCGCCCGCAGGTGCACGACCGGTGGTGAACCGACCGGCCGGCGCGGCGTCGCCGGGTGTACGCGGCGGCGGGCATGCTGGAGCGGGACTGTCGTCGTCGGAGGGGGAACGATGAGGGGTTGGTTCCGGCTCACCCTGGGGCTGCTCGCCGTGGTGATCGGTGCGCTGTGGACGGTGCTGGGTCTCGGGTACGTCGAGGGCAGCGCGATGAGCGACAGGCGGATCTGGGCGGTGGTCGGCCCGGTGCTGATCCTGTTCGGACTGGCCGGGCTCTGGTGGGGGATGCGGGCGCGGCGCCGCTGAGCCACCGGGCAAGGCGAAGCCCCGCCTCCCGTACGGGATGCGGGGCTTCCGGCACCGGCCGGCGCGGCCGGTGCGGTCAGCTCAGATGGGGCGGACCTGCTCGGCCTGCGGACCCTTCTGACCCTGGGCGATCTCGAACTCCACCCGCTGGTTCTCCTCCAGCGTGCGGTAGCCGCTGGTCTGGATGGCCGAGAAGTGGACGAACACGTCAGCACCCCCGCCGTCGACGGTGATGAAGCCGAAGCCCTTGTCAGCGTTGAACCACTTCACGGTTCCCTGCGCCATGTGTATCTCCTTCTAAAACTGGCGGCCGAGCACGCCGTGCGGCCGATTGGCCGTTTTCGAGCAGCGGCGCCTGAGGCGGCCCCCATGCGGGAGACTTCTCTCAACCCACGCGTCTCTCAACAGCGTGAGAAAGCAAACCACGTACGCAAAAACTTCGCACAGCCTAGCGGAGGAAATTTCTCCGACATGTGACCTGAAGGTCGCGCGAGCGCCGCCGCGCGGACCGGACGGAGCCATGCGAAAGGCCCCTTCCCCGCGCTCGGGAAAGGGGCCTTTTCCGGCCTTCTCGTCAGTCCGGCCAGCGACCGGTCAACCGGCGTACGCCCACCGCTCCGCCCCTGTCGACGGCGGCCCGCACCACCGCGAAGATGGCGCCCTGCAGGGCCGCGGCGGCCAGCACCTCGCCCCAGCGGCGGTCCTCGTCGGTGGCGCTCGGCGCCTCGCCGTCGCCCGCCGTCACCTTCCAGACCTGGCGGAAGACCGCCCCCGCGACGGCGCCGGCGGCCAGGCCGAGCAGCACCCCCACCGGCTTGTACGCCGCCTTGCCGACCCTGCCGCTCACCTGTGCCTCCCTCGGACGATCACCAGCACCACCGCCGTCACCAGCGCGCCGGCCGCGATGGCCGCCCACGGCAACGGGTTGCGCCCGACCGCCTCGCCCTTCTCGTACGCCTGCGCCCGGACCAGCCGGGCCCGCTGGGCCGCCCGCCCGCGCACCCGGGCCGCGGTCAGCGACGCCTGCTCACGCATCCGCGCCTTCGCCTGCTCGGCCGAGTGCCGCACCAGCGCCTTCGGATCGGCCCTGGCCGCGAGCAACTCCACCGTCTCACCGAGCTCCACCCGGGTCCGGCGGATCTCCTCCCGGAGCGCCGCCACGTCCCCGGTCCCGTTACCGGTCATGCCCGCCTCCCGTCCTTCACCGCGGCGGTGACCGTCTCGACGTCCGCCCGAACGCTGCGGACCGTCGCCTGGGGCACCGGCGGGACGGCACGGCTGACCTGCTTCTTGCCCACGAGCGCCAGGATCCCGGCGAGCAGGAACAACGCCACCGCCACGATCAGGGCGGCGAGCCACGCCGGCATGACCAGCGCCAGCAGCAGGATCACGGTGGCGACCAGGGCCCCGGCGCCGTAGAGCGCCATCACCCCGCCGCCGCCGAACAGACCGATCCCGATCCCGGCGTGCTTGCCCTTCTCGGTCAGCTCCGCACGGGCCAGGGCCAGCTCGTCCCGCACCAGGCGGGTGACCTGCTCGGTGGCGCGCTGTACCAGTTCGGCGGTGGACGGCTCGCTCCCGGTCCGCGACGTGCTGCGACTCGCGACGTCAGCCATGCTGTCCTCCTTTCGTCATCACCGCGCTGTATGCCCGGAGTCGCCGCTCGTCAATCCTGCGCGGCGCGGCCGGTACGTCCGGCCGCGCGCCGCCGCAAGCCGGTGCCGGGCACCGGATCCGGGGCGTGCGCACCACGTCCCCCGCCACGGCCCGGCCAAACCCGTGCGGCCGGAAAGCCGCCCGTACGCGCCGAACCCCCGGCGCCGTGGGCGGCCGGGGGCTCCGATCGGGGTACGGGGTCAGCCGCGCGCCTCGGCGTGCTCCTCCCGGCCCACGAACACCTCGCTGCGGGCGTCGCCGTCGTCGCTGCCGCCGAAGACCCGCGCGTCGTCGGGCGCCTCGGTGCCGGCCGGGCGGCGTACCGGGCGGCGCGGCTGCGCCGCCTGCCAGGGCAGCGGCCCGGTGGCCTCGCCGATCTCGGCGCGCAGCCGGGGCAGGGCGGTCGGGCGCTGGTCGCGTACCCAGGCCACCAGGTGCTCGCGGACCAGGCACCGCAGGTCCCACAGGCTGCCCGCGTCGGCGGCGCTGACCAGCGCGCGGACCTTGACCAGGCCACCCGTCGCGTCGGTCACCTGGAGCACGCAGACCCGTCCGTCCCACAGCTCGGTGCCCTCGCACAGGCGGCGCAGCTCCTCCCGCATCGCCTGCACCGGGATGGCCCAGTCCAGCTCGAACTCGGCGGTGCCGAGCACCGCCGCCTCGGTACGGGTCCAGTTCTGGAACGGCCGGCTGGTGAAGTACGAGGTGGGCAGGATCAGCCGTCGGTCGTCCCAGACCTGCACCACCACGTAGCTGAGCGTCAGCTCCTCGATCCGGCCCCACTCCCCCTCGACCACCACCACGTCGTCCAGGCGCACCGCGTCGCTGAACGCGAGCTGGAGACCGGCGAAGACGTTGGCGAGCAGGCTCTGCGCGGCCAGCGCGGCGACCGCGGCGATCACACCGGCCGAGGTCAGCACACCGGCGCCCACCCCGCGGACGGCCGGGAAGGTCATCAGCATCACGCCGACCGTGAGGATCACGATCACCGCGATGGTCAGCCGGCGCAGCAGCACCACCTGGGTACGCACCCGGCGGGCGTGCCTGTTGTTCGGCACGTCGACCCGGAACCGGGCCAGCGCGGTGTCCTCCGCCACCACCAGCAGCGAGGCCACCAGCCAGGCGGTGGCCGCGATCGTCGCCAGCACCAGCGTGTGCAGGACGAACTGCCGCCACGGGCTGCCGACCGCGTACCCGGTGGTGAACCGGACCGCGAACTGCACCGCGGCCACCGTGAGCGCGACCTGGAACGCGCGGTGCGCGTGCTCGGTCAGCTCGGTCATCAGCAGCGAGCGGCGGCCGAGGCGGCGGATGACCCGGTGCACCACCTGGGCCAGCACCAACGCGATCGCCGCCGCGGCGAGCGCGGCGGCGACGGTCACGACGTAACTCTGCACGAACTCTCTCTCCCTCCGACCGGGCGGAATCGGGCAAGGGCCCAATGGTGCCCGGCGGCCCGGGTATCGACCAGGATCAGACCTTGCGGTACCGGGACTGGAAGAAGCAGTAGACACCGAACGCCGCGATGCCGAGCGCCATGAGCGCCAGCAGCCACGGCCCGTACGACTGGTCGCGCAGCGTACGCAGGGCGGCGTCGAGGCCACGCGCCTTCTCCGGGTCGTAGTTCACCGCGGCGACCACGACCAGCCCGCCGGCGATGGCGAACACCGCGCCCCGGGAGGCGTACCCGGCCATGCCGAGCCGACGGGTGAGCTGGCGGGTCTTCGGGCTCATCTCGCCGGTCTTGAGGTTGCGCTCGAACTTCTTCTTCAGGCCGTAGATCACCATGCCGACGCCGAGCGCGGCGAGCGCCAGGCCGGCCAGCCCGACCAGCCACCGGCCGCCGTCGGAGGCCATCAGCTTCTCGGAGAACTGCTGCTGCTGGTCGGAGGCGTTCTCGCTGGCGTCCTGGAAGACCTTGATCGCGGTCCAGCCCAGCCAGACGAACACGACGACCCGGACCGCCGAGGCGATCCGCTCGAACAGCCGTTCCTTGCCGGTGCGGGACACGTGGCCGGAGATCGCCTCGAAGGCCTGCCAGATCGCCATGGCGAACAGGCCGACCGCCATCGCGATCAGGAGGAACTTCCCGAGCGGCTGCTCACCGAGGGTGCGCAGCGCGCCGTTCTGGTTACCCTCCTCGCCCGAGTTCCCGAAGGCGATCTGCAGCGCCAGCCAGGCGAGGAGCAGGTGCACAACTCCGTAACCGATGAATCCGGCACGGGTCAACAGTTCGAGCCACCGGCTGTTTCGAGCCTGGGCGGCGGTGGCTCCGGCATTCCGGGTGAGAGACATGAGCCCTCAATCTCCCGGCGGGCGATTTTCCAAACGTCCGCGCCCGCCGGGACGGCCGAAACGGATCAGCCGTTGAGGTCGCGGGCGACCCGCAGCACCACCTGCTGGTCGGTGACGCTGTCCAGGCTGACCTGGAAGCCGGCGACCTCGGTGGCCTGCTGGCCGACGGTGAGCGAGAGCTGTTCCCCGGCCACCTCGACCGTCACCTGGTCGCCCTGGGCGCCGACCAGCTTGGCCTCGACGCCGAGGATCCGCGCGCTGGCCTCGACGCCGCGGTCGAAGGTGATCGTGCAGGCGTCCAGACCGCAGTCGGTCTCGGCGCCCTCGGAGCTGCATCCGGCGAGCAGTGCGACGCCGAGGGCCAGGCCGGCGAGCAGACCGGCGGCGCGGCGGGCGGGGGCGGAGGTGGCGCGTCGGATCGTCACCGGCCCAAGGATAGGCGGCCCGCGCCACGGCGCCTTCGCCCACCGGTGCCGGGAGGCCACGCCGGGCGGCGTGTCCGGGGTGCGCGCTAGGGTGCCGGAATGGCTTTCGACGTCGCCCGGGTCCGGGCCGCCTACCCTGCCCTGGGCGAGGGATTCGCCCACTTCGACGGCGCCGGGGGCACCCAGACCGCCGCCGGCGTCGTCGAGGCCGTGGCCGGGGCGATGCGTGCCGCCACCGGTAACCGCAGCACCGCGTTCCCGCCCGGCCGCCGGGCGCTCGACCTGGTCGCCGGGGCGCGGGCCGCGGTCGCCGACCTGCTCGGCGCGCAGCCGTCGGGCGTGGTGCTCGGGCCGAGCGCGACGGCGCTGACGTACACGCTGGCCCGCACGCTCGGCGCGGGCTGGCGTCCGGGCGACGAGGTGGTGGTGTCCCGGCTGGATCACGACGCCAACGTCCGCCCGTGGGTGCAGGCCGCGCAGGCGTCCGGCGCCACGGTGCGCTGGGCCGAGTTCGACCCGGCGACCGGCGAGCTACCCGCCGGGCAGTACGCCGACCTGGTCACCGACCGCACCCGGCTGGTGGCGGTGACCGCCGGCAGCAACGCGATCGGCACCGTGCCGGACGTGGCGGCGATCGCCAAGACCGCGCACGCGGCCGGGGCGCTGCTCTGCGTGGACGGCGTGCACTCCGTGCCGCACGGCCCGACCGACCTGGCCTCGCTCGGCGCCGACTTCCTGGTGACCAGCGCGTACAAGTGGTCCGGTCCGCACCTGGCGGCGATGGTTGCCGATCCGCGGCGGTGGGCGGAGCTTCGCCCGGCGAAGCTGCTCCCCTCCGCCGACGCGGTGCCGGACCGGTTCGAGTACGGCACGCCGAGCTTCCCGCTGCTGGCCGGGGTGACCGCCGCGGTGGACCACCTGGCCGGCCTGGACCCGGAGGCGACCGGCGATCGCCGGGAACGCCTGCGCGCCGGGCTGGCCGCCGCGCGGGCGCACGAGGAGGCGGTCTTCGACCGGCTGCTCGCCGGGCTCGCCGACCGCCCGTTCGTGACCGTGTACGCCGCACCGGCCCGGCGCTGCCCCACGGTGTCGTTCCGGGTGGCCGGTCTGGCCCCGGCACGGACGGCGGCGGCGCTCGGCGAGGCGGGCCTGTGCCTGTCGCACGGCGACTACTACGCCTACGAGTACTTCGAGGGCATGGGCCTGCGCGCCGACGGCGGCGCGGTGCGGGCCAGCGTCTACCACTACAACACTGTCGACGAGGTGGACCGGCTGCTGGCCGAACTGGACCGGCTGGCCGGGCCCGGAGGGAGAATGATCCGGTGAGTTTTCTGGTCGAGGAGAACACCGCCGAGCGCCGCTTCGAGATCCTGGTGGACGACGCGCTGGGCGGGTTCGCCGCGTACACGCCCCGGGGCGAGACGCTCGTCTTCACCCACACCGAGGTCGACGACCGGTTCCAGGGCAAGGGCGTCGGCGCGGCGCTGGTCCGGGGCGCGCTGGAGCAGGTCCGTGCCCGGGGCGGCCGGGTGGTGGCGCAGTGCCCGTTCGTGGCCTCGTTCATCGAACGCCACCCCGAGTACGCCGACCTGCTGGCCGACAAGCCGTGAGGCCCGGCCCGGCCGGGGGACCTCCCCACCCGGCCGGGCCGGGAGTCAGCGTGCCCCGGTCAGCACCTCGGCGGCGGCCCGCGCCGCTGCGGCGGTCGCGCCGTGGGTGGCCAGGTGCACCGCGCCGGTGACCAGCTCGGGCACGCCCAGCTCGACCACCACCGCGTCCGGGCGGGCGGCGAGCGCCCGGCGTACCGCGTCCCGCATCCAGTCGTGGCGGTGCAGGTCGCGCACCACGAGCACCAGCGGCCGGCCGGCCGGCGCCGCTCCTGGATCGGCCGGTACGGCGTCGGCGGCGTAGCGGGCGGTGGTGGTGCCCGGCGCCAGGTGGGCCAGCGGCGCGGCGATGCCCCACGGCGTCTCCTCGCCGATGGCGATGTTGCGTGCGGGCGCGAACTCCACCACGTGCGCCGGACCGGCCAGCGGCAGCAGCCCGGCGTCGCCGGTGACCCGTACCGCCCGGCGGGCGGCGGCGAGCCCGATCGGTGGGTTCCCGGCCGAGTGCGGGCCGGCGGTCCGGCGGGCGCGGGCGGCGACGCTCCACGCGGCGAGCTGACCGACGCGCTTGGCCGCCTCGGCGAGCCGTTCCTCGGGCAGTTCCCCGCTGATCACCGCCGCGACGATCGCGTCGCGCAGCTCGCGGGCGTCCGCCTCGGTGGCCCGTTCCCCGCCCACACAGATCGCGTCGGCCCCGGCCACGAGCGCGCGCACGGCGGCGCCGGTGAAGCCGTACCGGTCGGCCACCGCGCGCATCTCCACCGCGTCGG
This sequence comes from Micromonospora sp. NPDC049151, assembly GCF_040648395.1. Taxonomy (NCBI): domain Bacteria; kingdom Bacillati; phylum Actinomycetota; class Actinomycetes; order Micromonosporales; family Micromonosporaceae; genus Micromonospora; species Micromonospora sp. NPDC049151. The sequence continues at coordinate 168,763 of NZ_JBEZDP010000005.1, forward strand.
TGACCACCACGCCGCCGAAGCCCATCTCCTCACGCAGCAGGCCGCCGAGCACGCGCGGGCTGAGGGTGGCGGGCAACTCCGGGTCCAGCGCCGGCACCAGCAGGTGACCGGTCATCACCGCCTGCGCCCCGGCCGCGACGGCGGCACGGAACGGGGCGAGTTCGACAGCGTCGAGGCGGGCCCGGTCGCCGCCGATGCGCGGCAGGTCGTGGTGCGAGTCGACCCGGGTGTCGCCGTGGCCGGGGAAGTGCTTGGCGCAGGCGGCCACGCCGCCGGCCTGCAGGCCGCGTACCCAGGCGGCGGTGTGCCGGGCGACGAGTTCCGGGTCGGCGCCGAAGGAGCGCACCCCGATGACCGGGTTGGCCGGGTTGGAGTTGACGTCGGCGTCCGGGGCGTAGTCGAGCGTCACGCCGACGGCGGCGAGTTCGGCGCCGAGGTCGCGGGCGACCTCCTCGGTCAGCGCCGGGTCGTCGACCGCGCCGAGCGCGTAGTTGCCGGGCCGGGAGCTGCCCCGGGCCGACTCGATCCGGGTGACGTCGCCGGCCTCCTCGTCGATCGCGACGATGACGTCCGGCCGCTCGGCGCGCAGGTTCGCGGTGAGCGTGGCGACCTGCTCGTTGTCGACGACGTTGCGGGCGAACAGGACGACCGAGCCGAGCCCTTCGCCGAGCCAGCGGCACACCCACGGCGGCGGCGTGGTGCCGACGAACCCGGGTTGCAGGACGGCGGCGGCGAGCGCCGCCAGGTCTCCGGTCGATCCCACGGTCCGCTCGCTCATGTGCTGTCGTACCCCCGTCTCCCCCACGGACCCGCCAGGACCGGCGGGTGCTGCCATGGTCACACCGCGCAGCTAAATAGTCAACAATCCTTACTGTTAGCCGCTGGCGTCCCGGGACCACCCGTGGGAGAGTTCCCACATGTCCGCCCTGCCGCTCGCCGACGCCACCAGCGCCGCCGACATCCCCGGCGTACGCCTGCTCGGCCTGGTGGTCGGCGGCCTGTTCCTGCTGATCGCGATCCGGGCCATGTTCCGCCGCTGATCCCGCGCCGGGCGGTGAGCGGCGGTGCCGGTTTCGGGCGGGATCGCCGGGGGTAGCTGAGGCGCTTGATGAAACTGACCACGCACTCCACCAGCCTGCGCCGGGCGGCGCGGAACCTGTTCGGCTGGACCGCGCTGCGGCCCAACCAGCTCGCCGCCATGCGCGCCGTGATGAAGCGCCGCGACGCCCTGGTGGTGCTGCCCACCGGCGCCGGCAAGTCGGCGATCTACCAGATCCCGGCCAGCCTGATCCCCGGCCCGACGGTGGTGATCTCCCCGCTGCTGGCGTTGCAGCAGGACCAGATCGCCGCGCTCAACGAACGGCAGCGCCCGGAGCTGCGCGCGGTGCGGATCAGCTCGGACGAGAGCGCCGCGCAGCAGGCCGAGGCGATCGAGGACATCCGGGCCGGGCGCGCGGAGTTCCTGTTCATCACGCCGGAGGCGCTGAGCAATCCGGACCGCCTGGCCGAGGTGCGCGAGCTGAAGCCGGCGCTGGTGGCGATCGACGAGGCGCACTGCATCTCCGCGTGGGGCCACGACTTCCGCCCGGACTACCTGGCGCTCGGCCACCTGATCGACGGCCTGGGACGGCCGCCGGTGGTGGCGCTCACCGCGACCGCCTCCCCGCCGGTGCGCGACGACATCATCGCCCGGCTGCGGCTGCGCGAGCCGGAGGTGGTGGTCTCCGGGCTGGACCGGCCCAACCTCTTCCTGGAGGTGGCCTACTGCCCGACCGACGACTACCGGTGGCGGCGGCTCATCGCCCTGCTGCGCGACGACGAGCGGCCCGGCATCATCTACGTGCCGACCCGCCGGGCGGCCGAGGAACTGGCCGAGCGGCTCACCGGCGCCGGTTTCCCGGCCGAGTTCTACCACGGCGGCATGCCCACTGCGGCCCGGCACGAGCTGCACGAGGCGTTCCTGGCCGACCGGGTGCCGATCATGGTGGCCACGTCGGCGTTCGGCATGGGCATCGACAAGCCGAACATCGCCTGGGTGGTGCACATGGCGCTGCCCGACTCGCCGGACAGCTACTTCCAGGAGATCGGCCGGGCCGGGCGGGACGGCTCGCCGGCCCGGGTGCTGCTGCTGTGGCGCTCCGAGGACGTCGGGCTCCAGCGCTACTTCAGCGGCGGGCTGCCCGACGAGAAGGAACTGACCGAACTGGCGGCGGTGCTGCGCGGCAAGGCCCGCAACCGCAAGGAACTGCGTGAGCTGACCGGTCTCGGCCCACGCAAGCTGGGGCAGTACCTGTCCCTGCTGGAGCAGGTCGGCGCCGCCGAGCCACGGGCCAAGCAGCGCATCGGCGCTCCCCGGTACGCCCCGGCGGCGGTCGAGGCCGGCCGCGCCGCGCTGGCCGAGGCGGAACGGCAGCAGACGGTCACCCGGTCGCGTACCGACATGATGCGCGCCTTCGCCGAGACCACCGGCTGCCGCGGCCAGGCTCTGCTGGCGTACTTCGGCGAGCAGATGAACGAGGTCTGCGCGCACTGCGACAACTGCCACGCGGGCACCAGTGTGGCCGGTGACGGCGCGGTCGGGCCGTTCCCGGTGCACAGTCAGGTCCGCCACCCGGAGTGGGGCTCCGGCCTGGTGCTCAGCTACGAGGAGGACCGGATGACCGTGCTCTTCGACGAGGTGGGCTACAAGACGCTGTCCGTGCGCGTGGTGTCCGAACAGGGCCTGCTGACGCTGGACTAGCCTGACCCGGGCGCCACGGGGGCGCCCGTCGACAACGACGACCACGGCGAAAGGGGCCTGATCGTGATCGAGCAGCCGGCGTACACCCGGTTCGGCGTCTCCGACGAGGAGTGGGGACTGCTTGTGGGGCTGCCGCAGTCGGTGATCACCGCCGCGGCCGCCGCCGAGTCCGACGGCACCCGCCGGACCATGGCCGAGAACGCCGCCGGGCTGGAGACCATCGCCGCCGGCCGGGAGTCGGCGAGCCCGCTGGTCGCGGCGGTGGCAGGTGAGGTCGTCGACCGGGTGGGCGACCCGGAGACCGGGGCGGAGCTGCCGGTGATCACGCCGGACGACCCGAAGGCGATGATCGAGGACGTGCTGGCCCGGGCCGGGCAGGCGTCCGCGCTGCTCGGCGCGCGGGTGGACGAGGGGCAGGCCGGGGCGTACCGGCACTGGCTGGTGGAGATCGCCGAGCAGGTGGTGGGCGCCGCCTCCACCGGCGGCATCCTGGGTCTGGGCGGTGACACGGTGACCGATTCCGAGCGCCGGTTCCGGGACCGGCTGGCCCACGTGCTGAACGACTGAACGGACTCCTAACAGAAGGCTCGTCGATCCGTCAATGACGGACGTCACGCCCCACGGGTGTCGCTTTTCGACCCCGTGGGGCGTCCTGCTTAGAGCAGGAGTGACGAGCCACGGGGGTCGTTGATGGACGGAAAGCTGCAACGCCAGGTCCTCGACACGGCGGCGCTGCCGCCACGGGAACGCTTCGGCATGTGGCTGGACATGCTGGCGGGCATCCCGACGCCGCTGCGGGTGCACACCGCGCACGCCGACGACTTCGTCGCCCGCGCGGAGTTCATCGAACTGGGCCCGATGCGGCTCATCCGCTACCGCTACCCGTCGGTGGACTGCGTGCGCACCTCGAAGCTGATCCAGCGCTCCGACCCGGACTACTACCTGCTCGCGCTGACGCTCACCGGGACCAGCCAGGCCGACCAGGAGGGGCGGCGGGCCCGGTGCCGCCCCGGTGACCTCACCTTCTACGACTGCTCCCGCCCGCACGAGGTCAGCCACCACGCCGACGCCGCCGGTCCCGCGTACGCCCGCTCCATCGTGGCCCTCATGCCGTACGACGCGCTGCCACTGCCGCACCGCCGGCTAGCCCGCCTGTTCGCCGGCCGGATGTCCGGCTCCGAGGGCGTCGGCGCGCTGGTCGCCGACTTCCTCACCCGGATCACCGCGCACCCCGAGCAGTACCACGCGGCGGACGCGGAGCGGCTGGGCGCCGTCGGGCTGGACCTGGTCGCCACGCTGCTCGGGCGCAACCTCGTCTCCGAGGACGCGGTGCCCACCGAGATCCGGCGGCGTGCGCTGCGGGAACAGGTGCACGGGTACGTGCGCCAGCATCTCGGCGACGCCACGCTGGACCCGGGCCGGATCGCCGACGCGCATCACATCTCGCTGCGCTCGCTGCACCGGCTCTTCGAGGACGAGGAGACAACCGTGGCCGCGTACATCCGGGACGAGCGACTGGCCCGGTGCCGTCGCGATCTCACCGACCCGGCACTCGGCGACCGCTCGATCCAGGTCATCGCCGCCCGCTGGGGTTTTCGGGACAAGGCGCACTTCAGCCGGGTCTTCCGGGCCGCGCACGGGGAGACGCCGCAGGCGTACCGGGCCCGTCACCTGGAATCGGCACGGATCGTCAACACCACGGCATCCGCCGTCAACTCGGCCCGTACATACTGATCTCGGGCCGATACCGCTCGCGGTGGCCCACGGATATCGGGGGGCCGCGGCGTGGCGCCCGCGGCGGTTCAGCCGTGGGCGGCCCCGCCCGGTAAAGCCCCGGCACCGCACCCGCGGCCACGGTTTCCGGCCCCGTCGCGCATCCCCCCCAGGACCGGCGGGGCCGGTCGGCACTCAGCCGGCCTCCTCCTCCAGCAGCGCCAGCACCGACTTCTCCACCGCCTCGCGCGGCATCTCCGGCCGTACCGGCGCCAGCACCCCGTCGTGGTAGAGGTCGACCACGCGCGGGTCCACGTATGAGGTCCGGGCCACCGTCGGGGTGTTGCCGAGCAGTTCGGCCACCGAACGCATCACCGCCGCCACGGCGCGCTTGCGGGCGGTGGCGGAGCGCTGCGGGCCCACGGTGGCCAGTTCGGCGGCGGCCAGCACCGTCGCGTGCCAGGTGCGGAAGTCCTTCGCGGTCATCTCGCCGCCGCTGGCGTCGCGCAGGTAGTCGTTCACCTCGTCGCTGCGCACGTCGCGCCAGGCCCGGCCGTCCCAGTACCCGAACAGCCGCTCCTGCGCCCGCCGCCGCCGGCGCAGGTTGAGCAGCACCTGGCACAGTTCCGCGTCCTCGATCCGGCGGACCTGCTCGATCCCGCCCTTGGCCGGGAACTCGAACACCACGCAGCCGCCCCGGGAACGGGCGTGCTCGGGCCGCAGCGTGGCCACCCCGAACGTGGGGTCGTCACCGGTGGCGTACTGGTCGCTGCCGACCCGGAACGCGCCCATGTCCAGCAGCCGGGCGACAGTCGCCAGCACCCGTTCCCGGCGCAGGCCGCGCAGCGCCAGGTCCTGCGTCACCCGGTCGCGCAGCGCCGGCAGCCGGTGCGCCACCTCCAGCACGTGGTCGAACTTGGCCTCGTCGCGCTTGCGCCGCCAGCCCGGGTGGTAGAGGTACTGCTTGCGGCCCGCCGCGTCGATCCCGGTGGCCTGGATGTGGCCGTTCGGGTACGGCGAGATCCACACGTTCCGCCAGGCGGGCGGGATCACCAGCTCGCGCAGCCGTACCAGTTCCTCGGCGTCGCGCACCGGCTCGCCGGCCGGGTCGAGGAACAGCCAGCCCTTGCCACGCCGCCGACGGGCGTACCCCGGCCGGCCCGGATCGCTACGCCGCAACCGCACCGGATACCCGTTCCACGTCGGCCACCGCGGCCACCACCTCGTCGATCCCGATGGCATCCAATGTCGGGTGGGTTCCTACCCCGCCCGACCCGGTCGAATCCGGGTTGACGGGCGCAGGCTCGATCGCACCCAGCGCCCGGTGGCGGGGGCGGTCCGGCGGTGGACCCCAGTGTGCCGCCGGCACCGGGCCGAACAGCACCACCGAGGCGGTGCCGTAGCCGGTGGCGAGGTGCGCCACGCCGGTGTCCCCGCTGACCACCAGCCGCGCGCCCGCGACGAGCGCGGCCATCTCGGCCAGTCCGGTCCGCCCGGCCAGCACCGCCTGCGGCGGCAGCCCGGCGTCGCGGGCGACCCGCTCGGCCAGCGCCCGCTCGTCCGGCGAGCCGGTCACCGCCACCCGGTGCCCGCGCGCGGCCAGTTCCCGGGCCAGCCCGGCGAACCGGTCCGCCGGCCAGCGCTTCGCCGGGATCTTGCCGCCCGGGTGCAGCAGCGTCACCCCGGCCGGCACGCCGGCCGCCGCCGGACGCCGCAGCGCCAGGTCCCCCGGGTCGGCCGGCAGCCCGTACGCGTGCAGCAGCCGGCACCAGCGGCGGACCTCGTGCTCGTCGTCGTCCCAGGCCGGGCCGTCCGGGTGCCCGGCGCCCGGGTTGCGGTAGGCCAGCACGCGGCCGGGGCGGACGGCGGCCAGCGCCCGGTGCGACTGCGGTCCCCGGCCGTGCAGGTTGACAGCCACCTCCGGCGGCGGTCCGGTCCACCCGATCCGGTCCGGCCCGGTGGTGGGCAGCACCCGGTCGACCGCCCCGGTCAGCTCCGCCAGCGGCGCCAGCCAGGCCGGCGCGGCGAGCACCAGCTCCCGGCCCGGCAGGCCGGCGCGCAGACCGCGCAGCGCCGGCACGGCGGTGGCCAGGTCGCCGACCCCGAGCGCCCGCAGCACCAGGATCACGGGTACGAGGACTCCCGCGCGGCGCAGACCACCATCTCGCGTACCGCGCAGCCGGCCGGCTGGGACAGCGCGAACATGACCGCGGCGGCGGTGTCGGCGGGCTCGTTGAGCACCGCGTCCGGGCCGGGGCGGTACTGCGCGTCCCGCTCGTCGAAGAACGCGGTCCGCATCCCGCCCGGGATCAGCAGCGTCACGCCGACCGCTCCGGCGAGTTCGGCGGCGAGCGCCCGGGTGAACCCGACCACCCCGAACTTCGCCGCGCAGTACGCCGTCGCGTCGCTGACCGCCTTCACGCCGAGCGTGGAGGCGACGGTGACGATGCTGCCCCGGGAGGCCTCCAGCCAGGGCAGGGCGGCCCGGATCACCGCGGCGGTGGCGAGCAGGTCGACGGTGACGATCCGTTCCCAGGTCTCGGCCGGGATGTCGGCGAGCTTCCCGGGCACGTCCATCCCGGCGGCGGTGACCACGGCGTCCAGCCCGCCGGAGCGTTCCGCGAGGTCGCGGGTGGCGGCCTCGGCGGCCCGGGTGTCGGCCAGGTCGCACTCGGCCCAGGGCACCCCGTCGGCGGGCCGCTGCCGGTCCAGCACCAGCGGGCGACCACCGGCGCGGGCCACCGCGGCGACCACCGCCGCCCCGAGCCCACTGGAACCGCCGGTGACCAGGACGGTCGGCCCGGCGCCGGGCGCGCCGGTGCTCACGCCGCCACCGTCGGGCCGGCGGGAGCGGCCGTGCCGGGTCGGATGCGTCGCTCGTTCATCGTGCTCCCTTCGCCGTGGACCGGACCCGCGTGACGGCCTCGGCCGCGTCGACCGGCCAGCCGCCGCTGCCGCGCCCGGCCCGCGCCGCCGCGATCATGTCGGTGGTGGAGCGCCCGTCCAGGTACGGCACGACCACCGTGTGGCCGCCCCAGCGGGCCAGGATCTCCGTCTCGGGCAGCGTCTCCGGCCCGCCGCCGCTGGCGTAGTCGCCGCCCTTGACCCAGATGTCCGGGCGCAACCAGGACAGCGTCGCCTCCGGAGTCGGCTCGTCGAAGATCAGCACCGCGTCGACGCAGCCGAGCGCGGCGAGCAGCCGCCCCCGGTCGCCCTGCGGCACGACCGGACGTTCCGGCCCCTTGAGCCCGGCCACGCTGGCGTCGGAGTTGAGGCAGACCACCAGGCAGTCGCCGAGCTGCCGGGCCGCCTGGAGCGTCGCTACGTGCCCGGCGTGCAGCAGGTCGAAGCAGCCGCCGGTGGCCACCACGGTGCCGCCGGCCGCGCGTACCCGGGCCACCACCTCGCCGGCCGCGCCAGCGCCGATGCGGTCCCCGCCGCCGGTGACCACGGCGGGGGCCACCGCCCGCACCGGTGCGGGCAGCGCGGTGGCCACCCCACCCGCGGCCACGTACGCGGACGCCTCGGCGACCGCCTCCTGCACCGCCTCGGACACCAGCGCGCCCCGGGCCAGGGCCAGCGTCGCGGTGGACGCGAACCGGTCGCCGGCCCCGCAGGTGTCCCCCTCGGCGGGCGGCGCCGGCACCACGAGGGGCGTGGCGCCGGCGTGGCTGAGCAGCGCGCCGTCCCCGCCGAGCGTCACCGCCACCGCGCGCGCCTGCCAGCGGCGGCGCAGCGTGTGGGCGCTGCGGGACGCGACGGCCAGGCGGGAGCCGCCCGGCGGCGTCTTGGCCAGGTCGCGGGCCTCCGGCTCGTTCGGGGTGGCCAGGTGCACCCCCGGTACGGCAGCCGGCCCTCGCGGGTGCGGATCCCAGACCACCGGCGCCCGGGTCGCGGTCAGCGCGGCGCGCAGCGCCGGATGCCCCGCCACGCCCCGGCCGTAGTCGCTCACCAGCACGGCGGACGCGTCGGCGAGCAGCCGCAGCACGGCGTCGCTCGGCTGGCCCGGCGCACCGGCGGTCCCGCCCCGGTCGTGGCGCAGCAGCACCCGGCCGCGCGCCCGCAACCGGATCTTCTCCGGGGTGGCGCCGGCCAGCGGAAGCGCGTACAACCGCACCCCGGCGGCGGCGAGCAACGTGCCCAGCCGGGCGCCGCCCGCGTCGTCGGCGACGGCGGTGACCAGCGCGACCTCGGCGCCCTGCGCGGCGGCGAAGACGGCGGCCAGCCCGGCGCCACCGGGCCGGTCGAGGGACACGGTCTCGTCCAGCACCGGCACCGGGGAGTCCGGGCAGAGCCGGTTCACCAGACCTTCGACGTCGCGGTCCAGCAGCGTGTCACCGAGTACCACCACCGGTCCCCTCATGCCGTACCTCCCCGGCCGACCGGCGCCGTCGGATCCGGCTCGCCGACGACGACCTCGACACCGGCGCGTACCGGCCCGGCCGGAGTCTGCGGGGCGAGCGCGGCGGGCAGCGCCAGTTCGACGTACTCGCAGAGCACGTGCGAGGCCACCAGGTGCAGTTCCTGCACCACCTGCCCGTCCGCCGAGTCGATCGCCAGGTGCTCGTGGCAGAGGTCGGCGAGGGGGTTGGGTGCGGGTCCGGTGAAGGCCCAGGTGCGTAGGCCGGTCTGGTGGGCGGCGTGGGCGGCGGTGAGGAGGTTGGTGCTGGTGCCGCTGGTGGTCATGAGGAGGAGGTGGTCGTGGGGTCGGCCGTGGGCGCGGACCTGCCGGGCGAAGGTTTCGTCGTATCCGTAGTCGTTGGCGATGGCGGTGAGGGCACTGGTTTCGGCGTGCAGGGCGATGGCGGAGAGGGGTTGGCGGTCGTGGTGGAGTTTGCCGACGAGTTCGGCGGTGAGGTGCTGGGCTTCGGCGGCGCTGCCCCCGTTGCCGGCCACCAGCAGCCGGCCACCGGCGGCGAGCCCCCGCGCCAGCTCCGCACCCCAGCGGGCCAGCATGTGTTCGGCCTCCCGCAGGGGCAGCAGCGCGGCGGCCAGCCGGCTCAGGTGGTCCTCGAGCACCGTCGCGCCGGCGGCCGGCGTGGCGGGCGTCATCAGGCGACCACCCGGGTCGGGCGGCGCACGGTGGCCACCTCGCCGTACAGCTCGGTGAGGCGGTCCGCGGTGGTGGCCCAGGAGTAGCGGGTGCGGGCCCGCTCCAGCGCGGCGGTGGCGTAGGCGAAGCGGCGGATCCGGTCGCCGAGCAGGCCGCGCAGGGCCGCGCCGAGGGCCGCCGGCTCCCGGGGCGGCACCAGGTCGCCGGTGCGTCCGGCCACCACCGTGTCGATCAGCCCGCCGACAGCCGTCGCGACCACCGGTACGCCGCAGGCCATCGCCTCCAGTGGGGTGAGCCCGAACGGTTCGTACCAGGGTGCGGCGACGAGCACGTCGGCCGACCGGTACCAGCGGCCCATCTCCTCCCGGGGCACCGCGCCGACCAGGCGTACCCGGTCGGCGACGCCCAGGGAGCGGGCCAGCGCGCGCAGGCGCAACGCGTACGGGTCGGTCTCCAGCAGTCCGGCCGGCGGCCCGCCGACCACCACGCACTCGGCGTCGGGCACCTCGGCGACGGCCCGGATGACGTCCTGGAAGCCCTTGCGCTCGACCAGCCGGCCGACGGTGAGGATGCGGGCCCGGTCGCCGCCGCGGTCGGCGACCGGGCCGAGCGGGGAGAACGTCGTCAGGTTCACCCCCGACGGCACAACTGTCATCCGCGTCCGGGGCACGCCCATCCGGACCAGTTCGGCGACCTCGTCCTGGCACTGGGCGACCACCCGGTCCACCGAGCGGCCCAGCCTCCGCTCGTGCTCGACCCGGCCCGGCGGGCTGGTGTCCTGCACGCCCTGGTGGCGGCGCTTGACGGTGCCGAGCGCGTGGAACGTCTGCACCACCGGCACGCCCGCCCGGCGGGCCGCGGCGAGACCGGCCAGCCCGCTCATCCAGAAGTGCGCGTGCACCACCTCGGGCTGCCAGTCGCCGGTGCGCCACCGGTCGGCCAGCCACTGCCCGAACGCCGGCATGTACGGCAGCAGGTCGTCCTTGGCCACCGGCTCGGCCGGCCCGGCCGGTACGTGCACCACCTCGTACCCGTCCGGGGTGCGGACGCTCACCGGGAGGTCCACCGCGTCGAGCCGGGTGTAGACGCGTACGTCGTGACCGGCCGCCGTGAGCGCGGCGGAGAGCTCCGCGACATGCGTGTTCTGGCCACCGGCGTCCTCCCCGCCGAGGACGGCGAGCGGGCTGGCATGCTCCGAGATCATCGCGATGCGCATACTTCCTCCTCCAGCAGCCGGTCCCAGTCGGCGAGGAATCGCTCCAGGCCGTAGCGGTCCCGGGCGGCGGCCCGGGCCACGGCGCCCGCCCGGCGGGCGGACTCCGGGTCGTCCAGCAGGCCACGGGCGGCGTCGACGAGCGTGTCGACGCGGGTGGACAGCGCGCCCGCGGCGGGTGGCACCGCCTCCACCGCCTCGGTGGTGGCCAGTGCCACCACGGGCATGCCCATGGTCATGGCCTCGATGAGGCTGAGGCCGAGTGAGGTCCAGCGGCACAGGTGCAGGTACGCGCGCCGTTTGGCGAGTTCGGCGTGCATCGCGTGCTGAGGTACGTCGTCGTGGCTGGTCAGCCGGTCCGCCGGCAGGCCGAGGTGGGCGGCGAGACCGTCCACCTTCATCCCGTAGACGTCGAGTGGCGCCAGCGCGGCGAAGCGGGCGAGCAGGTCCGTGCCGGTCACCCGCCAGCGGCGTACCGGCTCGTTGATGACCACGGCGAGGCGGTCGAGTTCGCCGGTCCACTCGACGGCCGGTGGTACGACGCCGTGGTCGACCACTGTGGTGCGGGTGGCGCCGTTGTCCCAGAACAGCTCGTTGAACGCGGTGACGTGGGTGAGCAGCAGGTCGTCCCGGTCGGCCATCGGGTGCCGGGTGTTCGGCACGTCGCCTTTCGGGGTGTTGTGCTCGACGTAGATCGCGGGCAGGTCGCTGCCGGGCCGGCGGCCGAGCCACTCGGTGGCCAGGTCGAGTTCCTCCGGGCGTTGCAGGATCACCAGGTCCACGTCGGCGTCGCGCAGGTCTTCCGGGGCGATCTCGACGGCGTTGTCCGGCCACTGGTAGGTGCGCGCCCGGCCCAGCCCGTACGGGCCCCGGTCAGGGGTGACGGGCACCAGGTAGCGGTGCTTGCCGTGCACGAAGGAGGTCGTCCACGACCCGTGGACGTGCCACAGCAGGATGTTCATCCGGCCACCCCGCCCGCCACCGGCGCCGGCACGCCGAGCAGCCGCAGCGCCTCCAGCACCCGTCCCGGCTCGACCGCCGACAGGCAGGGGTGCCCGGGGACCGGGCAGACGGTGGCGCGGGTGTCCCGGCACGCCGCGCCCGCGTCACCCAGCCGCACCGTCGGCACCCGGTACGGCCCCCACTGCCCGAACGGGACGGTGGGCGCGAACAGGCTCACCACCGGCACGCCGAGTGCGGCGGCCAGGTGCGCCGGGCCGGTGTTTCCGACCACCAGCGCGGTGGCCCCGGCGATCACCGCCGCCAGCTCGTCCAGCCCGGTCCGCCCGCCCAGGTCGACGCCGCCCGCCGCGGCGACCCGCGCGGTCAGCTCCCGCTCGTCCGGCCCTCCGGTGACCACGACCCGGTGACCGGAGGCGGCGAGCACCCGGACCACGCGGGTGGCCAGTTCCTCCGGGCAGGCGCGGGTCTCCACCGACGATCCCGGGTGCAGGACCACGTAGCCGGGCGGCCCGGCGGCCTCCGCGGGCGGCGGCAGCCGGTCGGTGCGGATGCGCAGTGCCGGTTCGTCGTGGTCGGGCAGCGCGTAGCCGGCGGCGGCGGCGAGGGACAGGGCGCGTTCGGGTTCGGGTACGCCGGGCGGGACGCGGTGGCGCACGTCGAGCAGGCTGCCCGGGTAGTCGTCGCTGATCGCGCTGATGCGGGGTATCCCGGCCAGGCGCAGCAGCAGGGCCAGGGGCAGGGCGGACTGGTGGAAGGAGGTGAACACGACCGCCTCGTCGGCGCGTACCCCCGACAGCCTGTCGGTCAGCGCGCGGACGGCGTGGGGGTCGACGGGCGGGGCGGGCGCGTCGATCCACGGCAGCGACGCCTCGACGATCTCGTCCACGCCGGGGAGCAGTTCGGCGGCGGCACGGCCGCGTGGCCCGCACAGCAGCACCACCCGCTCCGCGCCCGCCGCTACCGCCCGGATGCCCGGCCCGGTCACGAGCACGTCCCCGGCCGCGTCGCTGCGCACCACCAGCACCGTGCCCCGGCGCGACCGGCGCGCGGGCCGCGGCGCGGCCGTCAGGCGCATCCGGGCCAGCACGATGCCCACCGCGTCCGGCAGGTCGGCGGCGACTGTCGGCGCGGCGGCCACCTCGGCGGTCCTCGTGGCGGGCGTGGGGACCATGATCGCGGCGGCGCCCGCCGCGGCGGCGGCGCCCGTGTCCGCGCCGATGTCACCGATCAGCACGCACCGGGTCGGCGTCGTCCCGAGCGCGCGGGCGGCCTCGTGCACCAGGCCGGGCGCGGGTTTGCGGCAGGCGCAACCGTCGGCTTCCGCGTGCGGGCAGATCGCCCAGTGGTCGAACGGACCCAGCAACTCCTCGATCCGGGCGTGCACGGCACGCATCTGCGCCTCGGTGAACAGGCCCCGGGCCAGCCCGGACTGGTTCGTCACCACGGCCAGCCGCAACCCTGCCGCCCGCAACCGGTCCAGCGCCTCCCGGGCACCCGGCACCGGCCGTACCTTCTCCGGATCGCCGTTGTACGGCACGTCTTCCACCAGCGTGCCGTCGCGGTCCAGCAGCACCGCGTCGTACAGGCCGGACGGGAACCGGTCAGCACCCGGGTCAACCCGGGCTGACCTGCACTGATCCCGCTCCTGGTCCCGTCGCACGGGCGGCGGGTTCCCGACGCCCCGAGGAGTAAACGTCAACGTCGGCGCCAGGCCGCCCCGCCGGTGCCGCACGGCCGGGGCGCACGACTGCCACGACCGGCCCGGTGCGGCGATACCCGCCGCCCCGGAGAAGCTAACCCCTGTCGCCGTTAGCGACGGCCCATGGCGGGGTACCGCTCGGTGATGGCGGTTGTGGAGAAGGTGATCGACGCGCCCCCGGAGCAGGTCTTCGAGGTGCTCGCGGACGGGTGGACGTACAGCGACTGGGTGGTCGGCACCGCACACGTGCGGGACGTGGACGACGCGTGGCCCCGCGTCGGCACCAACCTGCACCACCGGGCCGGGCCCTGGCCGTTCTCCCTCCAGGACAAGTCGACGGTGCTGGAATGCGAGGCGCCGCACCGGCTGGTGCTGCGCGCCGGGCTGTGGCCGGCCGGGGAGGCGATCGTGGCGTTCGCCCTGGAGCCGCTGGAGGGCGGCCGGACCCGGGTGACGATCGGCGAGGACTTCGCCGCCGGGCCGCTGCGGTGGGTCCGTACCAAGCTCAACGACCTGGTGCTGCACCTGCGCAACCGGGAGACGCTGGCCCGGCTCTCCGACATCGCGACGCGGCAGAAGCCGGAGCCGTGATCGATCGCCCGGCGGGGCGTCTGTGCGGCTGCCGTACGAGGGACTGGCTACCCTCTCAGGTGAACCTGTCGGCTGACCGAGGATGTCCGTGATGATCGAACCCGTGCAGTTACCCTCCCCGTGGGGGGATGCGCGCCTGACCGTCGTCGTTCCGACCTACAACGAGGCGGGCAACCTTCCGGTGCTGGTCGAGCGCCTGCTCGCGCTGCCGCTGCCGGGGCTGAAGGTGCTGGTCGCGGACGACAACTCCCCGGACGGCACCGGTGAGGTCGCCGACAAGCTGGCCATCGAGCACCCGGACCGGGTGACGGTGCTGCACCGCCCGGGCAAGGAGGGCCTCGGCCGGGCGTACGTGGACGGCATCGGCCGCGCGCTCGACGACGGCGCGGACTTCGTCGCCCAGATGGACGCCGACCTGTCGCACCCGCCGGAGGCGCTGCCCGGCATGCTCGGCGCGCTGCTGTCCACCCAGGCCTCGGTGGTCATCGGCTCGCGTTACGTGCCCGGCGGCGAGCTGGACGAGAACTGGCCGCTGTACCGGCGCGCGCTCAGCGGCTGGGCCAACCTGTACGTGCACACGCTGCTGCGGGTACGCATCCGCGACCTGACCGCCGGCTTCAAGATCTGGCGGGCCGACGCGCTGCGCGCGATCGGGCTGGACCGGGTGCAGTCGAACGGCTACAGCTTCCAGGTGGAGATGCACTACCTCGCCACCAAGCTCGGCCACACGATCCTTGAGGTGCCGATCCGCTTCGAGGAACGCCGCGACGGCGACTCGAAGATGACCACCGCCACGAAGATCGAGAGCGCGCTGATGCCGTTCAAGCTGCGCAGCCGGCACCGCAACCTCGACTCCTGAGCGCTTCCGCGTTCCACCGCGCCCTCACGCCGCGTAACTGTCACCGCGCGTGAGGGCGCGCCCGCTCAGCCACATCTCCCGCCGCGCCCTTTGCTCTGCCGCCACCGGCGCAGCACCGCCCTGAGCAGGGAGGCTTTCCGGGCGGCCGTTCCGTTCACAGCGCACGTTGGTCACGATGCGTAACCGATGCATATAAGGCTGCAGAGCAAAGGCGGCGGCGCGGTTATCCCGTCGAGGCACTGCCGACCACTCAGCGTGACGCACTCGACGTAGTGGTGGTCGGTCGCTGCCGCTGAGCGCCTCGGCCCCGGCTGCCGATCTCGTTTGCCGGGAGACTGCGCCGGTCTGCGGTTCCGTCGACGAGGTTGCCAGGTGTTCCCCCGGTGGCGCGGGAAGCGGTCAACGGCAGCGGCAGCGGTGAAGGCGCGGCCGGGTCAGCGGTAGACGGTGCGGTGGGCGGCGGCGATCGTCCGGGCGTACACCGCTCCGGTGACTGCCCGGTCGCGGGCCAGCGCGGCCCGCGCCGCGTTCGCGCCCGGCGCGCCGTGCACGCCGCCGCCGGGGTGGGCGGAGGCACTGGCCAGGTAGAGCCGGTCCACCGGGGTGTCGGCCCGGCCCAGGCCGGGGATCGGCCGCAGGAACAACTGCTGGTACGCCGCGGCCGTGCCGCCGCCCAGCGCGCCCCCGACCAGGCTCGGTTCGGCGGCCTCCAGGTCGGCCGGGCCGGCCACATGCCGCCCGACGACGGACGCCCGGAACCCGGGTGCCGCCGCCTCCAGCGTCTCTTCCATCCGCTCCACGTGCCCGGCCACCTCCTCGGCGCGCCAGTCCCGGCGGAACGGCAGGTGGGTGTAGGACCAGAGCGACTCGGTGCCGGGCGGTGAGTGGCTCGGGTCGGCCACCGACATCTGCCCCACCAGCAGGAACGGATCCCGGGGCAGCTCGCCGCGGGCCAGCTCGGCCGCGTACGTGGTCAGGCCGTCCATGTCGGCGCCCAGGTGCACGGTGCCGGCACCGGCCAGGTCGCGGTTCTTCCACGGCACCGGCGCGGACAACGCCCAGTCGACCTTGAGCGTGGAACCGTCCCACTTGAAGTGCGCCAGATCCTCGACCATCCGGGGCGGCAGCGCCGCCGCGCCGACCAGGTCGAGGAAGAGCGCCGGGGCCGGCACGTCGGCGAGCACCGCGCGCCGGGCCCGCCAGTCGGCGCCGCCGACGGTGCGCACGCCCATCGCCCGGCCCCGGGCGGTGAGCACCCGCTCGACCCGGGCGCCGTACGTGATCCGGCCGCCCCGCTCGACCAGCCGCGCCACCAGCGCGTCGGTGATCCGCTGGGCGCCGCCGACCGGCACCGGCCAGCCCACCTGCTGGCCGAGCATGGCGAGCAGCCAGCCGTACACCCCGGAGCCGGCATCCTCCGGGGACAGGTCGGTGTGCAGGGCGCAGCCGGCCAGCAGGACCGGACCGCCCTCGCCCTCGAACAGCTCGGCACCCAGCTTGCGGACCGGGAGCACGAGGCGGCGGGCCAGCCGCAGCGCGCCGCCGACGCGGAGCTGCCGCAGCAGGCCCAGACCACCGCGCACCGGGGGGAACGGGGTGGTGATGGCCTGCAGCATCGGCTCGGCCACCTGACGCCAGTCGGCGTACGCGTGCCGCCAGCGCTCCCCGTCGCCGGGGGCGAACGCCTCAAGCGACGCGGCGGTGGTGTCCAGGTCGCGGTTGACCACGGCGGCCCGGCCGTCCGGGAGCAGGTGCGCCAGCACGTCCGGCGCGTGCGTCCAGGACAGGCCGTGCTGTTCCAGGCCCAGCCCGTCGAGCACCGGAGAGGCGTAGCCGAGCGGATAGAACGAGCTGTAGAGGTCGCTGAGATAACCGGGCGCTGTCACGTACGCGGAGCGGACGGCCCCGCCGGGCGCCTCGGTGGCCTCCAGGACCTCGACGTCCCATCCGGCGTCCACCAGCAGGTTCGCGGCCACCAGTCCGTTGTGCCCGGCTCCGATGACGACGGCGTCTGCGGTGGAGGTCATCGGATCCGCCTACCCGGCCGGTCACCGGGCGAAACGCGTTTGCCCTGCCCATGCCGGGGCAAGCACGGCCGCATGTACACGGTTGCGCAGCTCATTGGTGGAGTGTGGGGCGCCGGCGGCGAGGGCGGTGAGCTGGTCGTCCACGATCCGGCGGACGGGTCGCCGGTGACCCGGGCGCCGGTCGCCACCGCCGACGAGGTGGCAAAGGCGGTGGAGGCGGCCCGGGGCGTGGCGGCGGAGTGGGCGGCGACCGCCCCCGCGGAACGGGCCGCGGCGCTGCACCGGGCGACGGACGCGGTCGAGGCGGCGGCCGGGGAACTGGCCGACGCGACCACGGCGGAGATGGGCAAGCCCCTCGATGACGCGCGGGGCGGGGTGGCGGCGGGCATCGGCACGCTGCGACAGTACGCCGAACTCGCCCCGGTACGCGGCGGCCGGACCCTGCACGGCGCGCACGACGCACTGGACTTCATGGCTCCCGAGCCGCGCGGCGTGGTCGCCGCGATCACCCCGTGGAACGACCCGGTGGCGGTGTCCTGCGGCCTGCTCGGCGCGGCCCTGGTCACCGGCAACGTGGTGGTGTACAAGCCGAGCGAGCGGACCCCCGCCACCGGGTGGCTGCTGGCCCGCGCGCTGGACTCGGCGTTGCCGGCCGGGGTGCTGTCGCTGCTCACCGGCGGCGGCGAGGTCGGCGCCGCGCTGGCCGGGCAGGAACTGGACGTGATCGCCCACGTGGGCTCCACCGCCACCGGCCGGGCGATCGCCGTCGCGGGCGGGCGGACCGGCGCGAAGGTGCTGCTGGAGAACGGCGGGAGCGATCCGCTGGTGGTGGACGCGGACGTCGACCCGATCTGGGCGGCCGAGCAGGCGGCGCTCGGTTGTTTCGCCAACGCCGGGCAGATCTGTGTGGCGGTGGAGCGGATCTACGTGCACCGCGACGTCGCCGAGGGCTTCACCGACGCGCTCGTGGCACGCGCCGAGGCCCTGACCGTGGGCCCCGGCCGCGATCCGGGCACGCAGCTCGCGCCGCTTGTCGACAGGCGGCACCGGGACCACGTGCACGGGCAGGTCACCGCGGCGGTGGCGGACGGGGCCCGGGTACGCGCCGGCGGCGTGCTGCCCGACGGCCCCGGCGCGTTCTATCCGGCCACCGTGGTCGAGGGCTGCCGCCACGACATGGCGCTGGTCCGGGAGGAGACGTTCGGGCCGGTCGCCCCCGTGGTGGTGGTCGACTCGTTCAGCGAGGGCCTGCGCTGCGCGGCCGACTCGCCGTACGGCCTGGCCGCCACCGTCCTGACCGGTTCCATGAGCCACGCCCAGCGCGCCTGGCGGGAGCTGCCGGTCGGCACCGTGAAGATCAATTCGGTGTTCGGCGGGGCGCCGGGCGGCGCGGCCCAGCCGCGCCGGGGCAGCGGCCAGGGCTTCGGGTACGGCCCGGAGCTGCTGGACGAGTTCAGCGCCGTCAAGGCGGTGCACCTGGAGGCGCCGGGCGGCGGCCACTGGTGAGACGGCACGAATGAGCCCGGGACCGAGGCGGTCCCGGGCTCGACGCGTACCCAAAGGGGTCAGCGACCCCCGCGGGCCTTGCGGGTCGCGTTGTTGTTGGCCTTCTCGATGGCCTTGACCAGTTCCGGCTTCGTCATCCGGGACCGGCCGCGCACGTCCAGTTTCTTCGCCACCTCCATGAGGTGGTCCTTGGTGGCGTTGGCGTCCACCCCGCCGGCCGTCGGCGCGCGCCGGGCCGGGCCGCCGCCCTCGGCCTGCCTGTCGCTGGGGCCCTTGCGGCCCTTGGGCTCCCAGTGGTCGCCCACCTTCTCGAACTCGTGCTTGACCGCGGCGAAGGCGGTGCGGTGCGCCCGCTCCCCCTCGCCGTAGGTCTCGACCGCCGAGTCGTGCGTCTTCTCCCAGGTCCGCTGCGCCTTCGCCGGCGAGCGCCGCAGCGTGCTGGGCAGTACCTCGCGCCCGGGCATCTCGTCCTCCTGGAGTATCGATCGGCTGTCTGGTGTGGTTCCCTCCCGCCCGGCGGGCAAACCGGCACCCGGTTTGTCGATTTCCACCGGCGGGTACCGCCCGCCCACGCCCGGTGGCGGGGCCTGGAGGAGGCGGACATGACCGTGACCACACCACAGACGGTCGGCGGCCGGACGCGATCCCGCTTCCCCCGGCGGATCCGCCAGCTCAACTGGCGCACCTGGCGCGGCGTGCTGATGCGCAGCGGCAAGGGTTTCGTCACTGACAACTGCGCGGACTGGGCGGCGGCGCTCACCTACTACGGGGTGCTGGCGCTGTTCCCGTCCACGATCGTGGTGGTGGCGCTGGTCGGACTGGTCTCCGACGGCCCACGCACCGTCGACACCGTGATCGACCTGGCCCGGGAAATCGGCGCCGGTTCGGTGGTCGGCAACGACGCGTTCGTCGGTGTGGTGCGCAACGTGGTCGAACAGCAGGGCTCGGCGAAGGTGCTGCTGAGCTTCGGCCTGCTCGGCGCGCTCTGGTCCGCGTCCGGGTTCATCGGCGCGTTCACCCGGGCCTCGAACGCGATCTACGGGGTGCGGGAGGGGCGGCCGTTCTACCGGCTGCGCCCGTTGCAGATCGGCATGGCCGCGGTGACGATCGTGCTGCTGGCGGTGGTGGCCACCGGGCTGATCGTCAGCGGCCCGGTCACCGACGCGGTGGGTGACCTGCTGCACGCCGGGGCGGTGGCCCGGACCACGTGGTCGGTGGCGAAGTGGCCGCTGCTCGCGGTGGTCGCGATGACCTTGCTGTCGCTGCTGTTCTGGATCGCGCCGAACGTCCGCCAGCCGCGGTTCCGCTGGCTCACCCCGGGTGGCGCGCTGGCGCTCGTGGCCTGGGTGCTCGTCTCCTTCGGCTTCGGCCTGTACGTGGCCAACTTCGGCTCGTACGACGTCACGTACGGCAGTCTCGGCGCGGTCATCGCGTTCCTGGTGTGGCTCTACCTGTCCAACTGCGCGTTGATGCTCGGCGTGCAGGTGAACGCGGAGCTGCAGCGCGGGCGGGCGATGCAGGCCGGGATCGAGGAGCCGGACGACCCGGTGCTGCCGCCGCGCGCCCCGGCCGACGAGGACAAGGAGAACGCGGACAACGAGAAGACCGCCGACCGGTTGCCGCCCGGATGACCGGCTCCCCCGGCCGGCGCCGGTTTACCGGCGGCCCTCGGGGGCATCTCCCAAGGCATGGAACGTGGCAGCAGCAAGCACTCGCCCAGGGTCGACGACCAGATGAGCAGTGAGGTCAGCGGTCTCGTCCAGAGCGCCGGCACCGGCGGTTCCCGGGCCGAGGAGTTCCGGATCCCCGAGCCGGCCGGCGAGGACCAGCCGGAGGCCACCACGGCGCCGGCCGGGGAGCTGCGCAGCGGCGCGCCGCAGGGCATGAGCTCCGAGGACGTCGAGGCGCGCAGCCGCCTGGGGCGGTTCATCACGATGACCGCCCTGCCCGGCGACCGGGAGGCGCTGCTTGCCAACGCGCTGGAGAACGAGGCCCCGACGGACATCGTCGCCGCCCTGGAGACCCTGCCCGAGGGCACCACCTACCAGACGATCTCCGAGGTGTGGGCCGCACTCGGGCACCGGAACGAGACGACGCGCTGGTGAGCGGGCCGGCCCACGGCCCGCGACGAAGAACCGGCGGAACAGGAGGAACCCCGACATGAGTGGCGTTACCGAGCATGTGGACGTGAAGGTCCCGATCCGGACCGCGTACGACCAGTGGACCCAGTTCGAGGAGTTTCCGCACTTCATGGAGGGTGTGCAGGAGGTCCGGCAGCTCTCGGACAGGATGACCCACTGGACGGTCGAGATCGCGGGCGTGAAGCGCGAGTTCGACGCCGAGATCACCGAGCAGTTGCCGGACGAGCGGGTGGCCTGGCGCTCCACCGGGGGCACCCAGCAGGCGGGCGTGGTGACCTTCCACCGCCTCGACGAGGGGCACACCCGGGTCACGCTCCAGATGGAGTTCGAGCCGCACGGCGTGGTCGAGCAGGCCGGCGACAAGCTGGGCGTGGTCGACCGGCGCGCCAAGGGCGACCTGGAGCGGTTCAAGCAGTTCATCGAGCGGCGCGGTCAGGAGACGGGCGCCTGGCGCGGCGCCGTCGACCGCCCCACCCCCTGAGCACCCTCCCCGTACCGAGTCTCCGATGGCCGCCGGCACCGCCGGCGGCCATCGCCGTGCCCGGCCGTTTGCGATCATCCGGTCCGGGTACCGCAGGGTAATGACCGACAACGACCGCCACGTGTGGCGCGACGAGGACCGTACTCCCCTGCACGAGCTGGACCAGGCCATCGCCCGGTCGGCCACGGACGGCCAGGGCGACGACGTCACCGCCAACGACGCCGGCGAGGAGGCCGCGTTCGGCCACGGCCCGGAGGCGGTGGACCGGGGTGCCGGCCCGGAGGCCGAGCGGCGTGAGATGACCGATGCGGACCGGGCCTACCGGCCGTCGACGATCGGGCGGACCGGCCCCGACAGCATGTGATCCCCGGGTGACTGCGGGCACCCGTGCCGGTGCCCGCAGCCGCCGGATTCATGCTCGGCCGAAGCGACATAAAGTGCGGTACGGACGGTCGGGAAAACGGACAGCCCATCCAGAATCGGCCGAACGGCTGACGGCACTCACCTCGATGCGCGCAAGACTTTCGGGATGCAACAGGGCTCCGGTTTTCTCTCCAACCGTCAGCGCAAGCTCGCCTGGCTGGGCTTCCTGCTCGCCGCGATCCAGGCTCCGGTCTCGGCCCGGTTCACCGACGACAGCTCCTGGCTGTTCAGCCTGGTGGTGGCGCTGATGGTAGCGACCGTGATCATCGCCGACGACGGCGCCCGCCGCCGCCCGGCCGACGCCCGCGCCTCCGACTGAGTCAGCCTCCGCCGGGGTGCGCCTCGTGCCCCGGCACCCCCCGGCTGCGGCGGCGCTCCTTCATCTCCGCCTCGTAGAGGTGCCGCCGGCCCTCGACCAGCTCGTCGCGGGCCCGCCGGTCCAGCTCCCGGAAGAGCGCGTAGTACCCGTCGTCGAAGTCCTCGACGATCTGGAACGTCCACCGTCCGGCGATGACGTTGCGGCCGAGCAGTTCCCTGTCGATCCGCTCGGCGATCGCCGGGTGGCCGGCGGAGCGGAACATCTCCACCGCGTCGTCGAGCATCAGGTCGGCGTGGCCGATGAGCTGGTGCAGCTCGTACAGGTGGCCCCGGGCCCGCTCGACGCACTCCAGGGCCTCGCTGAGCTTGCCCAGCGCCTCGACGGTGGCGTCACTCACTCCCTCCGGGCGCCGGTGCGCCCGGTCCGGTCCGTCGGCCCGTTGTCCCATCCTGTCCCTCCGTGACCCGATCGCGTGGTCTGCGTATCGGACTTCTGCCCCCGCACGGGCGACTCAACCCTGGCGGAGGAGGCGGCCGCTCCCCCGGACGATCCGGGCATCCGCCGCTCGGCCGAGGTCGGCCCCCGGTGGGCGGCGTTAGCCTCGGACACCATGCGCGCGCCGAAGAACCGGGTCGCGACCCGCCGCTCTGCGGCCGTGGCCGCGCGGACGACCCTCACCACGCTCACCGCCGCCGTCGGCACCGCCGGCCTCGCCGCGGCCCACGCGAACCCCGGGCTGCTCGCCGAGGTCGACCAGCACGCCGCCGGGGTACGCGACAGCCTCGACGGCGACCGCCGGCCGCTCACCGTCGCGGCGCTGGCCGGGTACGTCGACGGGCTGCGCGAGGCGGCGGCCGAGCACGGCTGGACGCCGCCGGCCGGGGCGGAGGTGGACTGGTCCGAGCCGGACTGGATGCTCACCCGCCTGCTCGCGGTCTGCCTGCTGGCCCGCGGGCTGGACCCGCGCCACCTGGCCTGACCCGGGCACGGCTACGGGGCGCCCGCGATCGCCCCGCGGACACCCCGTAACCCGTTGCCGTCAGCCGTTCGGCCGGCGGAACTGCTGCGTCTCGTCCCCTGCCTCGCCGGAGCGGTACGTGCCCGCCCCCGACATGGACGACTGCGGCGCCGCCGGTGCCGGTTGCCCGCCCCGGTCGGCCATCCGCCGCTCGTAGTCGCCGCGGCCGGCCTGCTGCGCCTGCCGCTGCTGCCGGATCGCCCGGGACTCCTCGGCGGCCCGGTGCAGCCAGCCGTCCCAGCGGTCCTGCATCGGCTTGACCAGACCACCACCGACACCCACGATCAGGATGCCGGCCACTGTGGCGAGGAACGCCACAAGCACCGGTGTGGTCACCGTGGTGGCGATGCCCACCTGGTTCAGCGCGGCGATGATGCCGAGCGCCAGGATGAAGATCGCCGTCACGTCGGCCAGCACCCGGCCGTACGAGAGCCCGCCGAGCGCGCCGGAGACCAGGTCCCGGACGGCGTTGGCGATGGCGGCGGCGATCACCACGATCACGATCGCCACGAAGGCCCGCGGCAGCCAGGACACCACCCCGCGAATCAGGTCGCTGATCGCGTTTGGTCCCCACACCCCGAAGGCGAACTGCAGGGTGAACAACAGGACCGCGTAGTAGGCCAGTTTGGCCAGGATGTCGCTGGCGTCGTACTTGGTGCGTTCCAGGGCCCGTTTGACACCGCCGCGTTCCACGGCGCGGTCGAACCCGACCCGTTCCAGTGCCGCGTCCACGATTTTGAGGACGGCTCGGGCGATGAGCCAACCCACGACGAGGATCGCGATGAACGCGATCGCCCGCGGTACGAAGAGCAGCACCGACCTCCAGAAGTCGGTCCAGGCCGCACTGATGTCGACCTGTCCGACCGCGAGGGTTTTCGGCATGATGTCCCTCCTGTCGCGTGAACTGCGCCGCCCGCATACCCGATGGCCTGGGCAGCACGCCGGGCCGGACCGGGGCAATTTCCCGACATAGCCTGCCTAACCGGCCCTGACCTGCTCGAACATCCGCGTCGTCGGGTGCCCGCGTCCGCCACGGACACATGATCGGAACCAGCCGGCCACGCGCCGGTTAGGCTGCGGTCATGCCAGGCACCGTCGGTCGGGTTCCCACTCCGTCCGCCCCCGCACCGGGAGCGCCCACCGATCCCGTCGTCGGCGGGCCGGCGGCCGGTGCCGTTCACCCCTGGGCCGGCACGTCGCTGGGGCCCCCGGACACCTGGGATCCCGCGGTCCGCGCGGTGGCCGACGTGGTGCTCGCCTCCCCGGTGCCGATGGCCCTGCTCCTCGGCGACGACCTGGTGGTCTTCTACAACGACGGGTACGCCGAGCTGATCGGCGACCGGCACCCGGACGCGCTGGGCCGGCCGGCGGCCGAGGCGTTCGCCGAGGTGTGGCGCGACCCGGGCGCGGGCGAGGCGCTGGAACGGGTCTATCGGCACGGCGAGCCGTTCCTGCAACGGGAGGCGGTGCTGCCGGCCGACCGGCAGGGCCCGGCCGAGCCGGCCGTGTTCACCAGGGGCCACTGCCCGGTCCGCGACTCCGGCGGCCGCATCGTCGGCGTGCTCACCGTCTCGGCGCAGACCACCCAGCTGACCCAGCAGTTGCAGAGCCTGAGCGACTTCGCGGCGGCGCTGGCCGGCACGCTCACATTCGACGACGTGGCGCGGGTGACGCTGCGCTACTGCCTGCACACCTTCGACGCCGACCGGGTGTCGTTCGCGGTGGACGAGGGCAGCGCGTGGCGGCTGGTCCGCCGCATCCGCGGCGAGCTGCTCGACGAGGCCGACGAGCGGCTGCCCCCGCTGTGGCGGCGGATGTCCGCCGAGTCGGCGCTGCCGGCGGTGGTGTCCGCGCGCAGTGGCGTGGCCTCGTTCACCGCCGACGGGCAGCCGCTGCGCGGTGTCGCGGCGGACCGGCACGACGAGAAGATCCGCGCGCTCGCGGCGCTGCCGCTGCGGACGACTGTGGTCCGGGGTTCGCTGACCGTCGGCTACCGGGCTCCGCGCCCCTGGTCCCCAGCGGAACGGGCGCTGCTCACCGCGTCCGCGGAGCTGGTCGGTCAGGCCGCCGAGCGGGCCCGCCGGTTCGAGACCCAGCACGGCACCGCCCAGATGCTGCAACGCAGCATGCTCCCGGAACGGCTGCCGGACCTGCCCCGGCTGCGCATCGCCGCGCGGTACGACCCGGGCGTGGACGGCAACGCCGCGGGCGGCGACTTCTACGACGCGTTCCTGCTGCCCACCGGCGCGCTGGGCGTGGTGCTGGGCGACGTGGCCGGACACGACGTGCAGGCCGCCGCCCGGATGGGCCAGGTACGCGCCGCGCTGCGCGCGCTCGCCCTCGTCGACTCCCGCCCGGACGCGGTGCTCGACGGACTGGACCGGCTGGTCAGCAGCCTCGGCGTCGAGGGCGGCACCCAGGAGCTGTTCGTGACGGTGATCTTCGGCGTGGTCGAGGCGGACCGGGAGCTGATCACGCTCGCCAGCGCCGGTCATCCCGCGCCGTTGATCCGCCGCGCCGGACCGGACGCGGCGGTGGCCGAGTTCGTCGACGTGCCGCCGGCCCCTCCGCTGGGCCTGGGCGGGCGTGCGCGTACCGCCACCGTGCCGTTCCGTCCCGGCGACACCCTGCTGCTCTACAGCGACGGCGTGGTGGAGCGGCGCTGGCAGGACCTGGCGGCCGGGATGGCCGGGCTGGGCGCGGCGGTGACCGGGGCGGCAGGCGGTGACCCGCGCGCGCTGTGCGCGGTGGCGACCGCGTCGGTGCCGGGCGCCACCGAGGACGACGTGGCGGTGCTCGCGGTGGAGTACGCGGTGCGCCCCAGCCGGTCGGCGAGCATGGAGGTGCCGGCCGAGCCGACCGCGCCGAGCCGGGTCCGGCACTGGATGACCGCGCAGCTCGGCGAGTGGCGGGTGCCCGAGGCGGTGATCGGGGCCGCGGTGCTGTGCACCAGCGAGCTGACCACGAACGCGCTGCTGCACGCCGGCACGGCCGCCCGGGTCGAGGTCGACCTGTCCGCCGAGCGGCTGCTGGTGTCGGTGGCCGACTCCGGCACCCGGGGTCAGGTCACCCGGGCGC
Source organism: Micromonospora sp. NPDC049151 (assembly GCF_040648395.1). Lineage (NCBI taxonomy): Bacteria > Bacillati > Actinomycetota > Actinomycetes > Micromonosporales > Micromonosporaceae > Micromonospora > Micromonospora sp. NPDC049151. The sequence goes on from NZ_JBEZDP010000005.1 coordinate 194,587, forward strand.
AGACCGACACGCTCAGCAGCCGGGGCCGCGGGCTCGGCCTGATCGAGGAGCTGAGCGACGCCTGGGGCACCGACCCGGCCGTACGCGGCTCGACGGTCTGGTTCGAGATCCTCATTCCGCCGGGTGAGTCGCGCGTCGGCGACGCTGCGGCCGGGTAGGAGCCGGACATGGCCGACGACAAGCGACGCGGTGTCCTCTTCGACGTGGACGGCACCCTGGTCGATACGACGTACCTGCACACGGTGAGCTGGTGGGAGGCGCTGCGCCAGGGCGACCACCGGGTGCCGATGGCGCGGATCCACAGGTCCATCGGCATGGGCTCGGACAAGCTCCTCGACCACCTGCTCGGCGCCGAGCGGGACCGGAGCGCCGACGGCAGGCTGCGCGACGCGCACGACGCGCTCTACGCCGAGTACTGGGAGCGGCTGGCGCCGCTGCCGGGCGCCCGTGAGCTGCTGCGCGCCTGTGCGGAGCGCGGGCTGCGGGTGGTGCTCGCCACCTCGGCCGCCGAGCACGAGGTGACAGCGCTGCGGGCGGCGCTGGACGCGGACGACGTGATCGACTCGGTCACCTCGTCGGCCGACGCGCGGGAGAGCAAGCCGGCACCGGACATCCTGGTCGCCGCGCTGGAGCAGTCCGGGCTGGCCGCCGAGCGGGTGGTGTTCGTCGGCGACTCGGTCTGGGACGTGGCCGCCGCCGGCAAGCTCGACATCCCCTGCATCGGGCTGACCTGCGGCGGCACCGGCCGCGCCGAACTGGCCGGCGCGGGCGCGGTGGCCGTGTACGAGGACCCGGCCGCGCTGCTGGGCGCGCTGGGTGACAGCGCCATCGCGTCGCTCGGCTGACGGGCGGCTCAACCGGCCGGCGCGCGCAGGCTTAGCCGGACCCGCTTCGGGGCACTGCTGGACTCCACCGCCCGGCCGCCGGGCGACGGAAGGGTGGTGTCGTGGAACCGGTCGATGTCGCGTTCGCTCTGCTGGGCGTCGGTGCGCTGCTGGCCGGGGTGCTGCCCCGCGTGCTGGAGCGACGGCCACTGTCGATGCCGATCGCGTTCCTCGGGCTCGGCATGCTCGTGTTCGTGCTGCCCACCGGTCTGCCCACACCGGACCCGCTGCGCTGGCCGGAACTGACCACCCACCTCACCGAGGTCGGTGTGATCGTCGCGCTGATGGGCGCCGGCCTGAAGATCGACCGTCCGTTGAGCTGGTCCCGCTGGTCGTCGACCTGGCGGCTGCTGGCGATCGCCATGCCGCTGTGCATCGCCGCGGTGGCGCTGCTCGGGTGGTGGTGGGCCGGCCTGGTGCCGGCCGCGGCGCTGCTGCTCGGCGCGGCGCTCGCCCCCACCGACCCGGTGCTCGCCTCGGACGTGCAGGTGGGCGAACCGACCGATGTGGAGGACTCGGAGGACGAGGTGCGCTTCGCGCTCACCTCGGAGGCGGGCCTGAACGACGGGCTCGCCTTCCCGTTCGTGTACGCGGCCATCGCGATCGCCACCACCGGGCTCGCGCCGTCCGGCTGGCTGGCCGAGTGGTTCGCGGTGGACGTGCTCTACAAGCTCGCCGCCGGGGTGGGTGGCGGGCTGCTCGTCGGCTGGCTGCTCGGCAAGCTGTTCTTCCGCGCCCCGAGCAAGCTGCGGCTGGCCCGGCACTCCGAGGGGTTCCTCGCGCTGGCCGCGACGTTCCTGGCGTACGGGCTGGTCGAGGTGATCGGCGGGTACGGCTTCCTGGCCGTGTTCGTGGCCGCCCGGGCGATCCGGGCCGCCGAGCGCACGCACGAGTTCCACTCCGTGCTGCACGACTTCGCCGAGCAGGTGGAGCGGCTGCTCACGGTGCTGCTGTTGCTGCTGTTCGGCGGGGCGGTGATCGGCGGGCTGCTCGCGCCGCTGACCTGGCCGGCGGCGCTGGCCGGGCTGGCCCTGGTGCTGGTGATCCGGCCGCTGGCCGGGTGGCTGTCACTGCGCGGGGCGCCGGGCAAGCCGGCCGAGCACTGGGTGATCTCGCTGTTCGGCATCCGCGGCGTCGGCTCGTTCTACTACCTGGCGTACGCCACCAGCAAGACCGACTTCCCGCAGGCGGATCTGGTCTGGGCCACAGTCGGTCTCGTGGTGGTGGTGTCGGTGGTGGTGCACGGCGTCGCCGCGACACCGGTCATGCAGTTGCTGGACCGGGCGGGCGAACGCACCGGCGAGGGCGCGCGGGCCGGCTCGGCGGCGCAACCGGTGGCCGCCACCGGCTGAGCACGCGTCGAGTTGTGGCCTGGATCAGCCCAGCCGGGCGGCGAGCGCGCGGCCCAGGTCCCGGCCGGAACGCCAGGCGGTCTGCGCGCGCGGCCGGCCGAACGCGTCGCCGGCCAGCCCGATCCCGTCGTCGTCCAGGTGGTACGTGGCGCCCCCGGACTGCGCGGCAGGGGTCGCGTACGTCCAGCGGTGCACGTGTGTCCACGCGGCCGGCTCGGGCAGTCCGAGCAGGTCGCGGACCGCCTGCTCGATCGCCGGGCCGGCGGCGGCGGGCTGGCGCAGGTGCCCGGCGGCGAACCCGGCGGTGGTGTGCGCGACGAGCACCGGGGCGGCGTCGCCACGCCGGTCGCCGTCGTCACAGACCAGGCTGAGCACGGGGTGGTCGTTGACGAACGCGCCGTGGAAGTCCGCCCAGCGGCGGGCCGGGTACCGCAGCACCCCGGTCAGCGCCGACGACCAGCGCTGCGCGGCCACCGCCCGGGTGGCGTCGGCCAGGGCCGGGTCCAGCAGCGGCGCGGCCTGCGGACCGGGCATGGCCAGCACGACCGCCTCCGCCTCGACGCCGTCCACCCGGGGGCCCGGCTCGACGCGCGTCACCAGCCGTTCGTGCGTCACCGGAAGATCGGCGGCGAGGTGCTCGACGAGCGAGCGCAGCCCGCGCGGGGCGGCCCAGCGCATCGGGCCGCTGACCCGCTCGCGGCCGCCCGGCCCGTACGCGACGAGCGTGTCGGTCCACTCCCGGGCCAGCCCGGCGGCCCGCCACCGGTCCGCCACGGCGGCGAAGTCCGGATCGTCCACTGTGAAGTACGCGGCGCCCAGGTCGGCGGGACGGCCGTCGAAGCGCTTGCTGGCCAGCCGCCCGCCGCTGACCCGGGCGCGTTCGCGCACCCGCACCGGGACACCGGCCCGCGCCAGCTCGGCCGCGCAGGCCACCCCGGCGATGCCCGCACCGACCACCACCACGCCCGCCCGGTCCGCCGTCACCAGGTGATCGTAGGCGGTTGGCGGCATGAACCCGCCCGACCGGGGTAGTGGTACACCTGTTCGAGGAGAGGTGATCAGCATGGCCGACCGCGACAACGCCAGCGGCAGGAACGTGAACCCGGACGCCGCCGTCAAGGACCCGGACGACTGGGTCACCGGCGACGAGCCGCCCACCGCCGCCCAGGAGTCGTATCTGCACACCCTGGCCCAGGAGGCGGGCGAGCCGGTGCCGGAGGGCCTGACCAAGGCCGAGGCGTCCCGGCGGATCGACGAGCTCCAGGCGGAGACCGGCCGGGGCCGCTGAGGTCAACGTGGGGGCAGGCGGTGCAGCTCGACCCGGTCGAGCCGCCCCGCCGCCACCCGGGCGGTCAGGAAGGTGGCGTACGGCTGTGCCCGCCGGTCGGTGGGCGAGCCGGGGTTGAGCAGGCGCAGGCCACCAGGGGCGACGCTGTCCCACGGGATGTGCGAGTGTCCGAAGACGAGCAGGTCGCGGTCGCCGTACGCGGCGGCGCAGCGCTCCTCGCGGCGAGTCTTCGGGCCGGTCTCGTGCACCACGGCGACCCGCAGGCCGTCCAGCTCGACCCGGGCCACCTCGGGCAGCCGGGCGCGCAGCTCCGGTCCGTCGTTGTTGCCGTACACGGCGATCAGGCGGCGCGACCGCTCCTCCAGTGCGTCCAGCAGCGCCACGTCAACCCAGTCCCCGGCGTGCACCACCACGTCCGCGGCCTCGACGGCCGCCCACAGCGCCGCCGGAAGGTCCCGCGCCCGCTTCGGCACATGCGTGTCCGCCATCAAGACCAGATCCACTCCCTCATCCTCCCCCACCCGCCCTCTTCGCCGCGTCGATCATGAACTTGGCGGCACTCAGGGAGATCGACTTCGCCGTCAACCTCATGATCGACGCGAAGCGGTAGCGGGGTGGCGGGCGGAGGGGGCGCGGGCGGCGGCGTCGGTGATGCGGCCGGCGGCGATGATCAGGCCGATGTGCGAGTACGCCTGCGGGAAGTTGCCCACCTGCTCGCCGGTGTCCTGGTCGATCTGCTCGGCGTAGAGGCCGAGGTCGTTGGTGCGGGCGGCGAGGCGCTCGAACAGCCGCCGGGCCCGGTCCAGCTCCCCCGCCTCGGCCAGGCAGGCGGCCAGCCAGAACGAGCAGATCACGAACCCGGCCGGGTCGCCGTCCCAGCGGCGCAGCAGCCCGTCGCGGGACAGCCGCCGCTCCAGCACGTCCATCGTGGCGCGCATCCGCGGATCGTCCGCCGGCAGGAAACCGACCAGCGGCATGACCAGCACCGAGGCGTCCAGGTCGTCGGCACCGAACGCCCCGGTGTACGCACCGACGCGCTCGTTCCAGCCGTGGGTGAGCACGGCCGCCCGGATCTCGTCGCGCGCGGCGGCCCAGCGCGCCACGTCGGCGGGCTCGCCGATGCGGGAGCCGAACCGGACCGCCCGGTCCAGCGCGGTCCAGCACTCCACCTTCGACGACACGTAGTGCCGCTGCGGACCACGCCCCTCCCACATCCCCGCGTCGGGCCGGTGCCAGCCGCGCTCGGCCTGGTCGGCGAGCGTCCGCAGCAGGTCACGGACCTCTGGTGACATCGGATCGAGGTAATACCGCATCAGCCAGGCGGCGTCGAGCACCTCGCCCAGCACGTCGTTCTGCCGCTGCCGCCAGGCGTCGTTGCCGACCAGCACCGGGCGGCTGTGCTCGTACCCGGCCAGGTGGTCGAGGTCGTGCTCGGTCAGGTCCCGCTCCCCCTCGACGCCGTACATGATCGGCACCGGTTCGTCGCCGATCCGGCCCATCGCCCGCGCCACCCAGGTGAACTGCCGGTCCGCCTCGTCCGGGCAGGCGGCCCGCCAGAGGGCCTGGAGCGTGAGGCTGAAGTCGCGCAGCCACACGTAGCGGTAGTCGTAGTTGCGGTCGCCGCCGAGCCTCTCCGGCAGCGAGGTGGTGGCCGCCGCGACGACGGCGCCGCTCGGCGCGTACGTCATGCCCTGCACGGCGAGCGCGCTGCGCCGCACCTCGTCGCGGTACTCGCCCTGGTAGTCGTGCAGCGCCGACCAGGACCGCCAGCCGGCGACCGTCTCGGCCACCACCTCGGCGGCGTCGGGCAGCGCCGGTCGCCCCCCGGCGTACGTCGGGGCGTACCCGAGGGTGAAGCGGTGAGCGCTGCCGGCGCGGGCGGTGAACCGTCCGGCGGCGGCCCCCTCGGCGATGGTCAGCGGGACGTCGGCGCGCAGCTCCAGGCGGCAGGCCCCGGCGGTGGCGGCCACCACCCCGTCGTGCTCGGTGAGGTAGGCGCCGACCCGGCCGTACTCGAATCGCGGCGCGTATTCCACACGCATCGGCACCTCGCCGGTGAGCCCTTCGACCAGCCGGACGAGCACCCGCGGCGAGCGCATCCCGATGTCGTGACCCCGCGCGCCGTGCTCCAGCGCCAGCGCGTCGGTGACGGCGACAGTGCCGGTCGCCGTGGTGAAGACGGTACGCAGCACCAGCGTGTCGTCCAGGTACGACCGGCTGCTGGTGGCCGCGCCCTCCGGGCGGATGCTCCAGTGCCCGGCGTCGGCGTCGAGCAGCCGCCCGAACACCGACGGCGCGTCGAACCGGGGCGGGCACCACCAGTTGACCGAGCCGTCGCTGTCGACAAGCGCCGCGCTGCGCCCGTCGGCGAGGAAGCCGTGCTCGCTGATGTGTCGGGTCGGCACGGGTGTGGCTACCCGGCCCGGGGCACCGGCATGCCTCGCCACATCGGTCCGGTCCGGCGCGTTACCGCTGCCCGGCGGCGGGAACGCGGTGGGTTGACGAAGGAGGATGCTCATGACCAGACCCTCGACTCCGACCGCGGCCTGGCAACCCGGAATGCCGGGCAGCGACAACCTCCCGTCCGGCCCGGGCGGTCGCCCGACGCCGCCGAGCGGGGACGGGCACGGCCCACAGGCCGGTTCGGCGACCGTCACGATCGGCTCGTACCCGGACTATCCGTCCGCCCAGCGCGTGGTGGACTATCTCGCCGACAACCGGTTCCCGGTGGAACGTACCTCGATCGTCGGGACGGACCTCACGCTCGTGGAGACCGTGATGGGACGGCTCACCACGGGCCGGGCAGCCCTGTTGGGCGCCGGCACCGGCGCCTGGTTCGGTTTGTTCATCGGGTTGCTGTTCGGCATCTTCACCGCCGGCAACTGGCTGGCGGTGATCCTGGTCGGGCTGGTGATCGGCGCGATCTGGGGTGCCGTGTTCGGCGCCGTCGCGCACGCCATGAGCGGTGGGCAGCGTGACTTCACGTCGGCCAGTTCGCTGCGGGCCGCCCAGTACGCGGTCACTGTGGACGCGGATCTGGCCGGTCAGGCCCAGCAGCTGCTCAGCCGGATGCACCTGACACCGACCGGCGCGACCGCCCGCTGACGCGGGTACGCGACATCGAGGGAGGGCCCCGCCGGGGTCCTCCCTCGTCGCGTCAGTGGTACGCCCGCTCGCCCGCCCGCAGCGACACGTCCACCCGGTTCTCCGGCGGGGCCAGCGGGCACGCCCACCTGTCGTCGTAGGCGCAGCTCGGGTTGTAGAGATAGTTGGCGTCCAGCCGGACCCGGCCGCCGGGCAGCACGGTCAGGCCCCGCCCGAACGTGCCCTTCACCGTGTCGGTGAGGTACCGGCCACCGCCGTACGAGCCGTCGCCGCAGGTGCCGTCGCGCAGCGGCAGGAACAGCCCGCCCCCGTACGCCTCGATCCACCAGAGCGTCAGCGGTCCCCAGGGCGTCTCGGCGACCGCGACCCGCCGGTACGCGACCACCCCGTCCGGGCCGCCGGTGTCGATGCGCAGCTCGCCGGAGGCGGCGCGCAGCGGCGCCTCGACCACTGCCGACGGGTCGGGCGGGTACCAGCGCAGCCCGGTGAAGCCGGGCCGGTCGGCGGGCGGCACCGGGCTGCTGGGGTGGGTGCGGAACAGCTCGTCGCGCGCGGCCCGGAACCCAGCCAGGTCGAGGCCGGACAGATAGAGCCGGGCCACCCGCTCCCGCCAGTCGAGCAGGTCGAGATCGTCCATCCCCCGACCCTATCTTCAGTTTTCAAGAAGGGCGGCATCAGGCACGATGCCGCATGCGGCAGAGGCGCTTGTTTAAATTTTAAATAGTGCTACTCTCGGAGCCATGACGGAGAGCCTGGACGCGGAGCGGATCGCCTGCTGGCGTGCGTACATCGAGTCGAGCCAGCGGCTGTTCACGCGGCTCGAGGACGACCTGCGCGCCGACAGCGACCTGAGCTTCGCCGACTACCACGTGCTGGTGCTGCTCTCCGAGGTGCCCGGCCAGCGGCTGCGCATGGGTGAGCTGGCCGACCGGCTGGTGTTCTCACCGAGCCGGCTGACCTACCAGATCACCACGATGCAGAAGCGCGGCCTGGTGGCGAAGGAGGCGTGCCCGGCGGACCGGCGCGGCAGCGAGGCCGTCCTCACCGCCGCCGGCCTGCTCGCCCTGCGCGAGGCCGCGCCGCACCACCTGCGCTCCGTGCGCGCCCACCTGATCGACGACCTCGACGACGCCGAGGTCGCCTGCCTCACCCGGGTCTTCGAGCGGCTCGGCCGGCGCCTGCGCGCCGACCGCACCGCGTCGTCCACCCCGGCCGACAAGTAAGGAGCCCCGCGATGCCCGCGATCACCGTCGACGACGTCCTCGTCCTGCCCCGCCTGCCGAAGCTCGGCGAGGCCACCGAATACCGCTCGGTCCGCCGGGTCACCACCGCCCCCAGCGGGTACGAGGGCGAGGGTTTCCCGGTCCGCCGGGCCTTCGCCGGCGTGCCGATGACCGAGCTGGACCCGTTCATCCACCTCGACCAGATGGGCGAGGTCGACTACGCGCCGGGCGAGCCGAAGGGCACCTCCTGGCACCCGCACCGCGGCTTCGAGACGGTGACCTACATGATCGACGGGATCATGGACCACCAGGACTCGACAGGTGGCGGCGGCACCATCACCGACGGCGACACCCAGTGGATGACGGCAGGTAGTGGTCTTCTGCACATCGAGGCGCCGCCGGAGCACCTGGTGATGAGCGGCGGGCTGTTCCACGGCCTCCAGCTCTGGGTCAACCTTCCCCGGGTGGCCAAGATGAGCGCGCCCCGCTACCAGGACATCCGCGGCCGGGAGTCGGCGCTGCTGACCACGCCCGACGGCGGTGGCCTGATCCGGGTCATCGCCGGGGAGGTCGCCGGGCACCGGGGCCCGGGCTCGACGCACACGCCGATCACCATCGCGCACGTCACGTTGCAGCCCGGCGCCGAGCTGAGCCTGCCGTGGCGGTCGGACTTCAACGCGCTGGTGTACGTGCTTGCCGGCCGTGGCACTGTCGGCACCGACCGTCGGCCGATCCACCTCGGCCAGCTCGCCGTGCACGGGCCGGGCGAGGCGCTGCGGATCACCGCCGACCCGACGCAGGACTCCAACACCCCGGCGCTGGAGCTCTATCTGATGGGCGGCCAGCCGATCCGCGAGCCGGTGGCGCACTACGGCCCGTTCGTGATGAACACCCGGGCCGAGCTGATCCAGGCGGTCGAGGACTTCCAGGCCGGCCGGCTCGGGGTGATCCCGACCGGGCGGGTGCCGCACAGCGACGGCCAGGGCGACCGGCCCTGACCCGCTCCGGGCGCCCCGGTTCGCCGGGGCGCCCCGGCGGCGGCCTCAGGAGACGGCGAAGATCCCGGCCACTCCGAGGATCACCATCAACAGGACCGCCACCAGCGCACCCCGCTCCCCCTCCACCGCCTGGTCGCGGTCGGTCACGGTGTTCGTCGTCTCGGCGGGCATGTCGGTGCCTCCTCGGTTTCGCGATCCAGGGGTCCGGCGCACCCCTGGCGCGCGGCGCCGACGCCGACCTGCTGCTCGACGTGCGGGGCCCTGCCGGGGGTCCTACCGTGTGAGGACGTCGTCGACCTCGGGGGGTGGAACGTGACTCTGCGGGACTGGTTCCTCACCGCACAGGAACGCGCCAACCCGAGGTCTGAGTTACCCGCCTGGACCGATGGAAACCTCGCCGAGCCACTGATTCACGGTGCCGCGTACTTTGACCGCCTGGTCAGCGAGGTGGAGTCGTTGTCGGCGGGCGACCACCTGTTCTTCACCGACTGGCGTGGCGACCCGGACGAGCGGATGCGCCCGGACGGCCCGACTGTGGCGCAGCTGTTCGCCCAGGCCGCCCAGCGCGGGGTGATCGTCAAGGGCCTGATCTGGCGCTCCCACCTCGACACGCTCTCCTACAGCGAGGCGGAGAACCGCGACCTCAGCGAGGCGATCCGCGCGGCCGGCGGCGAGGTGTTGCTCGACCAGCGGGTCCGGCGCGGCGGCTCGCACCACCAGAAGCTGGTGGTGCTGCGCCGCCCCGGCGACCCGAGTCGCGACGTCGCCTTTGCCGGCGGCATCGACCTGTGCCACAGCCGCCGCGACGACGCCGACCACGCGGGCGACCCGCAACCTGTCGGCATGTCCCCCCGGTACGGCCCCACGCCGCCCTGGCACGACGTGCAGCTCGCGGTGCGCGGGCCGGTGGTCGGCGCGCTGGACACCACGTTCCGGGAACGGTGGACCGACCCGATGCCGCTGGACTCGGAGAACCCGACGGCGTACCTGCGGGACCGGCTGCGCGGCTCCGACCTGCGCCCGGACCCGCTGCCCGCGCAGCCCGCCGACCCGCCGCCGTGCGGGCCGCACCACGTGCAGGTGCTGCGCACCTACCCGGCGGTGCGGCCCCGCTACTCATTCGCCCCGGACGGTGAGCGCACGGTGGCCCGCGGCTACACAAAGGCGGTACGCCGGGCCCGGCGACTGATCTACCTGGAGGACCAGTACCTCTGGTCGACCGAGGTGGCCGAGCTGTTCGCGCAGGCGCTACGGGAGCACCCGGACCTGCACCTGGTGGCGGTCGTGCCCCGGCACCCGGACGTGGACGGCCGGCTCGCGCTGCCGCCGAACATGGTGGGCCGGGAACAGGCGCTGTCGCTGTGCCACCGGGCCGCGCCGGAACGGGTGCACGTCTTCGACGTGGAGAACCGCGAGGGCACGCCGGTCTACGTGCACGCCAAGGTCTGCGTGGTGGACGACGTCTGGGCCAGCGTGGGCAGCGACAACTTCAACCGCCGGTCCTGGACGCACGACAGCGAGCTGTCCTGCGCCGTCCTCGACGACACCCGCGACACCCGCACGCCGGCCGACCCGGCCGGGCTGGGCGACGGTGCCCGGGTGTTCGCCCGCGACCTGCGGCTGTGGCTGTGGCGCGAGCACCTGGACCGCGATCCCGGCGGCGGGCAGGACGACGACCTGCTGGACCCGGCGGACGCGGTGGCGGCGATCACCACGACGGCGGAGGAACTGGAGCGCTGGCACGCCGGCGGGCGCGTCGGTCCCCGCCCGCCGGGCCGGTTGCGGCCGCACCACCCGGAGCGGTTGCCCTGGCGTACGCGGCTCTGGGCGCTGCCCGCGTACCGGCTGGTCTACGACCCGGACGGCAGGCCGCTGCGGGCCCGGCGAGCCGGTACCTGGTGAGACCCGAATCAACCGCTTCACACCGTTCACACCCGCCTACACCTTAAGTACATCGTACTTTCGGCTAGATTTCCGCAGGACGATCGGGCTATGGTGGCTTCCAAACGTAGGACCAACACCTAAACCTAAGCGTCACGTCTTTTTTCTTCCGTGGACGAGGTGCAGGGAGGACCACCCATGACCGCTCCCACGACGAGCGCCCCGGCGACCACGCCGGCCGGCTCCGCGAAGCTCGACCCCCGCTCGCTCACCGACAGCGCCGCCGACCTGCTCGCCGCGATGGCCGCGCTGCCCGCCGACCACCCGTCCCGGCCCGCGCTGCGCGACCGCGCCATCGAGGCGTGGCTGCCGCTGGCGAACCACCTGGCCCACCGCTACAGCGGCCGGGGCGAACCCAACGACGACCTGGCGCAGACCGCCGCCATCGGCCTGATCAAGGCGATCGACAAGTTCGACCCGTCGCGCGGCGTCGACTTCGCCGGCTACGCCATCCCGACCATCATCGGGGAGCTGAAGCGCCACTTCCGCGACCGCACCTGGGACATCCGGGTGCCCCGCCGGCTCCAGGAGCTGCGGCTGGCGATCTCCGACGCCAACAGCACGCTGCTCCAGACGCTCGGCCGCTCGCCGACTGTCGCCGACATCGCCGCCCACCTCAAGCTCACCGAGGAAGAGGTCCTGGAGGGCCTGGAGGGCGCTCGCGCCTACAACGCGGTGTCGCTGTCCACCCCGACCGGCGACGGCGAGCGGGCCACCGAGCTGGGCGACCTGCTCGGCGGCGAGGACGGCGAGTTCGAGCTGGCCGAGATGCGGGTCGCCCTCGGCCCGGCGCTCGCCACGCTCGACCAGCGCGAGCAGAAGATCCTCACGCTGCGCTTCTACGGCAACCTGACCCAGTCGCAGATCGCCGAGCAGATCGGCGTCTCGCAGATGCACGTGTCCCGCCTGCTGGCCCGGGCGCTGACCAAGCTGCGCGGTCAGCTCGACGGAACGTACTAGCAAGGGGGCGGCGGCCGGGTCGGCGGACCCGGCGTCGCGGCCACCCGGCCCGGTCGGCGGTGCGCCGGCCGGGCCGTTCCGCGTTCCCGGGGGCAGCGCGGACCGTCCAGCGGTGCGGTGCGAGAGTGGGTCAGTGCTCGCCGACATCCCGCTCGACCTGCCGGTCCGCCCGGTCCTGCCGGCGCTCGTCGACGCGCTGCGCGAGCGGGGCGCCGCAGTCCTGGTGGCGCCGCCGGGCACCGGCAAGACCACCACCGCGCCGCTCGCGGTCGCCGACGCGGTCACCGGCCGCGTGGTGATCGCCCAGCCCCGGCGGGTGGCCGCCCGCGCCGCCGCGCACCGGATGGCCGCCCTGCTCGGCGAGCGGGTCGGCGACCGGATCGGGTACGCGGTGCGCGGTGAGCGCCGGACCGGGCCGCGTACCCGGGTGGAGGTGGTCACCACCGGCCTGCTGGTCCGCCGCCTGCACCACGACCCGGAGCTGCCGGGCGTGGCCGCGGTGCTGCTCGACGAGTGCCACGAACGGCACCTCGACGCCGACCTGGCGCTGGCGTTCAGCGTCGAGGCCCGGGCGACGCTGCGCCCCGACCTGTGGCTGCTGGCGATGTCGGCCACCCCGCAGACCGACCGGTTCGCCGCGCTGCTCGGCGCCGGCGACCCCGCTCCCGTGGTACGCGCCGAGGCGGCGCTGCACCCGGTCGAGCGGGTGTGGGCGCCGCCACCGCGCCCGGTGACGCCGCCCGGCGCCGGCCGGGTCGACCCGGCACTGCTCGACCACGTGGCCGCCACGGTCCGCCGGGCGCTACGTGAACGCGACGGTGACGTGCTCGTCTTCCTGCCCGGCGCCGGTGAGATCGGCGCCGTCGCGCGCCGCCTGGCCGATCTCCGCGACATCGCGGTGCTGCCGTTGCACGGACGGCTGCCCGGGCCCGCCCAGGACGCGGCGCTCACCCCTGCTGCCGGACGGCGCGTGGTGCTCGCGACGGCGGTGGCGGAGAGCAGCCTGACCGTCCCCGGCGTCCGGGTGGTGGTGGACGCCGGACTGAGCCGGGTGCCCCGCACCGACCTGGCCCGAGGGCTGGGCGCGCTGGTGACGGTGCCGGTGTCGCGGGCCGGGGCCACCCAGCGCGCCGGCCGGGCCGGACGGGAGGCGCCCGGCGCTGTCTACCGCTGCTGGTCGGAGGCGGCGCACGAGCGGCTCGCCCCGCAGCCCGAACCGGAGATCGCCACCGCCGACCTGACCGGGTTCGCGCTGGAGCTGGCGGCCTGGGGCACACCGGACGGCACCGGGCTGGCGCTGCCCGACCCACCGCCGCCGGCCGCGCTCACGGTGGCGCGGGAGACGCTGACCACGCTCGGCGCGGTGGACCACGACGGCCGGATCACCGCGCGGGGACGGGCGGTCGCGGCGGCGGGCACGCATCCCCGGCTGGCGCGGGCGCTGCTGGACGGCGCGCCCCGGGTCGGTGCCGACCGGGCCGCCCAGGTGGTGGCGATCCTCGGCGAGGACACGCTGGGCGGGACGGGAGACGACCTGCCCGCACGCTGGCGCCGGCTGCGCGACGGCACCGATCCGGGCGCCACCGCGCGCTGGCGCACCGAGGTACGCCGCCTGCGCGCCGCCCTGCCCGCCGACCGGAACCCCGCCGGCACCCCGGCCGGATCGACGCCGCACCGCAGCGGGAGCGGCGAACCGTCGGCCGGCGACGAGCGGGAGCGCCTGCCCGACGATCTGGCCGCGGGGCTGCTCGCCGGGCTGGCGTACCCGGAACGGCTGGCCCGGGCACGGCGGCCGGGCGGGTCCGCGTACCTGATGGCCGGCGGGACCGCCGCGGAGCTGGCGCCCGGGTCGGGGCTGGCCGGAGCGGCGTGGCTGGCCGTCGCGGTGGCCGACCGTTCCCCCGGCGCGCCGTCCGCCCGGGTGCGGCTGGCCGCGCCGATCGACGAGGCGACCGCCCGGGAGGCCGGTACGGCGCTGCTGCGCTCCGGACGGGAGGTGACCTGGTCCGGCGGGGACGTGGTGGCCCGGGAGGTGGTGCGGCTCGGTGCCGTCGAACTGGTCGACCGGCCGCTGACCGCGCCGGAGCCGGAGCTGGTCGCGGCGGCGCTGCTGGACGGGCTGCGGCAGGAGGGGACGGGCCTGCTGCGCTGGACGCCGGAGGCAACCGGGCTGCGCCAGCGGCTGGCGTTCTGCCGCCAGGCGCTCGGCGACGACTGGCCGGACGTCACCGACGCGGCGCTGCTCGCCGGCGCGCCCGTCTGGCTCGGCCCGGAGCTGGCCCGCGCCCACCGCCGGGCCGACCTCGGCCGGGCGGACGTGGCGACGGCGCTGCGGCGGCTGCTGGACTGGCGGCAGGCGGCGCGGCTGGACGAGCTGGCCCCGGAGCGGCTCGCGGTGCCCAGCGGCTCGCGGATCCGGGTCGACTACGCCGATCCGGCCGCCCCGGTGTTGGCGGTGAAGCTCCAGGAGACGTTCGGCTGGCGGGACGTGCCACGCGTCGCCGACGGGCGGGTGCCGGTGCTGCTGCACCTGCTCTCCCCCGCCGGACGGCCGGTGGCGGTCACCGCCGACCTGGCGTCGTTCTGGCGCACCGGATACCCGCAGGTACGGGCGGAGCTGCGCGGACGCTACCCGCGCCATCCGTGGCCGGAGGACCCGACCACCGCCGAGCCGACCCGCCGGGCCAGCCCGCGCCGGCGGTGAGGGCTGCTACTCCTCGACCACGTCGGCGATCACGACGGTGATGTTGTCCGGGCCGCCGGCCCGCAGCGCCAGGTCGATCAGCCGGGCCGCGCAGGCGTCGCGTTCCGGCTGCTCGCTGAGCACCTCGGTGAGCGTGTCCGCGCGGACCACGTTGGAGAGGCCGTCGCTGCACAGCAGCCAGCGGTCACCGGCCCGGGGCACCATCGTGGCGTACGACGGGGAGACCTCGTCGCCCTGCAACGCCTGGGTCACCACTGCCCGCCGGGGGTGGCTGCTGGCCTGCTCGGCGGTGATGACGCCCTGGTCGACGAGCATCTGCACGAACGTGTCGTCGCGGGTGACCTGCTTGAGCACGCCCTCGCGGTACAGGTAGGCCCGGGAGTCGCCGACGTGCGCCACCGCCAGGCAGCTGCCGGTGCGGGCGAACAGCAACGCGGTGAGCGTGGTGCCCATGCCCTGGCGTTCCGGATCCTCCTCGACGGCCTGGCGGATCCGCGCGGTGGCCACCTCGATCCCGCCCTGGAGCGCGGCGACGAGCGCGTCCTCCGGCGTCTCCACGTCCAGCGGGGCGATCGCGTCGATGGCGATGCGGCTGGCCAGGTCGCCCGCCGCCATGCCGCCCATGCCGTCGGCGACCGCCACCAGCCAGGCGCCGGCGTGCTGCGCGTCCTGGTTGCCGCTGCGGATCAGCCCACGGTCGCTCGCTCCGACGGAACGAAGCTTCAGGGTCATGGGTCGCAGCCTGCCAGGTCTAGGGCTCGGATGTCTCTAGGAGATCACTGACATCGTACGTGGCGCGCGGAATCCCGCCGCGCGCGGGCGCGCGGCAGCTCATCGGGCCGGATCGATTGACAGCGACGGAACGCGGTGGAAACATCGGGCTGATATTGGGAGCGCTCCCAGTTCCCGGTCTCCCCCACCACCCCCGAGCACGGAAGGAACCTCCGTGACCCGATCCCGTCGTCGGCTCGCCGCGATCGCGGCTACCACGCTGGCGCTCACCGGCCTCACCGCCGGCCCGGCGAGCGCCGAGGTGCCGCCGGACGCCCCCGAACAACTACGCAACGGCGACTTCAGCGCCGGTGTCTCACCCTGGTTCTCGTACGGCACCGGCGACCTCGCTGTCGTCGACGGCCGGCTCTGCACCTCAGTCGCCGCCGGCACCGCCAACCCGTGGGACGCCGGCATCGGCCAGGACGCGGTGCCGCTGACCCAGGGCGCCGAGTACGAACTCTCCTTCGACGTCTCCGCCACCCCGGGCGCGGCCGTCAAGGCGGTGCTCCAGCTCGGCAGCGCCCCCTACACCACGTACGCGAGCGTCGACGCGACCGCCACCGGCACCGCGAAGCACGTCACCACCACCTTCACCTCGCCGGCCGACAACCCCACCGCCCAGCTGATCTTCCAGGTCGGCGGCAGCGCCCAGGCGCAGACGTTCTGCCTGGACAACGTGTCGCTGCGCGGCGGGGAGCCGGCGCCGCCGTACGAGCCGGACACCGGTCCGCGGGTCCGGGTCAACCAGGTCGGCTACCTGCCCGGCGGCCCGAAGCACGCCACTGTGGTCACCGAGGCCACCGAGGCGCTGCCCTGGCAGCTCAAGTCGGCCGCCGGCTCGGTGGTCGCCAGCGGGCAGACCGCTCCGCGCGGCACCGACGCCGCCTCGGCGCAGAACGTGCAGACTGTCGACTTCTCCGCGTACCGCACGCCGGGCACCGGCTACACGCTCACAGTGGACGGCGAGACCAGCCACCCGTTCGACATCTCCGGCGCGCTCTACGACCGGCTGCGCGCCGACTCGCTGCAGTTCTTCTACGCCCAGCGCAGCGGCATCGAGATCGACGGCGACCTGATCGGCGAGGAGTACGCCCGCCCGGCCGGCCACCTCGGCGTCGAGCCCAACCAGGGTGACACCGACGTGCCGTGCCAGGCCGGCGTCTGCGACTACTCGCTGGACGTGCGCGGCGGCTGGTACGACGCGGGCGACCACGGCAAGTACGTCGTCAACGGCGGCATCGCCGCCTACCAGCTGCTGAGCACGTTCGAGCGGACCAAGACCGCCGAGACCGCCGACGGCGGCGCCGCCCTGGGCGACGCCACGCTGCGGGTGCCCGAGCGCGGCAACGACGTGCCGGACGTGCTCGACGAGGCCCGCTGGGAGGTGGAGTTCCTGCTCCGCATGCAGGTCCCGGCCGGCAAGCCGCTGGCCGGGATGGTCCACCACAAGATCCACGACCGGAACTGGACCGGCCTGCCGCTGCAGCCCCAGGACGACCCGCAGCCGCGCGAGCTGCACGCGCCGTCCACCGCCGCCACGCTGAACCTCGCCGCCGTCGCGGCGCAGTGCCAGCGCCTGTACGCCCCGTACGACGCCGCGTTCGCCGCCCGCTGCGGCACCGCCGCGAAGACCGCGTACGCGGCAGCCAAGGCGCACCCGGCGATCTACGCCTCGGCCACCGACGGCACCGGCGGCGGCGCGTACGACGACACGAACGTCAGCGACGAGTTCTACTGGGCCGCCGTCGAGCTGTGGCTGACCACCGGCGACAAGGCATACCTGGCCGACGTCACCGGCTCGCCGCTGCACACCGCCGACGTGTTCGCCGCGAACGGCGCGTTCGGCTGGCAGAGCGTCGCCGCGCTGGGCCGCCTGGACCTGGCCACCGTGCCGAACACGCTGCCCGCCGCCGAGAAGACCCGCATCCGCGAGTCCATCACCGCCGCCGCCGACAGCTACCTGGCCACCATCGCCGGCCAGGCGTACGGGCTGCCGTTCCCGGGCAGCGCCGACGCGTACGTCTGGGGCAGCAACAGCAACCTGGTGAACAACGCGATCGTGCTGGCCACCGCGTTCGACCTGAGCCGGGACGCGAAGTACCGCGACGGCGCGGTGCAGGCCGCCGACTACCTGTTCGGCCGCAACGCGCTGAACATGTCGTACGTGACCGGCTGGGGCGAGCAGCACGCCCGCAACCAGCACAGCCGCATCTTCGCCCACCAGTTGAACCCGGACCTGCCGCGCCCGCCGGCCGGTTCGCTCGCCGGTGGCCCGAACGCCGCGCTCCAGGACCCGTTCGCGGCGAACCTGCTCGCCGGATGCGCGCCGATGTTCTGCTACGTCGACGACATCAACTCGTACGCGACGAACGAGGTGGCGATCAACTGGAACTCGGCGCTGGCCTGGCTGGCGTCGTTCCTGGCCGACCAGGGTGACGCCGGCGCGGTGCCGGCGCCGTCCTGCGCGGTCACCTACACCACCCACGGGAGCTGGCCGTCCGGCTTCACCACCCAGGTGACGGTGCGCAACACCGGCACGAAGGCGGTGAACGGCTGGACCCTGCGCTGGGCCTTCCTCAGCGGCCAGAAGGTGAGCCAGTCGTGGTCGGCGCAGGTCGGCCAGAGCGGCGCCACCGTCACCGCGAAGAACCTGTCGTGGAACGCGAAACTGGCGCCCGGCGCCAGCACCACGTTCGGCTTCAACGGCGTCTCCTCCCCCGGCCCCAATCCCGACCCCGGGCTGGTCACGCTGAACGGAAAGGCCTGCACGGTCTCCTGACCGGGCGGATCGGGCGCCATCGCAGGACCGGGTACGGTCCTGCGATGGCGTACCTGTTCCTGCTCGGCGCGATCACCGCCGAGGTGATCGGCACCAGTCTGCTCAAGGCCACCGACGGCTTCACCCGCCTCTGGCCGACGCTCGGCCTCGCCGTGGCGTACCTGTCCGCGTTCGGGCTGCTCTCGCTGGCCGTGAAGGACATCCCGGTCGGCGTCGCGTACGCGGTCTGGTCCGGCCTCGGCACCGCCGCCATCATGGCGATCGGCGCGGCGTTCCTGGGTGAGCCGCTGAGCGTGGCGAAGGTGGTCGGGGCGGGGCTGGTCATCGCCGGGGTGGTGGTGCTCAACCTCGGCGGCGCGCACTGAGCACGGCCCGGCTCAGGCCGGCCGCCCCGCCGCCCGCAGCAGCCGGAGCTGCCCGATCTCGGCCACGTTCTTCATCAGCTCGGCGTTCACCCAGCCGGCGAGGTGCGCGACGGTGAGCCCCGCGTCGGCGGGCCAGGGGTACGCGGACGGCCGGTCCAGGTCGGCCTCGGCCAGCCCGTCCAGCGCTTCAGTCCACTCCGTCCGCAGCTCCCGCAGCCAGGCGACCGTCTCCGCGCCCGGCCCGGGCCAGCGGATGCCGTCGCGTTCCCGCGCCGGTCGCTGCCGCACGTGGTCGGCGGCGACCGACCACCACCAGCCGATGTGCCAGCTCAGCCACGCGATCGTGGGCACCGGGACCGGGTCCGGCTCGGTGTCGGCCCAGTCGGGACGCCACCCGCCGTCCGGGCCGGGACGCATGGTCCAGCAGAGTCCGCCCGGCTCCCAGAGGAAGTCCGCCGGCTCCAGCCGGTCGAGGTGGTACTCGGCGAGCGCCCAGGTCAGGTCGAACTGCCGGCGCAGCAGGGTGTTCACGGGGGCGGACACCGCGCGATCGTGGCACGGGACGCGGTCCCGGTCGACCGGTTGACCGCTCCCGGCCCCCGTGCGGGGGACGGGGCGGCGCATCGCGATCCGCTCGGCCGGGTCGAGGCCCAGTGCCGCCTCGGCGGCCAGCAGCTCGATCAGGCCCGCGGTCAGCTCCGTCCCGCGCAGCTCGCGGAATCCGCACCGCACGTAGTAGGGCCCGTTCCACGGCACCGAGCGGAACGTGGTCAGCGTCAACGCCGGCAACCCCTGCGACGACGCCCACCCCGCCACCCGGTCGAGCAGACGCCGCCCGATGCCACGCCGCGCGTACGCCGGGTCGACGCTGAGCTGCTGCACGTGCGCCGCGCCGTCGACCACGTCGGCCAGCACGAACGCGATCGGCCGGTCGGCCGGGTCGGTCGCCACCCACAGCCGGCCGGCGCGCTGCCCGGCGGCCAGCGCCTCCACCGGCAGCGGCGGCATGTCGGCCACCAGGGTCATGCCGATCTCCCGGAACGGGGCACCGGAGGCCACCTCGATCCGCTGCACCTCGGTCAACTCGTCGGCCCGGGCGATCCTGCTGCGCTCCACGGCGCCGACCCTGGCAGAGCGGGGACCGGCGGGCGAGCGGATTTCCCGTGTCGTGCTCCGGGTGTTCCGGCGGCGACCAGCGCCGGCGACGCCCCGCTGGGCTCGCGGTGTGACAGGCGTCGCCCCGAGCGGGGCTCCGGGCCGACCGGAACAGTCCTAGCGTCGACCCCATGGCCCTCGCCGGACCCCGCTGATGGGGCGCGTCTCGCCGCTCCCGCCGCCGGGCCCGCTGCGCACGCTCGCGTACGCCACGCTGGTAAACACCGTCGGCGCGGGGCTGTGGCTGGCCGGCGGGGCGCTCTATCTGACCCGGGACGTGGGCCTCTCCGCCCCCTCGGTGGGCGCCGGGCTCACAGTCGTCGGGCTGGTCGGGCTGAGCGCGAGCGTGCCGCTGGGCGCGCTGGCGGACAGGTGGGATCCGCCTACGATCTGGCCCCGCCCGGGGCGATCGGGGCGTACCAGGGTGCGGACGGCCTGCTCGCCGGACTGGCCCAGGCGCTCGGCCGGGGTCTGCTCACGCTGCTGGTGCTCGGCGGCGGTCCGGCCGGCTGGCTGGTGCTCGGCGGGATCTTCGCCGCCGCCGGGCTGACCGCCCCGGCGCTGACCGCCGCGCGGTGGCGAGCCGGGCCGCGCCGGAACCGCGACCCGCCGGCGTGCCCGGCTGAGCGCTGTGTAGCAGCATGGCGGGATGACCGACCGGCAGAGCATCACGATCCGCCCGGGTGGACCCGGCGACGCCCCCACGCTGCTGCGGCTGCTCGACAGCGCCACCGCCTGGCTGACGGAACTCGGGCGTACCGACCAGTGGGGCAGCGAGCCGGCGTCGATCGACCCGCGTCGCATCGCCCAGGCCGACGCGTGGGCCGCCGGGGACGGGCTGTACCTCGCCGAGATCGACGCGACTGTGGTGGGCGCGCTCGTGGTGGGTGCGGCCACCGAGTATGTGCCGCCGGCCACCGGGCCTGAGCTGTACGTGAACCTGCTGGTCACCGACCGGGCGTACGCGGGGCGCGGGGTCGGGGCGCGGTTGCTGGAGTACGCGGCGGAGCTGGCCCGCGAGCGCGGTGTCGGCCTGCTGCGGGTGGACTGCTTCCGCAGCCCCGACCGGGCGCTCGTGCGGTTCTACGAGAGCTGCGGGTTCACCGCCACCGAACCGTTCACCGTGGAGCGGCCGGGCCGCCCGACGTGGACCGGGCAGGTGCTGGAGCGCCGGGTCGGCTGAGTCAGCCGATCTCCTCGTCCACGAAGCACCAACGCCACGACTCCCCTGGCTGGACCGACCGCATCACCGGGTGCCCGCTCGACTCGAAGTGCTTCGTGGCGTGCTGGTACGGCGACGAGTCGCAGCAGCCCACGTGCCCGCAGGTCAGGCAGGCGCGCAGGTGCACCCAGTCCGGGTTGCCGATCGCCACGCAGTCGGGGCACTCGGTGGTGGTGCCGGGTTCGGCCGTACCGGCCTCGGCCAGGTGCTCGCAACTCATTCAACTACCTCCTGTCGCAGCAGGGACTCCTCCAGATCCAGGTCACGATAGGCGCGGGTGAGCACCTCCTCCGGGATCCGGCCGGAGTCGCGGGCAGCCCGGAACACCTCCCGCTCGGCGTCGATCATCTCCTGCCGCAGCCGCGCGTACGCCTGGGAGGGGGTTTCCCGTTCCGTGCCGCCCAACCGTTCCCAGGCCAGGTTGGCGCGGGAGGTGGTCAGCCCGCGCAGGCGTTCCACCACCGCCTCCGGTGCGCCGGCCGACAGCTCGTCAAGGCGTTCCCGGGCGGCCCGGCTGGCCCGTTGCTGCACCCCGGCGGCGGACAGCGCGTCCTGCACCGGGTCGTCCGGGGGCAGCCGCAGCCGCCGGGCCACCCAGGGCAGCGTGGCGCCCTGGCCGACCAGCGTCGCGACGATCACCGCGAAGGCCAGCCAGATGAGCAGTCCGCGCGGGTACGGCGTGTCGCCGGCGAGCGTGAGCGGCAGGCCCAGCGCGGCGGCGAGCGTCACCACGCCCCGCATGCCGGCCCAGCCGACGACGACGGGGAACTGGATCGGCGGCGCCGGGTCGCACCTGCGGATCCGGGGCACGAGCCGGGCCAGGTAGGTGGCCGGGAACACCCAGACGAACCGGGCCAGGAAGACGGCGGCCAGCACCGCCGCGGTGATCGCCACCAGCGAGCCGAACGGCTCGTCGAGGTCACGGACCACCTCCGGCAGTTGCAGGCCGACCAGCAGGAACACCAGTCCTTCGAGGAGGAACCGGATCAGCCGCCAGAACGCGGTCACCTGGAGCCGGGAGGCGGCCGACAGCAGCGTGGGCAGCTTGTGCCCGATGCCGAGGCCGGTCACCACCACCGCGACCACCCCGGAGGCGTGGATCTCCTCGGCGGCGAAGACCACGGCGAACGGCACGATCAGCGACAGCGCGTTGTCCAGCACCGGGTCGGTGATGCGCTTGTGCAGGTAGCCGAAGACCACCACGCCGAGCAGGCCGACCAGGATGCCGCCGCCCGCCGCGACGACCACCTCCCGGGCCACGTCGCCGACGCCGACCCCGCCGGTGGTGGCGGTCGCGGCGACGATCGCCACCCGCAGCAGCACCAGCGCGGTGGCGTCGTTCACCAGGCTCTCGCCCTCCAGGATGGTGACGACCCGGCGGGGCAGGCCGACCCGGCGGGCCACCGCGGTGGCGGCGACCGCGTCCGGCGGCGCCACCACCGCGCCGAGCGCCAGGCAGATCGCGTACGGCAGGTGGGGCAGGAACCAGTGCACGACGGTGCCCACCACGAAGGCGGTGAAGACGACCAGCCCGACGGCGAGCAGCAGGATCGGCCGCAGGTTGAGCCGGAACGCCGGCACCGACGTCTCCAGCGCAGCCACGTAGAGCAGCGGCGGCAGGATGCCCACCAGCACCAGGTCCGGGTCCAGCCGCACGTGCGGGAAGAACGGCAGGAAGGACAACGCGAGGCCGAGCACCACCAGCAGGATCGGCGCCAGCAGGCCGAGCCGGCGGGCCAGCGCCGCGCCGAAGGTCGCGATGGCCAGGAAGACCACGACCTCGAACAGAGCATCCACGACCGTCGAGCCTATGCGGCGGCGGGCCGTTGTGGGATCAGGCGGCGGAGCGCAGCTTCGGCAGCACCTCGGCGCCGAACGTGTCGATGAACGCGCGCTGCTCCTGCCCGACGTGGTGCAGCGCGATCTGGTCGAAGCCCAGCGCCACGTACTCCTCCAGCCAGCCGATGTGCCGGCCCAGGTCGGCGGAGACGTTCACGGTCTCGGCGACCTTTGACATCGGCACGTCGGCGCTCGCCACGTCGAAGTGCTCGGGGGTCTCCAGGTCCCAGCAGACCGGCGGGGCGAACACGTTGCTGCGCCACTGCTCGTACGCGATCGCCTCGGCCTCGGCCTGCTCGGGCGCCCAGCTCACGTGCACCTGGAGGTGCAGCGGGCCGCGCCCGCCCGCGTCCCGGTAGGCGTCGATCATCTGCCGCAGGTGCTCGACCGGCGCGTTGACGGTGATCAGCCCGTCCGCCCACTCGGCGCACCAGCGCGCGGTGGCGACGCTGACGGCGGCGCCGACCAGCGCGGGCGGCTCCTCCGGCCGGGTCCAGAGTCTCGCCCGGTCCACGGTGACGAGCCCGTCGTGGCTGACCTCCTCGCCGGCCAGCAGCGCCCGGATCACGTCGACGCACTCGCGCAGCCGTGCGGAGCGCACGTCCTTGCGCGGCCAGACCTCGCCGGTGATGTGCTCGTTTGCCGCCTCGCCGGTGCCCAGGGCGGCCCAGAACCGGCCCGGGTACATGGCGCCGAGCGTGCCGATGGCCTGCGCGATGATCGCCGGGTGGTAGCGCTGGCCGGGCGCGTTCACCACGCCGAAGGACAGGTTCGTGGCCTGGAGCGCGGACCCGAGCCACGACCAGGCGAACCCGGACTGCCCCTGCCGTTCGCTCCACGGCGAGAAGTGGTCGGAGCACATGGCCGCGTCGAAGCCGGCGCGCTCGGCGTGGATCACCGCCTCCAGCAGCCGGGCGGGGTGGATCTGCTCGTGGGATGCGTGGAAGCCGAACGCCGTCATGGTCGCCACTCCTACCCACCCCGGTCCGGATGTAAGCAGGGGCCCCTTCTTAACGCCTCCGGTAGAGGAAGGGGCCCCTGTTAACACCTCACTCGGAGTGCGCGCCGGCCCCCGCGCCGGCCTGGCCCTCGCCGATCCACACGGTCTTGGTGTTGCAGAACTCGCGCATGCCGGCGGCGGACAGCTCGCGGCCGTACCCGGAGTTCTTCACGCCGCCGAACGGCAACTCCGGGTAGGACGTGGTCATGCCGTTGATGAACACGTTCCCGGCGTCCAGGTCGACGGCGAAGCGCTCCTGCTCGGCCAGGTCGTTGGTCCAGGCGTTGGAGCCGAGGCCGAAGCTGGTGCCGTTGGCGACCTCGATCGCCTCCTCGTACGAGCCGACCCGGTAGAGCCCGGCGACCGGCCCGAACACCTCCTCGCTCCACATCCGCATCTCCGGGCGCAGGTCGGTGACCACAGTCGGCGGGTAGTACCAGCCGTCCCCGGCCGGCTTCTCGCCGCCGCAGAGCACCGTCGCGCCCTGGTCCACCGCGTCGGTGACCTGGGCGTGCACCTCGTCGCGACCGCGCTCACTGGCGAGCGGGCCGACGTCGGTGCCGTCGTCCATCGGGTCGCCGACGCGCAGCGCCGCCATCCGGGCGGCGAACTTCTCGGCGAACGCGTCGAAGACGTCGGTGTGCACGATGAACCGCTTCGCGGCGATGCAGGACTGCCCGTTGTTCTGGCAGCGGGCGGTGGTGGCGACCTCGGCGGCGGTGTCCAGGTCGGCCGAGGGCATCACCACGAACGGGTCGCTGCCGCCCAGCTCCAGCACCGTCTTCTTGATCTCCCGGCCGGCGATCTGGGCGATGGACCGGCCCGCCGGCTCGCTGCCGGTGAGCGTGGCGGCGCGCACGCGGGGGTCGCGCAGGATCCGGTCGACCGCGTCGGAGCCGACCAGCAGCGTGGTGAACGCGCCCTCGGGGAACCCGGCCCGGCGGAACAGATCCTCCAGGTAGAGCGCGGTCTGCGGCACGTTCGAGGCGTGCTTGAGCAGGCCGGTGTTGCCCGCCATCAGGGCCGGGGCGGCGAACCGCATCACCTGCCACAGCGGGAAGTTCCACGGCATCACCGCCAGCACCGGGCCGATCGGCTGGTAGCGCACGTACGCCCGCTTGGCCTTGACCGCGGCGGCGTCGGCGGGCTCGTCGGCGAGCATCCGCGGCGCGTTGCCGGCGTAGAAGCGGCAGGCGGTGGCGCACTTGGTGACCTCGGCCTTCGCCGCCGCGTACGTCTTGCCCATCTCGGTGGTCATCAACCGGGCCGTCTCGTCGCGCTCGGCGTCGAGCAGGTCGGCAGCGGCGAGGAGCCAGCGGGCCCGCTGCGCGATTGTGGTGTCCCGCAACTGCCGGAAGGCGAGGTCAGCCCGCTCGATCGCGGCGTCGATCTGCTCGTCCGACATCGCCTCGTACGTCTTGAGCACCTGTCCGGTGGCGGGATTGGTGGTGGCGATGGGCATCTCGTACTCCTGTCACTCGAACAGCGAGTGCCGCACGCCCGGCTCCTCCCGGCGGCGCGCGGCGCGGCGGCGCTGGATCACGACCAGGTCGACCACCGCCACCACGGCGAGCAGCGCGCAGACGACACCCAGCCAGGCGATGTCGGCGGCGAACGCGAGCACCGCGAAGACGGTCATCACGACCAGACCGAACGTGGCGAGCGCGAGCCGCAGGTTCAGAGCGCTGTTCGCGTGGCCGACCGTGCCACGGGCGCGACGGGGCTGTGATCGGGTCATTCCTGTCGCCTACCCCGGCTCGGGCGGGGATAACCGGCGGGCGGGGGAACGCCGGTGATCCGGGACACCCGGCGGGTGGCCGCCGGATGCGCCCGGTGGACGGGTGCGTTACATCGGTCTGCCGGTTCCGGCGGAGATCCCGCGGGCCGGTGGAGAGGATGGCATGACCACGACTCAGGCCGTACCCGTGACCGTCGCCGTGTCCCGGCGCGCTGACCCGGCGCGTACCCACGAGGTGGTGGCGTGGATGCGGGCCGGGACGGCGCTGGCGGAGGGCTTCCCGGGCTTCCTCGGCGCCGGTTTCGTCCGCAGCGCCCCCGGCTCGGGCGAGTGGCACGTGATGTACCGGTTCGCCGACGCGGACACGCTGCGCGACTGGGAGGAGTCGCCGCAGCGGCGCTGGTGGCTCAGCTCCGCGCAGGGCATCGTCGAGCACACGCGGGTGGAGCGGCGGACCGGCATCGAGGGGTGGTTCGCCCCGCCGGTGGACCACGTGGTCGAGACGTTCGGCGGGCCGGAGCCGGCCGCGCCGCCGCGCTGGAAGCAGGCCGTCACGATCTGGCTGGCGTTCTTCCCGCTCAGCCTGGCCGCCACGCTGCTGACCACGAGGTTCCTGTCCGGCGTGCCGCTGGCCGGCCGGACGCTGCTCATGACGCTCGTGCTCACGCCGCTGATGACCTACCTGGTGCTGCCCCGGATCACCCGGGTGCTGCACCGGTGGCTGCACGGCCGGTCGGCGCCCACACGGCAGATGTGAACGACAGTCGTCGATGCCCGATAGTCGACAGAACCGCCGCCGGGACCCCGCCGGGGCATAGGGTCGACGCGCCCGTTGCCGCCGCCGGACGGGGGACCGATGAGACGCTGGATCGCCGCGCTGGCCTGCCTGGCGGCGCTCGTCGCGCTCGCCTGTGACGGCGCCGGCGAGGCGTCGCCCCGGCCCTCCGGCACGCCCCGCCCCGGCGAGCCCCGGGTGCTGACCGCGCTCGGCGACTCGGTGACCACCGGCTACGGCTCCTGCCTGGTGCTGGTGAGCTGCGAACGCAACTCCTGGTCGACCGGGGACGGCCTGCGGGTGGGGAGCGTCTACCGGCGGCTGCGCGCCGACGTGCCGGGGCTGCGGGCGTACAACCGGGCGGCGCCCGGGGCTCGCGCGACGGCGCTGAGCGGCCAGGCCCGGTCGGCGGTACGCGACAAGGCCGACCTGGTCACCGTGCTGATCGGGGCGAACGACGCCTGCCGGGGCGACGTCGACGACATGACTGCGGTGGCGACCTTCCGCGACCAGGTGGACGCGGCGCTGGCGGTGCTGCGCGAGGGCCGGCCGAAGGCCCGGGTGCTGGTGACGAGCATCCCGGACCTGTACCGGCTCTGGCAGATCGGGCACACCGAGCCCCGCGCGGTGCGGGCCTGGTCGCGGGGCGTCTGCCCGGCGCTGCTGGCCGACGCCACGTCGAGCGCGCCCGCCGCGGCGGCCCGCCGGGCCCGCGTCAGGGACCGGATCGAGGCGTACGACGGGCAACTCCGTGCCGCCTGCCGGGCGTACGGTTCGCGCTGCCGCTTCGACGGCGGCGCGGTGCACCGCCACCGCTTCACGCTGGAGCAGGTGAACGTGCTGGACTGGTTCCACCCGAACGCGGCCGGGCAGGACCGGCTGGCGGAGGTGGCCTGGAACGCCTCCGGCTGGGCGAGCTGACCGGCCGGCACCGGCCGCCCGGGGCGGGTCGGCCGGCGCGCGGCGGGTCAGGGCCGGCGCGGGCCGGGTAGCTGCTGGTGGCCGGCGGCGCGGTAGAGGGCGCGCGTGCGGTCGGCCAGCTCCTTCGTCGCCGACGAGTTGGCCCAGGTGCCGAGCACGATGGCGGCGCCGGGCACGATCTTGGCGAACATCCGCTTGGCGGCGCGTACCCCGGCCATCCGGGCCAGCCGGACGCCGAGCTGGAGCATCACCCGGCCCAGCGCCCGGTCACCGGCGGCGCCGAACAGCGCGCCGGCCCGTTCCCGGCCGGCGGCCACGCCGAGCGCCAGGCGGGCGGCCTGGGCGGCCTTGTGCACCCGCTGGAGCACCAGCAGGTCGGTGGCCCGCTCGGGGTCCGTCGGGTCGGCGCCGTAGGCGGCCGCGACGTGCAGCACCAGCCGGGCCTGGGTCCAGGCCAGCACGCCCACGTCGATCACCGCGCCGGGCAGCCCGGCCGCGCCGGACACCGCGCCGGAGAGCCGGGCGTGGTTGACGAACTTGCGTACCGCCTGGTCGGCGAGCTGCTCCGGTGGCGTGTCGGGCCGAAGCGCCCGCTCCCGGGCGGCCCACTGCGCGGCCTCCGGGCCGAGCCGGCGTACCGCTTCCAGGGCCAGGTGCTCCGGCGCGTACTGCGGGTCCGCCCGCATCCGGTCCCACAGCTTGGCCGGTGGCGCCTCGGGCGCCTCCACCGGCGGGACGGGGGCGGTGGGGACGGCGTTGGGCTCCCCGTCGACGGGGGCGGGGTCGGTCACGAAGGGCTCCGGAGGGCTCGTGCGGCGGGGGGCGACGCGGGTCAGCGCCGGCGCGACTGGAGCCGGGTCGCGATCTGCCGAAGCCGGGCCTGGTTCTCCGGCTTGGACATCTCACGCCGGCCGCGCTCGACCAGCTGCTGGCCCCGCGGCGACCGCAGGAAGGCGGTGATCCGTTGCATCAGTGACATGAGGGTCCTCCCGTCCCGCGGTCCCCTTCATGTGTACCTGGGACCGGCAAGCCCTCTGATACCCGAATCGCCCCTTCGGCAACCCCCGTCCGGGTCAGCCCAGGATCTCGGCCACCACCTCGCCGGCCCGCCACTCGTGCTGGGCGTACGCGTCCGGGAACGCCGAGATCTGCACCGCCTGCGCGGCCACCGAGAGCGGCAGGTTCTGCCAGCCGGGGATCTCCGCCAGCGCGGACAGGAACGCCTTCGTCGCGTACTCGGGGTCCATCAGCTGCTCGACGGTGCCCCAGCCGCTGCTCGGGCGCTGCTGGAACAGCCCGACCGAGTCGTGGTCCCAGCCGATCGCCTGGTGCGGGTAGCTCTGCGACTCGGGCAGCACGCCGCTGGCGTAGTTGAGCAGGGTGCTCTCCTGCATGGCGGTCGCCACCGCGATGA
The DNA here is from genome assembly GCF_040648395.1 of Micromonospora sp. NPDC049151. Lineage (NCBI taxonomy): Bacteria > Bacillati > Actinomycetota > Actinomycetes > Micromonosporales > Micromonosporaceae > Micromonospora > Micromonospora sp. NPDC049151. Next base: position 223,024 of record NZ_JBEZDP010000005.1, read on the forward strand.
CCAGGGCCCGGCGCGGCATGCCCATCTTCTGGCCGGCCTGCACGATCTTCTTGGCGTTGTTCATCTGGGTGCGGTCGAGGCCGGCAACCGGGACGATCTGCCGGACCGTCTTCTTCGGCTTGGGCTTGGCGGTCGCCTTCGGGCTCGCCGTAGCGGACGGGGAGGCGCTGGGGGTGGCCGGGGCGGTGCTCGGGCGGGCCATGGCCCGGGAGGCCGGGTCGACCGCCGCGCGCTCGGCGACCTCCGCCGAGGGCGCCGGGCTCGCGGCGCGCTCCGGGGCGCCGAAGCCGGCCTGGCTGACGCCGACCAGGCCGAGGCAGCAGGCCGCGCCAGTGGCGACCGCGAGCTTCGTCCGGCCGGGCCGGGGGTTCGTCGGTGCCCAGAAGCGGGTACGTGGGAAGAGCCGTCGGAGCGTCGCCGACCGGTTGGTGGAGGAGGTATCGTCCGAACGGTCAGCCGGGCGGCCGGAGCCGAACGGGTCGTCGAGGTTGCCGTCGTTACGCATCCGACGAGGCTAGGCAGGGCAAACCGGGATCACCCAGGCCGATTGAGTGGCCCTCGCCACACTTTGGCCAGCATAAAGCGGACATGTCGCCCCGGCGTCGGTCGGCCGGTGACGGACCTCGGCAACCGGGCCAATCACCCGGGCGACAGTGGGCATACCGGGCCGGGCACTAACGTCGCAGACCTCCCGGTCCCGGCCGATGATCGACTAACTCGTCCGTTCGGACGATCCGGATATCGGTCGCCGGACCGGGGCGTAGCCGAATCGTGATCATCATCCGGGCATCGGACGTGGCCGTAACGGAATGGACCACGCACCCCGGTACGTTGGCCGAACCGGGGAGGCCGCACGGTCGGCACTCCCCCGTACGCGTCGACAGGGAGGACCCACCGGTGCTCGATCCACACGAGCTCTACGAACTCACCGACGAGCTGCCCGAGCTCGGCCAGCCGGTGCTGATCCAGGCGCTCACCGGCTTCGTCGACGCCGGCAACGCCACCCGGCTCGCCCGGGAACAGCTGCTCACCTCGCTCGACGCCCGGGTGATCGCCCGTTTCGACGTCGACCAGGTCTTCGACTACCGCTCCCGCCGCCCGGTGATGACGTTCGTCGAGGACCACTGGGAGTCCTACGACGCCCCGGCGCTGGAGCTGCACCTGCTGCACGACGACGACGAGACCCCGTTCCTGCTGCTCACCGGCCCCGAGCCGGATCTGCAGTGGGAGCGTTTCGTCGCCTCCGTCGCCGGGCTCAGCGCCCGCCTCGACGTCCGGCTCACCGTCGGGCTCAACTCGATCCCGATGGCGGTGCCGCACACCCGGCCCAGCGGCGTCACCGCGCACGCCACCCGCAAGGAGCTGATCGCCGGGCACGAGCCGTGGCTGCAGAAGGTGCAGGTACCGGCCAGCGTCGGTCACCTGCTGGAGTACCGCCTCGGCGAGCGGGGTCGCGACGCCCTCGGCTTCGCCGCCCACGTGCCGCACTACGTGGCCCAGGCCGAGTATCCGGCCGCCGCCGAGGCGCTGCTGTCCGCCGTGTCCCGCAGCACCGGACTGCTCCTGCCCGTCGAGGATCTGCGGACCGCCGCCGAGGCGGTCCGGGTCGAGATCGACCGTCAGGTCACCCAGACCGAGGAGGCGGCGACGCTGGTCCAGGCGCTGGAGGAGCAGTACGACGCGTTCGCGCGCGGCCGGGGCGAGAAGAACCTGCTGGCCGGCGAGACCGGGCCGCTGCCCACCGCCGACGAGCTCGGTGCCGAGCTGGAACGGTTCCTGGCCGAGCAGACCCGCCCGGGCGACACCCCGGAGCGCTAGCGGACCGCCGCCCGTCCCGGGGCGGGCCGCTCGGCGGGCCGGGCGGCGGCGTCCCCGGGGATGCGGCAGGGTGGAGACATGCGCCTGGCGACCTGGAACGTCAACTCGGTGAAGGCCCGCCTGCCCCGGCTGCTCGACTGGCTGGCCACCACGAAACCCGACGTCGTGTGCCTGCAGGAGACCAAGTGCCCCGACGGGGCGTTTCCGGTCGCCGAGGTGGGCGAGCTGGGCTACGAGGTGGCCAGCCACAGCGACGGGCGGTGGAACGGCGTCGCCGTGCTGTCCCGGGTCGGGCTGGCCGACGTGACAGTCGGCTTCCCGGGCGAACCCGGGTTCCCCGAGCCCGAGGCCCGCGCCATCTCGGCCACCTGCGACGGGCTGCGGGTCTGGTCGGTGTACGTGCCGAACGGCCGCGCGCCGGACGACCCGCACTACGCGTACAAGCTGGCCTGGTTCGCGGCGCTGCGCGACGCGCTCGAACCGGAGGTGGCCGGACCACTGCCGGTGGCCGTCTGCGGTGACTTCAACGTCGCGCCCACCGACGCCGACGTCTGGGACCCGGCGCTGTTCGTCACCTCCACCCACGTCACCCCGGCCGAGCGGGCCGCCCTGGCCGCGCTGCGCGACCTGGGGCTTCAGGACGTGGTGCCGACACCGATGAAGGGGCCGCACCCGTTCACCTACTGGGACTACCGGGCCGGGATGTTCCACCAGAACAAGGGCATGCGGATCGACCTGGTGTACGCCAGCGCGCCGTTCGCCCGCGCGGTCCGCTCCGCGTACGTGGACCGGGAGGCCCGCAAGGGCAAGAGCCCCTCCGACCACGCCCCGGTCGTGGTCGACGCCGACCTGGCACCGGCCGTCGAGACGTTCTGAGCCCGACGCTGGTTAGGGTGGACACATGGCTGTCGTGAAGATCAACGCGATCGACGTCCCGCCCGGTGCCGGCGAGGAGCTGGAGAAGCGGTTCGCGGCCCGGGCCGGCGCGGTGGAGAACTCCCCCGGCTTCCTCGGCTTCGAGCTGCTGCGCCCGGTCGCCGGTGACACCCGCTACTTCGTCTACACCCGCTGGGAGAGCGAGGAGGCGTACCAGGCGTGGGCGCAGGGCCCGTCCCGGGCCGCGCACGCCGAAGGCGGCGAACCCCGCAAGCCTGTCGCCACCGGCGCCACCCTGCTGGAGTTCGAGGTGGTTCAGCAGGTCCCCGCCAAACCCTGACCCACCCCCTCCCACCTTCCCCGCCCCGTTGGAGATCTTGGAAGATTTGGGCCCTCACAGGGGCCGTTTCCTTCCAAGATCTCCCACGGCCCTGGCGCTCCGGGTCTCCGCTCGGCGATCATGAGGTTGGCGGTGACGAAACGGGCAACCTGCGCCGCCAACCTCATGATCGACACGGCCGGGACGTGCCGGGCGGGAGCGGTCAGCGGGTGAGGGACGCGAAGACGATCACGTTGTCCTGGTAGCCGGTCCGGCCGCCGACCCACTCGCCGCCGCACGTGATCAGGCGCAGCTCGGCCGGGCCCGAGTCGCCGTAGACCCGGGCGGCGGGCAGGTTGGCCTTGTCGAAGTACTCGACGCTGTCCACCGTGAAGGTCACCACGCTGCGGTCCGCGCGGGTCACCTGGATCCGGGCGCCCGGCTTGAGCGAGCGCAGCCGGTAGAAGACGGCCGGGCCGCTCTTGGTGTCGACGTGGCCCACGATGATCGCCCGGCCCGGGTCGCCGGGCACCGCTCCCCTGTCGTACCAGCCGGTCTGGTCGTGCTCGGTCAGCGGCGGCACCGCCACCGAGCCGTCCTTCGCCTGCCCGACCGGGGTGACCGGCGCGTTGACCTTGATGGCCGGCACCGCCAGGCGTACCGGCCGGCTCGCCGGCTTGCGGACCGGGGCGGCGGCACTCACCGCGGGCGCGGCGACGCTCGATTCTCCTGACTCGGCGGACGCGTCGGCGAAGTCGAACGGCCCGGCCGTGCGGCCCAGGCCGGCCCCGGTGGCGAACACGCCGACCAGCACCAGCACCACCGCGAGGGGCTTCGACCAGGAGCCCCGGCCTCGGTCTCGTCCGCCTGGCGACGCCGGTGGCGGTTCGACAGGCGGCGGCCCGGCGGGGCGTGGGCGCAGGGCCGGCGGCCCAGCCGGTGGCGGGCTCCACGGTCGCGACGCGGCGGGCGGCGGCATCCACGCCCGCGCCCCGGAGACCGGCACGGCCGGCGATCCGGTGCCGGCGGTCGGTCCGCTCCGGCCGGCCGGGCGAGACGAGCCCGTGAAGGTGTCCGCTCCGTCTCCGTGCGGCGAGCCGGCCCGGCGCGCGGCAGCCGGGGGCGCGACGGCCGGGGGCGCGGCGGCCGGGGGCGCGACGGCCGGGTCGGCCCTGGAGAACCGGGCCGCCTCGGTGGGCGGTGCGGCGGGCGGGCCATTCCGGGACGGGCGGGCCGCGTCCGTGGGTGGCGCGGCGGGCGGGGGCAGGGCGAGGAACGGCCAGCCGGAGCGCCGGGATCCGGCGGGCGGCGGCGGGACGAAGTGCTCGGCCATGACCGGCCTCAGCGTCCGGCGGCGCCGCGGGCCTGCCGGCGGGACGCGGCCACGCCGAGCCCGGCGCCGACCACAGTCACCGCCAGCCCGACGGGCACCAGCAGGCCGCCGAGTCCGGGGCCGGCGGTGCCGCCGAAACCGGTCGCCGGACCACGGCTGGGCAGGTGACTCGGCTGGGGCGGCTGCCGGGTGGGCTGCCCCTGCTTCACCACCTGGAGCATGGTGGAGGCGGTCTCCCCGCCCGGGCATTCCAGCTTGACCCGGTAGTTGCCGGGCCGGGTGCGCTCGTGCACCATCGGCGTGGCGGTGAGCAGGCCGCGCTGCGGCTGCACCTGGATCTTGCCGAACGCGTCCGAGGTGACGATCGCCGGTACGGAGTTGTCCCGGCAGCTCGCCCGGATGCCGACCAGGTAGCCGGGCGAGACGGTGCCCGGGGTGACCTCCACGAAGATCACATCGGCCGGGGGCTGTTCCGGCACCGGCTCGGCGGCGCGCGGCGCGGCCTGGGCGGGCCCGGCGCCGGCCAGCGGGGCGGCGCACGCGGCGAGGGCGACCAGCAGCGCCTCACGTACCCTGAACGACCCCATGACCCCTCCCGGCGTACGGGATGAATCCTCTCACCCCCGGCCGCACATCACATCCGATCCGGGTCGCGTAGGCTCGGATCGCTGTGACCCTCACCGACATCGCCGCCGGCCGCATCCGTACCTTCCATCCGCGTCGCGGACGGATGAGCGAGCGGCAGCGCGACGCGCTCACCCGGCTCTGGCCCGCGTACGGCCTCGAGATCGCCGCCCTCGACGGGCCGTGCGATCCGACGGCGCTGTTCGGACGACGGGCGCCACTGGTGCTGGAGATCGGCTCCGGCATGGGCGACGCCACCGCCGCCATGGCGGCGGCCGACCGGGACCGACACTATCTGGCGGTCGAGGTCCACACGCCGGGAATCGCCAACCTGCTCGACCTGGTCGAACGCCACGGTCTGGACAACGTGCGGGTGGCCGAGGGGGATGCGCTGGACCTGGTCCGGGCCATGCCGGAGGGCTGCCTGGACGCGGTGCACGTCTTCTTCCCGGACCCGTGGCCGAAGACCCGCCACCACAAGCGGCGGATCATCGCGCCCGCGCACGTGGCGCTGCTGCGGTCCCGGCTGGCGCCGGGCGGCACGCTGCACTGCGCGACGGACTGGGCCGAGTACGCCGAGTCGATGCGCGAGACGCTCACCGCCGACCCGGAGCTGGTCGACGTGTACGGCGGCTACGCGCCGCGCCCGGCGCACCGGCCGGTGACGAAGTTCGAACGGCGCGCGCTGACCGCCGGCCGGGAGGTCTTCGACCTGATCCACCGGCGGCGCTGAACCCGGTTGGCGCGGCGCGGTGGGATCCAGGCACGATGGGAGCCGCCATGACTCTCACCGCCGCGCTGCCGAAGACCGCCGACCCCGACACCCTCTACGACGCGTTCGCCTCCTGGGCGTCCGAGCGCGGCCTGGACCTCTATCCCCATCAGGAGGAGGCGGTCATCGAGATCGTCTCCGGCGCGAACGTGATCATGAATACGCCGACCGGCTCGGGCAAGAGCCTGGTGGCGATCGCGGCGCACTTCGCGGCGCTGGCCGACGACCGGACGACCTTCTACACCGCGCCGATCAAGGCGCTGGTCTCGGAGAAGTTCTTCGCGCTCTGCGAGGTCTTCGGCGCGGAGAACGTCGGCATGCTCACCGGCGACGCCAGCGTCAACGCGGACGCGCCGATCATCTGCTGCACCGCGGAGATCCTGGCCAACCTGGCGCTGCGCGAGGGCCGCCGCGCCGACGTCGGCCAGGTGATCATGGACGAGTTCCACTTCTACGCCGAACCGGACCGGGGCTGGGCGTGGCAGGTGCCGCTGATCGAGCTGCCGCAGGCCCAGTTCGTGCTGATGTCGGCCACGCTCGGCGACACCACCCGCTTCGTCGACGACCTGACCCGGCGCACCGGGCGGCCGACCGCCGTCGTCCGCTCGGCCGAGCGGCCGGTCCCGCTCCTCTTCTCGTACGCGACCACGCCGCTGCACGAGACGCTGGAGGAGCTGCTGGAAACCAGGCAGGCCCCGGTGTACGTCGTGCACTTCACCCAGGCCGCCGCGCTGGAACGCGCCCAGGCGCTGATGAGCGTGAACGTCTGCACCCGCGCCGAGAAGGACATGATCGCGAGTGCGATCGGCAACTTCCGGTTCACCTCCGGCTTCGGCAAGACGCTGTCCCGGCTGGTCCGGCACGGCATCGGCGTGCACCACGCCGGCATGCTCCCGAAGTACCGCCGCCTGGTGGAGACGCTCGCCCAGGCCGGCCTGCTCAAGGTCATCTGCGGTACCGACACGCTCGGCGTCGGCATCAACGTGCCGATCCGTACGGTGCTGTTCACCGGCCTCTCGAAGTACGACGGGGTGCGCACCCGGCTGCTCAAGGCGCGCGAGTTCCACCAGATCGCCGGCCGGGCCGGTCGGGCCGGATTCGACACGCTGGGCCGGGTCGTGGTGCAGGCCCCCGAGCACGTGATCGAGAACGAGAAGGCCCTCGCGAAGGCCGGCGACGACCCGAAGAAGCGCCGCAAGGTGGTGAAGAAGAAGCCGCCGGAGGGTTCGATCGGCTGGGGCGAGCCGACGTTCCAGCGCCTCGTCGAGGCCGAGCCGGAACCGCTCACCTCCAGCTTCCAGGTCAGCCACTCGATGCTGCTGAACGTGATCGGCCGCCCCGGCGACGCCTTCGCCTCGATGCGGCACCTGCTCACCGACAACCACGAGGACCCGGCCGCCCAGCGCCGGCACATCCGCCGGGCCATCGCCATCTACCGGGCGCTGCGGGCCGGCGGCGTGGTCGAGGAGCTGCCCGAGCCGGACGAGACAGGCCGCCGGGTGCGGCTCACCGTCGACCTCCAGCTCGACTTCGCGCTCAACCAGCCGCTGTCACCGCTGGCGCTGGCCACCATCGAGCTGCTCGACCGCGAGTCCCCGTCGTACGCGCTCGACGTGCTCAGCGTGATCGAGTCGATCCTGGACAACCCCCGCCAGGTGCTCTCCGCGCAGCAGTTCAAGGCCCGCGGCGAGGCGGTCGCCGCGATGAAGGCCGAGGGCATCGAGTACGAGGCCCGCCTGGAACTGCTCGACGAGGTGACCTGGCCCAAGCCGCTCGCCGAGCTGCTGGAGTCCGCGTACGAGATGTACCGGCAGGGCCACCCGTGGGTCGCAGACCACCAGCTCTCCCCCAAGTCCGTGGTCCGGGACATGTACGAGCGGGCCATGACGTTCCCCGAGTACGTCCAGTTCTACGGCCTGTCCCGCTCCGAGGGGCTGGTGCTGCGCTACCTCGCCGACGCGTACAAGACGCTGCGGCAGACCGTCCCCGAGGACGCCAAGACCGAGGAGCTGGTCGACCTCATCGAGTGGCTGGGCGAACTGGTCCGCCAGGTCGACTCCAGCCTGATCGACGAGTGGGAGCGGTTGCGCAACCCGTCGGACGTGGCCGAGGTGGCCGCCTCGCTGGACGACCGGCCGCCGGCGGTGACGCGCAACGCGCGGGCGTTCCGGGTGCTGGTGCGCAACGCGTTGTTCCGCCGCGTCGAGCTGGCCGCGCTGCGCCGCTGGGACCTGCTCGGCGAGCTGGACGCCGGGGACGGCTGGAACGCCGACGCCTGGGCCGACGCGCTGGAGCCGTACTTCGAGACGTACGACTCGATCGGGGTGGGGCCGGACGCGCGCGGGCCGGCGCTGCTGATGATCGAGCAGGGCCGCGAGAGGTGGACCGTACGGCAGATCCTGGACGACCCGGACGGCGACCACGACTGGGGCATCAGCGCCGAGATCGACCTGGCCGCCTCCGACGAGACCGGCGCGGCGGTCATCCGGGTGACCGACGTGGGTCAGTTGTAGCAGCGGCACGCTGACGCGGGCCGTCGCTCAGCGGGCGCGCCGTGCGTGAGCGACCGTTCGACGGGCGTCGCGCCAGGCGACGAAGGCCGTCCGGATCCGGGGCGGGGAGGTGATGTCCTCGCCCCGCCGCCGGGCGGCGAGCCGGTCGATCAGCCAGGCGGGGGCGTGTGCCTGGCTGATCGCCTGCGTCTTGGTGAGCAGCATGCCCTCGCGGAGCGCATGCCGGCCCCGGGCCATCGAGGTGAGGCCGAGTTCGGCGATGGTGGGGGCGAGCCACAGCCACGGGCGCCGGGCGGCCCAGGCCCAGTAGCCGGTCAGTTCGGCGCGGGCCGCCGCTCGTATGTCGTCGGCGGAGACCTCGGGGAAGACGTCGCGCGGTGCGCGTCCGAAGACCTCGTATCCGTGTCGGTCCAGTTCCGCTCGAGTGACCCTGGACAGGACGCGGTGGACGAGCCGGCCGTGGGTCCAGGTCGGATGCCGCAGGTCGAGGTCGGGGATGGTGGCGGCGTCGACGTACACGCAGCCGAGCTTGAACCCCGCAGCGCTGCCGCTGTCGAGGCTGCGGTGGATCGTGACGAGTGCCGCCTGCCGGGCGGCGTCGACCGGTCCGTCGACGAGCGCGACCAGGTCGAGGTCACTGATGCCCGGCACGTAGTCGCCGGTGGCGAGTGAACCCGCCACCATCAGGTCGCTGACCCAGCCCAGCCCTCTCAGCTCGTCGCCGAGGTCTGCGACGACAGCAGGTGACGCCGCCATGCGGCGAGTATAGGGAGCGTCCGGCGTCGATGCTGGAGTCCTGCGCCGACCGGCCCGGCCGACCACCGGCGGGCAGGCCGAGAACGTCCGCCGAAGCCCTGGGCGATGTCAGACCCGTCGATTAGAATGTATGTACTAATCCCGTCGTTGACCTGGGAGGACGCCAGTGACCGCGCCCACCTCCGCCGCCCCTGTCACCCCCTATGCCACCCTCCTCGGCTTCACCCGGTACGTCGACCGCACCGGCCCCACGAAGGCCACCTTCGTCGGCGGGCTGCGCCGCCAGCGGGCCAGCCGGCACGGCTTCAACCCGCACGGCCAGTTCGTCAAGGCACTCAAGGCCGACGTCGCGTTCCACACCGGCGGCACGCACCTCGCGCAGGTCGTCGACCTGGTCAAGCCGCGCTGGCGCCCGCTCTACGAGGCGCTGGTGCCGGGCGCGACCCGCTGGTTGCACTCGCTCGGCGAGCCGGCCGGCGTCGACCTGGCGCAGACCCGCGACGCGCTGGCCATGCTGGGCGACCTGCCCGTGAAGATCAACCCGCAGTTCGGTGTGCGCTTCGCCGACGGCCGGGCCGAGGCGATCCGGCTGCACTTCGACGAGGCGCCGCCGAGCGAGGAGGCGACCCTGGCCACGCTGCACCTGATGGCCCGGCACATGGACGCGGTGCTGCCGCACGCCGAGCCGGTCCTCGTCGACGTGCGGCGCGGCGAGGCGCACCGGATGCCCGCCGACGTCAAGCCGGAGCCGATCGAGCAGTGGCTGGCCGGTGAGGCCGCCGCCTTCCGCGCCATCTGGTCCACCGCCGCCTGACCTGGCGCAGCGAACGGCCGCCCTCGCCCGAGGGCGGCCGTTCGTCGTGGCCGGCGTCCGGTGAGGACGCTTTTTCCTCCACCTGGCCGGAACAGGTGGCATATGTGGGCAATCATTGGGAACAGCCCGGCATGGCTGTCGACTCCACGAACGTCCGTCGCCACCGCGACCGGACCGATCGGGGCGCGCGCCGATGCTGACGCTCGCCCCACCGCGTCGCCGCCGCCTGGCCGAGTCGGTCGGCGCGGCGCCGGCCGCCCCGCGTCCCTACGGCACCGACCCGGAAACGGCCGGCAAGGTCGCCGACACGGTCCAGAGCAAGCTCGCCTGACCTCGCCGCGCCGCCCCGCGCGGCGGCCGCGCGGCACGGACCCGCCTGATCCGTCTCGTTCCGTCGCTCGTCAAGGAGCAGCAGTGGTCACGAACGACTCACCTGTCGCGTCTCCGCTACGGACCGCCCGCGCCCCGCGCCCGGTACGTGGCCGGCTCATCCTGCTCGGGCCCGCCTTCGTGGCGGCGGTCGCGTACGTCGATCCCGGCAACTTCGCCACCAACTCCACGGCCGGGGCCCGGTACGGGTACCTGCTGGTCTGGGTGGTGGTGGCGGCGAACCTGGCCGCCATGCTGGTGCAGACGCTCACCGCCAAGCTCGGTCTGGCCACCGGGCGCAGCCTGCCCGAACTGTGCCGGGAACACCTGCCCCGGCCGCTCAACCGGGTCATGTGGGCGCAGGCCGAACTGGTCGCCATGGCCACCGACCTGGCCGAGGTGATCGGCGGGGCGGTCGCGCTCTACCTGCTGTTCGGCGTACCGCTGCTGCCCGGCGGCCTGATCATCGGCACCGCCTCGTTCGCGATCCTGGCGCTGCGCGCCAGGGGCTTCCGTACGTTCGAGATCGCCATCGCGGTGCTGCTCGGCGTGATCGTGCTGGCGTTCGCGGTCAACCTGGTCAGCGCGCAGCCGGACGCCTCCGCCGCCGCGGCCGGGCTGCTGCCCCGGATGCAGGGCACCGACAGCATGCTGCTCGCCGCCGGCATCCTGGGCGCGACGGTGATGCCGCACGTCATCTACGTGCACTCGGCGCTGACCCCGAACCGCCTGCCGGCCGAGGGTGAGGCGCAGCGGCGGGTGATCGCCAAGGGCCTGCGAATCGACGTGCTCATCGCGCTGGGAATCGCCGGCGCGGTCAACCTGGCCATGCTGCTGGTGGCCGCGAGCAGCTTCCACGGCACCTCGATCCCCGGCACCGACACCCTCGAAGGCGTGCACGCCGGGCTCGCCACCGCGCTCGGTACGGCGGCGGCGGTCGGCTTCGCGGTCGCCCTGCTCCTGTCCGGCCTGGCCTCCACGAGCGTCGGCACGTACGCCGGTGAGATCATCATGCAGGGCTTCCTGCGCCGCCGGATCCCGCTGCTGGTCCGCCGGATGATCACACTGCTGCCCGCGCTGGCGGTGCTCGCGATCGGCGTCGACCCGACCCGCGCGCTGGTGCTGTCCCAGGTGGTGCTGAGCTTCGGCATCCCGTTCGCGCTGATCCCGGTCGTGCTGTTCACCCGCCGCCGGGACATGATGGGCGCCCTGGTCAACCGGCGGGCCACCACCGCCACCGCGGTGGCGATCACCGCGTTCGTGGTGGCGCTCAACGGGTTCCTGCTCTGGCAACTGGTGGCCTGAACACACCGCGCCCGTCCGGCCGGCGACGGCGGGACGGGCGCTGGCGTATCGGGGCTCAGGCGGCCAGGTGCTTCTCCAGGTCGTCCAGGATCTTGTTGGCGGCGCCCACGCCGATGCCGGTCATCCAGATCTCGTCGGAGACCACGTGCGCCTTGCCGGCCTTGACCGCGGACAGGCCCTTCCACAGCGTTCCGCCGGTGACCTTGGCCTGCTCGGCGGCGGCCTTCTCGCCGTACGCGGTCACGAACACCACGTCACCGTCGGCCTCGGCGATGCGCTCCGGGCTGACCCGGTCCATCCGCTTGTCCTCCTTGTCGGCGAGCATCTGCCGCTCGGGGCGGCCCAGGCCGGTGTCGCCGACGACGATGCCGGAGAACGAGTCCGGCCCGTACAGGCGGATCTCGGTCGGCATGAAGCGCACGATGGAGACCTTGCGGGATGAGGCGTCGCCGAGCTTCGCGCCGAAGTCCTTCGCCCGCTTCTCGTACTCGGCCAGCAGGTCCTTGGCCTGCTGCTCCTTGCCCAGCGCCGCGCCGTCGAGGAGGAAGTTCTCCTTCCAGGTGACGCCGACCTTCTCGGTGAACACGGTCGGGGCGATCTTGGCCAGTTCGTCGTAGAACTTCTCCTGGCGGAACTTGCTGCCCAGGATCAGGTCCGGGTTGAGCGCGTTGATCGCCTCCAGGTCCGGCTCGGTGAGCACGCCGACCTCGGTGATGCCGGCGAGCTTGTCCGCGCCGAAGTAGGTGGGCCAGCTCTTCGCCTCACCGGCGGTCGCCGCGCCGACCGGGGTCACGCCCAGCGACAGCGCGGTATCGATCTTGTCGGTGTCGAGCACGACCACACGCTTCGGCTCGGCGGGGACCTTCGTGGTGCCCATGGCGTGGGTGATCTCCCGGGTCTCCCCGGTGCCGGTGCCGGCGACGGGGTCGCTCTCCCCGCATGCGGTGAGGCCGACGCCGAGAGTGAGGGCGGCGGTGAGTGCGACGGCGAGACGACGCATGAGGTTCCTTTCGGTGGTGCGGGTCGGCGCGCTCAGGCGTCGCCGACGGGGGCGCCGGCCGTGGCCGGCGTGCCGGCCGGAGCGGCCGAGGTCTGGGTGGGCGCGGTCTGGGCCGGAGCGGCGTGGGTGGCCCCGGTCTGGGTGAGGGCGGGCACCACGAGCGGGGCGCCGCTGACCGGGCAGGGCACGACCACGCAGTCCAGGCCGAACACGTCGCGGACCAGGTCCGCGGTGAGGATCTCGCGCGGCTCGCCGGCGGCCACCACCGCGCCGTCGCGCATGGCGATCAGGTGGTCGGCGTAGCGGGCCGCCTGGTTGAGGTCGTGCAGCACGGCCACCACGGTCCGGCCGCGTTCGGCGCGCAGCCGGTGCAGCAGGTCCAGCACCTCGACCTGGTGGGCCAGGTCGAGGAACGTGGTCGGCTCGTCCAGCAGCAGCGCGTCGGTGTCCTGGGCCAGAGTCATGGCGATCCACACCCGCTGGCGCTGCCCGCCGGAGAGCGTGTCCACCGGGCGGTCGGCGAGCGCACCGACGTCGGCCAGCCGCATGGCCTCCTCGACCGCCCGCCCGTCCTCGGCCGACCACTGCCGCCACCAGCGCTGGTACGGCTGCCGGCCGCGCCCGACCAGGTCGGCCACGGTGATCCCCTCCGGGACCAGCGGGCTCTGCGGCAGGACGCCGAGCCGCCGGGCCACGTCCCGGGTCGGCAGGTCGCGGATCGCCGCGCCGTCGAGCAGCACCGCGCCGCGCCGGGGCGTGAGCAGCCGGGCCATGGTGCGCAGCAGCGTCGACTTGCCGCAGGCGTTCGGGCCGACGATCACGGTGAAGGTGTCGGCCGGCAGGTCGAGGTCGAGTCCGTCCAGCACGGTGCGGCCCTCGTAGCCGACGACCAGGTCGCGGGTGGACAGCAGCGCGGTCACGACCGCCTCCCTCGGGTGCGCAGCAGCACGAAGATCAGGTACGGCCCGCCGATCGCCGCGGTGAGCACGCCGGCCGGCAGTTGGGTGGGTGCCAGCAGCCGGCGGGCACCGAGGTCGGCGAGGACCAGCAGCAACGCGCCGAGCAGCGCGGCGCACAGCAGCGGCGGGCGCTCGGCGCGGACCAGCCGCCGGGCCACCTGCGGGGCCACCAGCGCCACGAAGTCGACGGCGCCGACCTGGGCGGTCACCATGGCGGCAGCCAGTACGCCGGTGCCGGCCAGCCCCATGCGCCGGGCCACCGGCCGCAGGCCGATCCCCCGCGCGGTGTCGTCGTCGAGCGCGCTGCTGCGCAGCGCCCACCCGGCCCAGAGCAGCACCGGCAGCAGGACCGCGAGCATGCCGGCGATCCAGGCCGCCTCGCTCCATCCCTTGCCGGCGAGCGTGCCGATGAGCCAGATCTGGGCGCGCAGCCCGTCGATCGGGTCGGCGGTGAGCATGACCACCTCGATCAGCGCCCGGAACGCGAACGCCACAGCCACACCTGCGAGCACGAACCGCTGGGCCGCGAGGCCGTGCCGGGCGCCGAGCGCGAACACGGCCACCGCGGCGGCCAGGCCGCCGAGCAGCGCCGCCGGCGCCACCAGCACCGCCGCCGCGCCGCTGGTCAGCGCGATCGTCGCGGCCAGCCCGGCGCCCTGCGTGACACCGATGACGTCGGGGCTGGCGAGCGGGTTGCGGGCCACGCTCTGGATCAGCGTGCCGGCCACGCCGAAGGCCGCCCCGGCCACCGCCGCGAGGACCGCGCGAGGCAGTCGCAGGTCGCGCACCACGAGGTCGTACGGGGTGCCGGCGCCGGAGAGCGACCGCACCACGTCGACCGGGGCGACGTACGGCGTACCCAGGGACAGGCTGACCACCACCGCGACGCAGAGCAGCACGAACAGGACAAGCGCCACGACAAGGGGCCGCCACCGGAACGGCACCACCACCGCCCCGGCCCGCAACACCCCACGCCCGGGGCCGCCACGCCCACTCCGCTGATCTTGCACTTTGAGCCCCCGAGATGCCGGGATCACCCTTTTCGCCGGGGCAGCAAGTGCAAGATCGCCGGAGCCGGGGGCGGGGCCGGGGCCGGGGGTGGGGTGGGGGGTGGTCATGTGGTCACCGTCTTGGCTCGGTGGACCAGGAAGGCCAGGAGCGGGGCGCCGAGCAGGGCAGTGATGATGCCGGCGGGGATCTCGCCGGGCGGGGAGACGAGACGGCCGGCCACGTCGGCAGCGAGCAGCAGCGCGGGACCGAGCAGCGCGGCGACCAGGAGCGTCCACCGCTGGTCCGCGCCGACCAGTGCCCGGGCCAGGTGCGGCACCGCCAGCCCGACGAACGCGATCGGCCCGGCGGCGGCCACCGCCGCGCCGGTGAGCAGCACGCCACCGGCCCCGGCGGCGAGCCGGACCAGGGCGACCCGGTGCCCGAGCCCCCGGGCCACGTCGTCGCCGAGGGCGAGCGCGTCCAGGCCGCGGGCGGCGAGCGCGGCCAGCAGCACCCCGGCCACCACGAACGGCAGCACCTGCCCGGCGACGGCGACGCCCCGGCCGGTCAGCCCGCCGACCACCCAGAAGCGGTACTCCTCGAACGTGCGGGCGTCGATGGTGAGCAGCGCGTACACCATGGCGCCGAGACCGGCGTCGAGCGCGGCGCCGACCAGCGCGAGGGTGACCGGGCTGGCGCCCTCGCGGGTGCGGTTGGCGATGGCGAACACGAGCAGCCCGGCGAGCAGCGCGCCGGCGGTGCCGAACCAGACGTACCCGGCGAGCGTGCCCACACCGAACACGGCGATGGCCAGCACCACCCCGAACGACGCCCCGGCGCTGATGCCCAGGATCCGCGGCTCGGCCAGCGGGTTGCGGGTGACCGCCTGGAACAGCACGCCGGCCAGCGCCAGCGCCAGGCCGACGACGAGCCCGAGGGCGGTACGCGGCAGCCGCAGTTCCCGGACCACGACGCTGGCGTCGCCGCCGTCCGGGGCCACCAGCGCGTGCCACACCTGGTCGACGGGAAGGTGCCGGCTGCCGAGCGCCAGGCTGGCGAGCAGCGCCAGCAGGAGCAGGAGCGCCGCCGCCACGGTGACCGCGACGCGGCGGACGGTGCCGCGGCGGACGGGAGTCCCGGCCCGCGCGGGCCGGACGGCGACGGTGGTCACGAGAGAGATTCGCCTTCCGATTAGGTGCGCCTTACCTTAGCTGACCAGGTAAGGCGAACCTAAGCGGGCGCTGTCGATGGGGTTGCGCCTCCACCGGGGGGAGGCGCGATGGTGGTCGGCATGGACGGTGCGGAGCGCTACTCGATCGGTGACCTGGCCCGGCGGACCGGGCTGCCGGTGAAGACCATCCGGTTCTGGTCCGACAGCGGCATCGTGCCGCCCACCGACCGGGGACCGGCCGGCCACCGGCGCTACGACGCGGCGGCGGTGGCCCGGCTCGACCTGGTGCGGACGTTGCGCGAACTGGGTGTGGACCTGCCCACCGTGCGCCGGGTGGTGACGCGCGAGGTCACCCTGCCCGAGGTCGCCTCGGCGCACGCGGACGCGCTGACCGCGCAGATCCGCCTGCTGCGGACGCGCCGCGCGGTGCTGACCGTGATCGCCCGGCGCGGGGCCACGCCGTCCGAGGCGGACCTGCTGCACCGGCTGGCCGGCCTGGCCGCACGGGAGCGACGGCGGCTGGTCGACGAGTTCCTCGACGCGGCGTTCGGGGGCTTGAGCGAGCCGGCGTTCGCGGGCATCCGCCGGTCGCTCACGCCGGAGCTGCCGGACGATCCGGACGACGGCCAGATCGAGGCGTGGGCGGAGCTGGCCGAGCTGGCCCTGGACCCGTCCTTCCGGGCCGGGCTGTGCCGGCTGGCCGAGCAGCACGCGGCCGATCGGGCCGGCGTCGAGGGCGTACGCCGGGACGTGGTCACAGTGATCCGGGAGGAGGTGGCCCCGGCGCTCGCCGACGGCGTCGAACCGGCCTCGCCCGGGGCCGACCCGGTCCTGGCCCGGGCGGCGAGCCGGTACGCACGGCTCTGCGACGTGCCGGACGACGCCGACCTGCGCCTCCGGATGCTGGACCGGTTGCGGACCGCGCGCGATCCCCGCCGGGAGCGGTACCTGGAACTGCTCTGCGTGGTCAACGGCTGGCCACCGGCCGAGAGCCTGGCACCGGTGCTGGACTGGTCGATCCGGGCACTGTGCGCCCGGCAGCCCCTAGCCTGAGGGCATGCGATTCGACAGGCACACAGTGGTGCTCCTGGTCCGCCCGGACGACGCGCCCGAGCTGCCACAGGACGCCCTCGACCGGATTCAGGACGCCCACCTGGCGCACCAGGCCGGGCTGGTGGAGCAGGGCGCGGTACTCGCGGCCGGACCGTTCCTGGACGGCGACGACGAGCGGATCCGCGGCTTCGCGGTGCTGTCCGTCGACCCGCAGATGGCCCGTGAGCTGTACGCGAACGACCCGGCCGTCCGGGCGGGACGGCTGGTCGCGCGGGTGAGCAGCTGGATGGTGCCGGAGGGTCAGGTCCGCTTCGAGCTGGTGCCGGTCCCCCGCTCGATGCTGGAGGCCGCGGCCGGCGACTGAGGCGGGTCAGTCCTCCGTTGCCTGCCGGCTGCCCGGCACCACGGGCGTCGGCCAGACCCCGGCGCGGGCGGCCACCGGCACCTCGACCTGGTGGTCGGACCAGACGTACGTCTCGGGCAGCAGGTCGGCGATCGGGATGGCGCGCAGCCCGTCGGGCGGGCCGAGGATCACCTTTATCGACGGGAAGTAGTCGAGCAGCACCTGACGGCAGCGCCCGCACGGCGGAATGACGCCCCGCCCCCGGTCCCCCACCGCGACGATCGCCTCCAGCTCGCCCGCGCCCTGGGTCGCGGCGGCGCCGAGGGCCACCACCTCGGCGCACGGGCCGCCGGTGAAGTGGTAGACGTTCACGCCGCTGAACACCCGGCCGTCGGTGCTTCGTACGGCGGCGGCGACGGTGTGGTTGTCGCTGCGGCAGCGCAGCTTCGCGACGGCGGTGGCGGCCTGCACGAGCGCCCGGTCGGTGTCCCGCATGATCATCCCCGCCCCTCGTCGGCCTCGTCCGTCGGCCTCGTCGGCGGCAACCTTATCCGGCGGGGACGGCCCGGCCGGGGAGGGCACGCCCAGCGCCGGTAACCCGGGAGCGGTCCGCCGCGCGGCTGCCTATCCTTGGCGACGACATGCAGAATCCAGCCGTACCCGCCGCCCCTGAGACCGCCCGCGACCTGCACCGCCGCCTCGCCCCCCTGATGTTCCGCGACCAGCGGCGGCTCCAGCGGCGGCTCGACGGCGTGCGCAAGCTGCGCGACCCGCAGCGGCGGGAGGCGGCGCTGGCCGAGATCGCGGCCGACGTGGCCCGGGCCGAGTCGCGGCTGGAGTCCCGCCGCGGGGCAGTGCCGGCGATCACCTATCCGCCGCAGTTGCCGGTCAGCGAGCGCAAGGACGACATCGCCGCCGCGATCCGCGACCACCAGGTGGTGATCGTGGCCGGTGAGACCGGTTCCGGGAAGACCACCCAGCTGCCCAAGATCTGCCTGGAGCTGGGGCGCGGGATCACCGGCCTGATCGGGCACACCCAGCCCCGCCGGCTGGCGGCCCGCACCGTCGCCGACCGGATCGCCGACGAGCTCGGCACCGAGCTGGGCGACGTGGTCGGCTACAAGGTGCGCTTCACCGACCAGGTGGGCGACAACAGCCTGGTCAAGCTGATGACCGACGGCATCCTGCTGGCCGAGTTGCAGACCGACCGGATGCTGCGGCAGTACGACACGCTGATCATCGACGAGGCGCACGAACGCAGCCTCAACATCGACTTCATCCTCGGCTACCTCAGGCAGCTCCTGCCCCGCCGGCCCGACCTCAAGGTCGTCATCACCTCGGCGACCATCGAGACGGACCGGTTCGCGAAGCACTTCGCCGACGCCGCGGGCGAGCCGGCGCCGGTGGTCGAGGTGTCCGGGCGTACGTACCCGGTGGAGGTCCGCTACCGGCCGCTGGTCGAGGTCACCGAGGCCGAGGAGGAGGACGAGGCCGACGAGGAGAACGTCCGGGACCAGATCCAGGCCATCGGCGACGCGGTCGAGGAGCTGGCCGCCGAGGGGCCGGGCGACATCCTGGTGTTCCTCAGCGGCGAGCGGGAGATCCGGGACACCGCCGACGCGCTCGGCAAGCTGGTGCAGTCCAAGCGGTCGCTGCTCGGCACCGAGATCCTGCCGCTGTACGCCCGGCTCTCCACCGCCGAGCAGCACCGGGTCTTCGCCGCGCACTCCAACCGCCGGGTGGTGCTGGCCACGAACGTCGCGGAGACCTCGCTGACGGTGCCCGGCATCAAGTACGTGGTGGATCCGGGCACCGCGCGGATCTCCCGCTACTCCAGCCGGCTCAAGGTGCAGCGGCTGCCGATCGAGCCGGTCTCGCAGGCCAGCGCCAACCAGCGCAAGGGCCGCTGCGGGCGTACCTCGGACGGCATCTGCATCCGCCTCTACGACGAGCAGGACTTCACCTCCCGCCCCGAGTTCACCGACCCGGAGATCCTGCGCACCAACCTGGCCTCGGTCATCCTCCAGATGACGTCGATCGGGCTCGGCGACGTGGCGGCGTTCCCGTTCATCGACCCGCCGGACCGGCGCAACGTCACCGACGGCGTCAACCTGCTGCACGAGCTGGGCGCGCTCGACCCGGCCGAGTCCGACCCGGCGAAGCGGCTCACCGCGCTGGGGCGGCGGCTGGCGCAGCTCCCGGTCGACCCCCGGCTGGCCCGGATGGTCCTCGAAGGCGAGCGCAACGGCTGCGCCACCGAGGTGGTGGTGATCGCCGCCGCGCTGTCCATCCAGGATCCGCGCGAACGCCCGGTCGACAAGCAGGCCCAGGCCGACCAGGCGCACGCCCGGTTCGCCGACAAGGAGTCCGACTTCGTCGCGTACCTGAACCTGTGGCGCTACCTGCGGGAGAAGCAGCGGGAGCTGTCGTCGGGCGCGTTCCGCCGGATGTGCAAGGCCGAATACCTCAACTACCTTCGGGTACGCGAGTGGCAGGACATCGTCAGCCAGTTGCGCCAGGTGTTGCGTACCGCCGACAAGGGTGAGGGCCGGCGCGGCGCCGGCGCCGACCTGCCGGAGGAGATCGACACCCCGAAGGTGCATCAGTCGCTGCTGCCCGGCCTGCTGTCGCACCTCGGTCTCAAGGACGCGCAGAAGCACGAATACCTGGGCGCGCGGGGCGCGAAGTTCGCGATCTTCCCCGGGTCCGCGCTGTTCAAGAAGCCGCCGCGCTGGGTGATGGCCGCCGAGCTGGTGGAGACGTCCCGGCTGTGGGGCCGGGTGGCCGGCCGGGTCGAGCCGGAATGGGTCGAGCCGCTCGCGCAGCACCTGGTCAAGCGCAGCTACAGCGAGCCGCACTGGGAGAAGAGGCAGGCCGCGGTGATGGCCTACGAGAAGGTCACGCTGTACGGCATCCCGCTCGTCACCTCCCGCAAGGTGAACTTCGGGCGGATCGACGCAGGTCTGAGCCGGGAGCTGTTCATCAGGCACGCCCTGGTCGAGGGCGACTGGCAGACCCACCACCAGTTCTGGCGGGACAACCAGAAGCTGCTGACCGAGATCGAGGAGCTGGAGAACCGGGCCCGGCGCCGCGACATCCTGGTCGACGACGAGACCATCTTCGCCTTCTACGACCAGCGCATCCCCGCCGACGTGGTCTCCGGCCGGCACTTCGACTCGTGGTGGAAGAAGACCCGCCGGGAGCGGCCCGACCTGCTCACGTTCACCCGTGAACTGCTCGTCAACGACGGCCGGGGCGGGGTGGACGAGGAGGACTTCCCCGACGAGTGGCGGGCCGACGGCGTGACGCTGCCGCTGACGTACACGTTCGACCCGACAGTGCCCACCGACGGCGTCACAGTGGACATCCCGCTGCCGCTGCTCAACCAGGTGCCGGCGGAGAGCTTCGACTGGCAGGTGCCGGGGCTGCGCGAGGAGCTGGTGATCGCGCTGATCCGGTCGCTGCCCAAGCCGGTGCGGCGCAACTTCGTGCCGGTGCCCGACTACGCCCGCGCCGCGCTCGCCGCGATCACCCCGGGCGAGGAGCCGCTGCTCGCCGCGCTGACCCGGCAGTTGCGCCGGATGACCGGCGTGACCGTACCGGCGGACGCGTGGGACCTGGGCCGGCTGCCGCCGCACCTGCGGGTCACGTTCCGGGTGCTCGGCGACGACGACAAGCCGGTCGCCGAGGGCAAGGACCTGCCGGCGCTGCAACGCGAGCTGCGCCAGGAGGTACGCCAGGTGGTGGCCGCCGCCGCGCCGGACGTGGCCCGTACCGGGCTGACCGGGTGGTCGATCGGCACCCTGCCGCGCACCATCGAGCAGGTACGCGCCGGCTTCGCGGTGACCGCGTACCCGGCGCTGGTGGACGAGGGCGCGACGGTCGGGGTGAAGGTGTTCGACTCGGCCGCCGAGCAGGAGGCGGCGCACTGGGCGGGCACCCGGCGGCTGCTGCGGCTGACGACGCCGTCACCGGCGAAGTTCCTCCAGGGGCGGCTGAGCAACGAGGCGAAGCTGGCGCTGTCCCGCAACCCGCACGGCAGCGTGCCGGAGCTGATCGAGGACGCGGCCGGGGCGGCGATCGACAAGCTGATCGGCGACGCGGGCGGCCCGGCCTGGGACGCCGAGGGTTTCGCCGCGCTGCGCGACAGGGTGCGCGCGGACCTGGTGGACACCGTGGTCGAGGTGATGGATCGGGTACGCCGGGTGCTCGCTTCCGCGTACGCGGTGGAGCAGCGGCTCGGCGCCACCCGCAACCTCACGGTGGTGGCCGCGCTGGCGGACATCCGCAACCAGCTCACCGGCCTGGTGCACAAGGGTTTCATCACCGAGACGGGGTACGCGCGCCTGCCCGACCTGCTGCGCTACCTGACCGCGATCGAGCGCCGGCTGGACCGGCTTCCCGGCAACCCGCAGCGCGACAAGCAGCAGCAGGACCGGGTCGCCGTGGTGCAGAAGGAGTACCAGGACATGCTGGCCGCGCTGTCTCCGGCCCGGCGCCAGGAGGCGGCGGTCCGCCAGATCCGCTGGATGATCGAGGAGCTGCGGGTGAACGTCTTCGCCCAGGCCCTGGGCACCCCCTACCCGGTCTCCGAGCAACGCATCTACCGAGCCATGGACGACGCCGAGTCCCGCTGACGCCACCCGCCGCGCGCCGCCGCGCTCGTCGATCTTGCACTTGGTGCCCCCGCGCTGGGGCATTCACACCTTTCGCCGGGGCCGAAAGTGCAAGATCGCGCGGGAGAGGGGGCCCTAGAGGGGTTCTACGCCTGGGGGGAGTTCGGCGGTGGCGGTGGCGTCGTGGACGTACTCCAGGAGGATGCGGCGTAGTTCGCGCCCGGCGTGGGTGGGCACCACGTCGCGGCGGCGGGCGACCGCTATGGTCCGGCGGACGCCGGGCGGCACGAGCCGGGTGACCCGGATGCCGGCGCGGCGGGCCACCACGATGCCGGGCACCAGCGCGACGCCGAGCCCGGCCTCGACGAAGCTGAGCACCGCGTCCATCTCCCCGCCGTCGACGGACAGGGTCGGCTCGAAGCCGGCCGCGCGGCAGGCCTGGAGCGTGGCGTCGCGCAGGTCGTAGCCCTCGCGGAACATGACGAGCGGCTGGTCGCGCAGGTCGGTGATGCGCAGCTCGCCGGTGGCCGAGGCGCCCGGCAGCGGGTCGACCGAGGCGACCACCAGGCTCTCCCGCAGGATCGGGTCGGCGCGCAGCCCCGGGTCGGTGCCGGCCGACGGCATGATGATCAGCGCGAGGTCGAGGCCGCCGCGGAGCAGGTCCCGGACGAGGTCCTGCGAGCCACCCTCCTCCACGCGCAGGTCGACGGTGGGGTGCGCGTCGCGGAACCGGCGCAGCACCGGTGGGGCGAGCGAGGTGGCGAGGCTGGGCGTGGCGCCGAGGCGGACCCGGCCGCGCCGCAGCCCCACCAGCTCCTGGACCTCGCGGGTGGCGGTCTCCACGTCGGCCAGGATCCGTTTGGCCAGCGGCAGCAACACCTCGCCGGCCGCGGTGAGCCGGATGTTGCCCCTTACCCGCTCGAACAGCGGGGCTCCCAGGTCGGTCTCCAGCGCGTGAATTTGCTTACTCAACGAGGGCTGGGTTATGCCGACAAGATCGGCCGCCTGGGTGAAATGTCGTACTTCGGCGACCGCTACGAAGTACCGGAGCTGATGGAGCTGCATCACCATAGCTTACGGCTATCGATGCTGCGATTTCGATGCATTGGACGCCTGATCGAAGTGCTCCTAGCGTCGACCGCGTGGTAATCACGAAAACTCGGTCGCCCATCCGCTCGAACGTCGGCCTCAAGGCCGTCATGGCGGTGACGGGCATCATTCTTGTGCTGTTCCTGATCGCCCACATGGTCGGCAACCTGAAGATCTTCACGGGCGAGACGTCGTTCGACCACTACGCGCACTGGCTGCGGGACATCGGCACGCCGCTGCTGCCGACGACCTGGTTCCTGTGGATCCAGCGCACGGTGCTCACCGCCGCGGTCGTCGGGCACATCGGCGCGGCCACCGTGCTCGCGATGCGGTCCCGGGCCGCCCGCCCGGTCCGGTACGCGCACCGCCGCAAGATCCACGTGAACTACGCGGCCCGCACGATGCGCTGGGGTGGTGTGATCATCCTGCTCTTCGTGATCTACCACATCCTCGACCTGACCACGGGTCACCTGAACCCGCAGGGCGACCCGTCCAACCCGTACGGCAACGTGGTCGCGGGCTTCGCGCCGGAGCGCTGGTACGTCACGCTCTTCTACACCCTCGCGCTGGTGACCCTCGGCTTCCACCTGCGCCACGGCGCCTTCAGCGCGTTCCGCAGCCTCGGCCAGCAGACGCCGAAGGGCGAGCGCCGGGCTCGGATCGCCGCGCTCGTCTTCGCCGTCGCGCTGGTCGGCGGCTACCTGCTGGTCCCGTTCGCCGTGATCACCGGATTGGTGTCCTGACATGGATCTCTACACCGAAGGCGACCCGATCGCCGACACCCGGGCCCCGGACGGCCCGATCGAGACGCGGTGGGAGCGCCACCGCTTCGAGATGAAGCTGGTCAACCCGGCCAACCGCCGGAAGATGACGGTGATCGTGGTCGGCACCGGCCTGGCCGGCGGCTCCGCCGCCGCCACGCTGGCCGAGCAGGGCTACCAGGTGCGGTCCTACTGCTACCAGGACAGCCCGCGCCGGGCCCACTCGATCGCCGCGCAGGGCGGCATCAACGCCGCCAAGAACTACCGCAACGACGGCGACTCGGTGCACCGCCTCTTCTACGACACGGTCAAGGGCGGCGACTTCCGCTCCCGTGAGTCGAACGTGCACCGGCTGGCCGAGGTGTCGGTGAACATCATCGACCAGTGCGTGGCCCAGGGCGTGCCGTTCGCCCGCGAATACGGCGGCCTGCTGGACACCCGTTCCTTCGGCGGCGCCCAGGTGCAGCGCACCTTCTACGCCCGGGGCCAGACGGGCCAGCAGCTGCTGCTCGGCGCGTACCAGGCCCTCGAACGGCAGATCGGCCTGGGCAACGTGGAGATGAACGCCCGCCACGAGATGCTCGAACTGGTGATCGTGGACGGCCGGGCACGCGGCATCGTGGTCCGCGACATGGTCACCGGTGAGATCAGCACCGAGATGGCCGACGCGGTCGTGCTCGCCACCGGCGGCTACGGCAACGTCTTCTACCTCTCCACGAACGCCAAGGGCTGCAACGTCACCGCCTCCTGGCGGGCACACCGCAAGGGCGCGTACTTCGCCAACCCCTGCTACACGCAGATCCACCCGACCTGCATCCCGGTCTCCGGCGACCACCAGTCGAAGCTGACCCTGATGAGCGAGTCGCTTCGTAACGACGGCCGGGTGTGGGTGCCCAAGGCCAAGGGCGACCAGCGCAGCCCTCGGGAGATCCCCGAGGACGAGCGGGACTACTACCTGGAGCGGATCTACCCGTCCTTCGGCAACCTGGTCCCCCGCGACATCGCCTCCCGCGCCGCGAAGAACGTCTGCGACGAGGGACGTGGCGTGGGCCCGACCGGCCTCGGCGTCTACCTCGACTTCGCCGACGCGATCAACCGGCTGGGCCGCCAGGCCATCGAGGCCAAGTACGGCAACCTCTTCGAGATGTACGAGCGGATCACCGGCGAGGACCCGTACGAGGTCCCGATGCGGATCTACCCCGCCGTGCACTACACGATGGGCGGCCTCTGGGTCGACTACGACCTCCAGTCGTCGATCCCCGGGCTGTTCGTGATCGGTGAGGCCAACTTCTCCGACCACGGCGCGAACCGGCTCGGCGCCTCGGCGCTGATGCAGGGCCTGGCGGACGGCTACTTCGTGCTGCCGAACACGCTCGCCAACTACCTGGCCTCCTCCGGCCCGCTGGAGAAGGTCGACGCGAGCCACCCCGAGGCGGTCGCGGCGCGTACCGACGTCGAGGACCGGATCAAGCGGCTGCTGGCGATCAACGGCGACCGCACCGTCGACTCGTTCCACCGCGAGCTGGGCCAGATCATGTGGGAGCACTGCGGCATGGAGCGCTCCGAGGCCGGGCTGCGCAAGGCGATCGACGAGATCCGCGCGCTGCGCGAGCAGTTCTGGCAGCGGGTGCGCGTGCCTGGTGACGGCGAGGGCCTGAACCAGTCGCTGGAGAAGGCCGGCCGGGTGGCCGACTTCTTCGAGCTGGCCGAGCTGATGTGCATCGACGCGCTGCACCGCGAGGAGTCCTGCGGCGGCCACTTCCGGGCCGAGCACCAGACCCCGGACGGCGAGGCGCAGCGCGACGACGAGCGGTTCGCCTACGTGGCGGCCTGGGAGTACACCGGCACCGGTGAGCCCGTGCTGCACAAGGAAGACCTGACCTTCGAATACGTCCACCCCACGCAGCGGAGCTACAAGTGAACCTGACCCTGCGCATCTGGCGCCAGACCGGCCCCGAGGACAAGGGTCGGATGGTCACCTACCCGGTGCGGGACGTGTCGCCGGACATGTCCTTCCTGGAGATGCTCGACGTGCTGAACGAGCGGCTGATCCTCGACGGCGAGGAGCCGGTCGCGTTCGACCACGACTGCCGCGAGGGCATCTGCGGCATGTGCAGCCTCATGATCAACGGTGAGGCGCACGGCCCGCAGCGCGGCACCACCGCCTGCCAGCTGCACATGCGGCAGTTCTCCGACGGCGACACGATCGACATCGAGCCGTGGCGGGCCCGGGCCTTCCCGGTCGTCAAGGACCTGGTGGTCAACCGCAACGCGTTCGACCAGATCATCGCGGCCGGCGGTTACGTCACCGCGCCGACCGGCAGCGCCCCGGAGGCGCACTCGGTGCCGGTGCCGAAGGCCGACGCGGACGCGGCGTTCGAGTCGGCGGCCTGCATCGGCTGCGGCGCCTGCGTGGCGGCCTGCCCGAACGGCTCCGGCATGCTGTTCACCGCCGCGAAGATCACCCAGCTCTCGCTGCTGCCGCAGGGCCAGCCGGAGCGCTACACCCGGGTGATCGGCATGGTGGACGCGCACGACGAGGCCGGCTTCGGCGGCTGCACCAACATCGGCGAGTGCGCGGCAGCCTGCCCGAAGGGCATCCCGCTGAACACCATCGGCCGCCTCAACCGGGACTACCTGAAGGCGACCGCCAAGCGCTCCGGCTCCTGACCGGACACCGCACGACAGACGCGACCGCCGCGCCCCGCATCCGCCGGGCGCGGCGGTCGCGCTCGCGCGGGGGTACGCCCCGGCGATTGGTACGGTGAAGCGCCAACCGCGTCACCGTCTCTCCCGGGAGGGCACCCATGGCCCGGACCGCTGCGGCGCAGGCGTCCTCCCCCGAGGCGGGTCACGGCGGACCGGCCGGCCCGCCGGAGTCGCTGCTGGAACGCGCCTTCACCGAGGCGTTGCAGAGCGCCGACGACACCGACGAGGTGGCGACCCGGATCCTCGACGCGGCCTACGAGCAGTTCTGCCGGATGGGCATCCGCCGCTCCACGATGGAGGACGTGGCCCGCCGGGCGGGTGTCTCCCGGATCACCGCGTACCGCCGGTTCGCCACCAAGGACCGGCTGGTCGAGCAGGTCGTCCGCCGCGAGTTCCGGCGCTACTTCGACCGCTTCCTGGTCGACATCCAGCAGGCGGCCACCGTCGGCGACCGGGTGGTGCTGGGCTTCGTCAGCGCGCTGGACGCGATCCGTCGCAACCCGCTGATCGGCGGGCTGATGAGCGTCGAACCCGACGTGCTCATCCCCTCGATGATCAGCGACGGCGGGCGGACGCTGGCCACCGTGCAGCGGTTCGTCGCCGGGCAACTGCGCCGCGAGCAGCGCGCCGGCACCATCGCCGCCACAGTCGACGTGGAGGTGGTGGCCGAGCTGATGACCCGGTTGTCCTGCTCCTTCCTGCTGACCCCGAGCCACGTCATCGACCTGGACGACGCCGACGCGCTGCGGGAGATGGCCCGCCGGTTCCTCGTACCCATGCTGGAGCCCGGCTCAGAGGCCGAGTGACCGGCCGATCACCTCCTTCATGATCTCGGTGGTGCCGCCGTAGATGGTCTGCACGCGGGCGTCCAGGTAGGCGCGGGCCACCGGGTACTCGCGCATGTAGCCGTACCCGCCGTGCAGCTGGAGGCACCGGTCCACGACGCGCTGCTGCAACTCGGTGCACCACCACTTCGCCATCGCCGCCGTCTCCGCGCTCAGGTCCGGCGCGACCAGGCAGTTGTCGACGAAGACCCGGCC
This sequence comes from Micromonospora sp. NPDC049151, assembly GCF_040648395.1. NCBI lineage: Bacteria > Bacillati > Actinomycetota > Actinomycetes > Micromonosporales > Micromonosporaceae > Micromonospora > Micromonospora sp. NPDC049151. The sequence continues at coordinate 250,254 of NZ_JBEZDP010000005.1, forward strand.
CAGGCGCAGCTCGGTGGCGAGTTCGGCGAGCACGAACCGGTTGTGCTGGAAACTGCCGATGGGACGGCCGAACGCCCGGCGCTGCCTGCAGTAGTCCAGCGTCTGCGCGAACACCGTCTCGGCGCCGGCGAGCGCCGCGACGGCTATCGACAACCGTTCCAGGGGCAGGTTGCGCATCAGGTAGGCGAAGCCCTCGCCCTCGACGCCGAGCAGGTTGGCCACCGGTACGCGGACGTCGGCGAAGAACAGCTCGGCGGTGTCCTGCGCCTTCTGCCCGAGCTTGTCGAGGTTGCGCCCACGCTCGAAGCCGGGCATGCCGCGCTCGACCACGAGCAGGCTGATCCCCCGCCGCCCGGCGCCGGGGTCGGTACGGGCCACCACGATCACCAGGTCGGCCAGGATGCCGTTGCTGATGAACGTCTTCTGCCCGTTGAGGACGTAGTCGTCGCCGTCGCGTACCGCCGTGGTGGTGATGCCCTGAAGGTCGCTGCCGGCGCCCGGCTCGGACATGGCGACGGCGGTGACGATCTCGCCGGAGCAGAAGCCCGGCAGCCAGCGCTGTTTCTGCTCCTCGGTGGTCAGGTCGGTCAGGTACGGGCCGATGATGTCGTTGTGCAGGCCGAACGCCGGACCGCTAGCGCCCGCCCGGGCGAGTTCCTCGGTCAGGACGGCGTGGAACCGCCGGTCGGTGACCCCGGCGCCGCCGTACCGCTCGTCGACGAAGAACCCGAGCAGCCCGGCTGCCCCGGCGGCCCGCCACACGGCGCGGTCGACGATGCCGTCTGCCTCCCAGCGCTCGTGGTACGGGGTGATCTCCTTGTCGATGAACGCGCGCACCAGTTCGGCGAACGCGAGGTGGTCGGCGGTGAAGATCGCGCGGTCCATGTGTCAGCTCCTCCCCGCGCTACCGGGCCATGTCCGCGACGGCGGCGACGAGACGCCGGGGGTCCTCGCCCAGCGGTGCCACGTTGAGGATGGTCACGCCCGCGTCGCGGTACTCCTGGACCCGGTCGCGCACGTAGCTCTCCGGCCCGATCAGGCTGGTGCGTTCCAGCAGTTCCGCCGGCACCGCGGCGGCGGCCTCGGCCTTGCGGCCCGCCAGGTAGAGGTCCTGGACGCGGTCCGCCTCGGCTTCGTAGCCATAGCGGCACAGCAGGTCGTGGTAGAAGTTGCGGCCCCTGGCGCCCATCCCGCCCACGTACAGGGCGATCAGCGGCCGGGCGAGGTCGCGCAGCCCGGTCACGTCCGGGCCGATGGCCAGCGGCCCGCCGGCCACCACCTCCAGCGGCCCGAGGTCGGCGGAGCGTTTCGCCCGGCCGGCCGCCAGCGCGGCGCCCCAGACGTCGCCCGCGCGCCGCGGGTCGTAGAGGAACGGCAGCCACCCGTCGGCGATCTCGGCGGTCATCCGGACGTTCCGGTCGCCGAGACTCGCCACGTGGATCGGGATGCGGTCGCGTACCGGGTGGGTGAGCATCTTCAGCGGCTTGCCCAGCCCGGTGCCCTCGCCGGGCGGCAACGGCAGCGGGTAGAGACCGTCGTTCGTCAGCGTCTCCCGCCGCCACACCCGCCGGCAGATCTCGATCACCTCGCGGGTGCGGGCCAGCGGCCTGTCGTAGGCGACGCCGTGCCAGCCCTCGATCACCTGCGGTCCGGACGCGCCGAGGCCGAGGATGGCCCGGCCACCGGACATGGCGTCCAGGCCCGCCGCGGTCTGTGCCAGCAGAGCCGGGGTACGCGAGAAGATCGGCAGGATCGCCGAGCCGATGCGCATCCGGCTCGTCCGGGCGGCCAGGTAACCCATCACCGTGGGCGCGTCGAAGCCGTACGCCTCGGACACCCAGGCCACGTCCAGGCCGTCCTGTTCCCAGGCGGCCACGTCGTCCGCGCCGCTGCGGGGATCGGCGGCGTACGCCAGTGTCGTCCCGATACGCATCAGTGAACTCCCTGTCCCTGGCGGACGACGCCGTCGTCCCGCCACCGCGGTAGGTGTGCGCCCAGCCCCCAGTCGGTGAGCACGGGCCCGGTGTCCGCGCCCGGCGCGGGCGGCGGGCCGCCGACCCGGCCCGGTGTGCCGGACAGGCGGGGCGCCACGGCCGGCTGCCGGACGCCGAAGTGCTCCTCGTACGTGCCGCGCGCGAGCAGGTGCGAGTGGCCCGGCGCCTCGGCCAGCGACAGCACCGGTGCGACGCAGGCGTCGGTGCCGTCGAACACGGCGGTCCACTCGTCGCGGGTACGGCCGGCGAACACCTCGGCGAAGCGGGCGCGCAGCACCGGCCAGCCCGCCACGTCGTGCTGTGCCGGCAGGTCCGCGCCTGCGAGCCCGAGCAGCCGCAGCAGTTCGGCGTAGAACTGGGGCTCCAGCGCGCCCACCGCCATGTGCCCGCCGTCGGCGGTGGCGTACACGTCGTAGAACGGGGCGCCGCCGTCGAGCAGGTTGCGGCCCCGCTCGGCTCGCCAGGCGCCCTGCGCGAGCAGCCCGGCGAACGGGGTGGTGAGGTGGGCCGCGCCGTCCACGATGGCGGCGTCGACGACCTGGCCCCGGCCGGTGGCACCGGCCACGTGCAGCGCCGCCAGGAGGCCGACGACCAGGTAGAGCGAGCCGCCGCCGAAGTCGCCGACCAGATTGAGCGGGATCTGCGGCGGCCCGCCGGCCCGGCCGATCGGGTGCAGCGCCCCGGCGACGGCGATGTAGCCGATGTCGTGGCCGGCGGCGCGGGCCAGCGGCCCGTCCTGGCCCCAGCCGGTCATCCGCCCGTAGACCAGGGTCGGGTTGCGGGCGAGCGCGTCCTGCGGTCCGACGCCGAGCCGCTCGGCCACACCGGGACGCCAGCCCTCGATCAGGATCGCGGCCCGGCCGGCCAGCGCGAGGACCACCTCGGCGCCGGCGGGGTGCTTCAGGTCCACCACTATCGAGCGCTTGCCCCGGTTGAGCAGGTTCTGTCCGGGGTCACCGGCCGCGAACGCGCCGGGTTCCGGCCGGTCGACGCGCACCACGTCGGCGCCGAGGTCGGCGAGCAGCATGGCGGCGAACGGGCCGGGCCCGATGCCGGCCAGTTCCACGACCCGGACGCCGGCGAGCGGGCCGCTCACGCGCCGGCCCGTGGGGCGAAGCGGGGCGGGCGCCCCTGGGCCCGGCTGAGCAGGGCCTCGCCGAAGTCGGGGCCGGCCAGGGACTCGACCATGAGCCGGATCGCGTCGGCGGCGGCCTCGCCCACGCCGGTCTCCAGGCCGCCGAACACCTGCCGCCGGATCACCGCCATGGACGCCGGTGAGCAGTGCTCGGCCAGTTCGGCGGCATAGGCTTGGGCCTCGGCCAGCACCTCGTCGCGCGGGAGCACGCGTTGCACAAGTCCGATCCGCAGCGCCTCCACCGCGTCGACCTTGCGGCCGGACACCAGCAGGTCCAGCGCGGCGCCGACGCCGACCAGCCGGGGCAGCAGCCAGGCGCTGCCGTACTCGGCGACGAGACCGAGCCGGCTGAACGAGGTGGACAGGCGCGCCCGCGCCGCCAGGAACCGCACGTCGGCGTAGAGAGCGTGGACCAGGCCCAGGCCCGCCGCGCCGCCGTTCATCGCGGCGACGATCGGCGTGCCGAGCGTCAACGGCAGGTGCGGCGGGAACCCGAACTCACCGGCGAGCAGGTCACGGTTGCGCTCGTCCAGCAGCGCGGCGAGCGCCTCCGGGTCGGCGCCGGCACAGAACCAGTCGCCGGAGCCGGTCACCACCACCGCCCGCACCTCCGGGTCGGCGTCCGCAGTCACCAGGGCCGCGTAGTAGTCGCGGAACATCTCCAGCGTCATCGCGTTGCGCCGGTCGGGCCGGTCGAACCAGATGGTGCGCACACCACCCCTGGTGGCGGCCCGCAGTCCGGCGCCGGCCGGCGTCCCGGTTGTGACATTTGACATTTGATACCCTCAACTGGTGGCGGACCGCGGCAGGATCCAGAACGTCTCCCAACCCCAGCTCTCCGAGACCGTGGCGAGCCTGCTGCGCGACCGGATCATGTCGGGCCAGCTGCGCCCGGGCGAACGCATCCGGCTCGAAGAGGTCGCCCAGGAGACCGGGCTGAGCATCACTCCGGTACGCGAGGCGCTGCTGATGCTGCGCGCGGAGGACATGGTCGAGCTGCAACCGCGCCGCGGGCACGTGGTGGCGCCGCTGTCGAGGCAGGACATCATCGACGTGTTCAGCCTCCAGGGCCACATCGCCGGTGAGCTGGCCGCCCGGGTCGCCGTCAGCATCACCCCCGAGCAGCTCGACGACCTGCGGCAGCAGCACGAGCGGCTGCGCCGCGCCGCCCAGGCCCGGCAGGTCAGCCGGGTCGAGCAGCTCGAATACGAGTTCCACCGCCGGATCAACCGGCTCGCCGACGCGCGCAAGCTGTCGTGGCTGCTGCGCACCGTGACCCGCTACACGCCGTCGCGGTTCTACGCCGCCGACGCCCAGTGGCGGGCCGGCATGGTCGCCGATCACGAGGCGCTGCTCGACGCGCTCGCCGCGGGCGACCCGGAGGCCGTCCGGCCGGTCATGGCCCGGCACTTCACCGACGGCGCGGAACGGCTGGTCAAGCACCTGGACGGGCTGGGCGTGTGGAACGGGTGAGCCGTCACCGGCGGCCATGACGCCACGCGAACATCGCCAGCGAGCGCTTCATGGCCGACGCGGACGGCTGGAGCGTCATCACCTCGATCGGCGGCCGGAACCGCTGCCACGTCACCGACCGCGCCCGGGCGAACTCGCGCAGGCCGTCCACGCCGTGGACCCGGCCGAACCCCGAGTCGCCCACGCCGCCGAACGGCAGTGAGGGCACGCCCGCGTACCCCAGGACCGAATTGACCGACACCGCGCCGGCCCGCAGCCGCCCGGCGAGCGCCAGGCCACGGCGGCGGTCGCGGGTGAAGATCGAGCCGGAGAGCCCGTAGCTGGTCGCGTTCGTGCGGCGGACCGCCTCGTCGGCGTCGGCGACCGGGTTGACCACCAGCACCGGGCCGAACGTCTCCTCGGTGACGGCGGCGCTGTCCTCCGGCACGTCGGTCAGCACGACCGGCTCCACGAACGGCGGCCGGACCGAGTCCGCGTCACCGACCACCGCCCGGCCACCCCGGTCGAGGGCGTCGGTGACGTGACGCCGCACGACCTCGGGCTGGGTGGGCGTGGTCATCGGCCCGTACGGCGCGTCCGGCTCGGGGCCCGGCCGGACCTGCCGCGCCAGCTCGGTGAGCGTGGCCAGGAACGGCTCGCAGACGGACCGTTCGACGTAGACGCGCTCGACGCCGGCACACGTCTGCCCGGCGTTGCCCAGGCCGCCGAAGACCGCCGCCCGCGCGGCCGCGTCGAGGTCGGCGTCGGCGGTGACGATCAGCGCGTCCTTGCCGCCGCCCTCGATCACCACGGGTGTCAGGCTCTCGGCGCAGGCGGCCATGACCGACCGGCCGGTCGCCGCCGACCCGGTGAACGCGATCTTGTCGACCGACGCGCGGCACAGCGCGGCGCCGGTCGTGCCGTCGCCGGTGACGACCTGGAGGACCGGGTGGTCGGGAAGCAGCTCGTGCCAGCGCTCGGCCAGCCACACCCCGACGCCCGGGGTGAACTCGCTGGGCTTGAACACCACCGCGTTGCCGGCCGCGAGCGCGTGCGACACCGCGCCCATCGGCGTGTAGACGGGGTAGTTCCACGGCCCGATCACGCCGACCACGCCGTACGGCACGTACTCCACGGAGGCGGCCTGGTTGAACGCGAGCAGGCCGGAGGAGACGGACCGTCGCTTGAGCACCCGCCCGGCGTGCCGGGCCGCCCAGTCCAGGTGCTCGACGGCGAGCATCACCTCGAGCTGGGCCCCGGCGAGGCTCTTGCCGGTCTCGCTCCGGACGAGGCAGGCCAGTTCCTCGATGCCGCCCGCGACCGCCGCCTTGTACGCAAGCAGGTGCCGGCGGCGCTGCTTGGCGTCCAGGCCGGACCACCAGCCGGCCGCCTCGCGGGCCCGCGCCACGGCGGCGCGTACTGCGGCGTCGTCGGCGATGTCGTAGTCGGCGCGGTGCTCACCTGTCACCGGGTCGACGACGCGCAGCCGGCGAGGGTGCTCAACGAGGGACGTCATCGGCAGCCTCCTGACATTTGATATTCGATAGTCTAGCCTTGCTGTCAATCCCTCACGATGCGCTGGAGGTACCGCTGTGGAGTGGACCGACGAGCAACTGTCACTTGTCGAGGCGGTGCGCGACTTCTGCCGCCGCGAGGTGGGCACCCGCGAGCAGCGGCAGAACCTCACGAACGGCGGGCGGGAACCGCACAGCCCGGAGCTGTACCGGAAGATGGCCGACCTCGGCTGGCTGGGCCTGTCGCTGCCGGAGGAGTTCGACGGCGGCGGCGCCGGCACGACCGAGCTGTGCCTGTTCCTGGAGGAGACCAGCCGGGCGATGGCGCCGATCGGCGGCTTCACCACCTCGATCATCGTCGCCGCCACCTACCAGCGGTTCGGCACACCGGAGCAGAAGAAGCTGATCCTCAGCGGGGTGGCGCGCGGCGTGGTCGAGGCGGTGGCGATGTCCGAGCCCGAGGCCGGCTCGGACGTTGCGAACCTGAGCTGCCGTGCCGAACGGCGCGGGGACGGGTGGGTGGTGAACGGTCAGAAGACGTGGTGCTCCAACGCCCACCTGGCCGAGCACATCCTGCTCGTCGCGCGCACCTCGGGCCGGGCCGGCGACCACCACGGCCTGACCATGTTCCTGGTCCCGGCCCGCGCGCCCGGCCTGACCGTCTCCGGCATCGACACCATGGGCGGCCGGGAGGTGAACGACCTCTACTTCACCGACTGCGTGCTGCCCGCCGACGCGGTGGTCGGCCGGGTCGACCACGGCTGGCGGCAGCTGATGGCCGGGCTCAACATGGAACGGCTGATCCTCGCCAGCGTGGTGCTCGGCATCGCCCGGCGGGCGTTCGACGACGTGGTGGCGTACGTGAAGGACCGCCGCCAGTTCCGCCGGCCGATCGGATCGTTCCAGGTGATCCGGCACCGCCTGGCCGACCTGGCCACCGAGATCGAGTGCGCCCGGCTGCTGGTCTACGACACCGCCGCCAAGGTCGACAAGGCGCCGGACACGGTGCTGCCCCGGGAGACCTCGATGGCGAAGCTCAAGGCCACCGAGACGGCCCGGCGCGTCGCGCTGGACGCGATGCAGATGATGGGCGGCTACGGCTACACCACCGAGTTCGACATGGAGCGCCTGGTCCGCTCGGCGATCGTGTCCACAGTCTACGGCGGCGCGAGCGAGATCCAGCGCGAGATCATCGCCAAGACGTACGGACTGTCCGACCGGATGCTCTGACGCGACCCGGCCCGGCCGGTGGGTTCGCCCCACACCGGCCGGGCCGCGTCGTCGTCTACTCGAACCGCTCGCCCCGCTCGGCCATGGCGACCAGCAGTGGCGGCGGGTCGAACCGCTCGCCGTAACGCTCGGCGAGCACCCGGGCGCGGGCCACGAAGCCCGGCAGCCCGCCGTCGTACTGGTTGACGTACTGCAGGACGCCGCCGGTCCAGCTCGGATAGCCGATGCCCAGGATCGAGCCGACGTTGGCGTCGGCCACCGAGGTCAGCACGCCGGAGTCCAGGCACCGCACCGACTCGATCGCCTCGATGAAGAGCATTCGCTCCTTGAGGTCCTCGAACGGCGTGTCCAGGTTCGTGCCGCCGAACAGTTCCCGCAGCCCCGGCCAGAGCCCGGCCCGCCTGCCGTCGCGGTAGTCGTAGAAGCCGGCGCCGCCGGAGCGTCCGGTCCGGCCGCACCCGTCGATCATCGCGTCGATCACCGCGTCGGCGGCGTGCGGCTGCCACGTGCCCCCGGCCGCCACTGTCGCGGCGGCCGTCTCCAGGCGGATCTTCCGGGGCAGGGTGAGGGTCAACTCGTCCATCAGCGCGAGCACCGGCGCGGGATAGCCGGCCTGGCTGCTTGCCTGCTCGATGGTCGCCGCCGGGATGCCCTCGGCGAGCATCGCCACGCCCTCGTTGGTGAACGTCCCGATGACCCGGCTGGTGAAGAAGCCCCGGCTGTCGTTGACCACGATCGGCGTCTTGCGCAACTGGCGGACGACACCCAGCGCGCGGCCCAGCGTGGCCTCGCTCGTCCGCTCCCCGCGGATCACCTCGACCAGCGGCATCTTGTCCACCGGGGAGAAGAAGTGCAGCCCGACGAACTCCTCCGGACGGCTGACGCCCTCGGCCAGCAGCGTGATGGGCAGCGTTGAGGTGTTGGAGGCGATGAGCGCGTCCGGCGCGACCTGTTCGATCTCGGCGTACACCTTGTGCTTGAGCGCCGGGTCCTCGAAGACCGCCTCGATGGCGAGGTCGACACCCGCCAGGTCGGCGAGGTCGGCGGTGGCGTGGATGCGGCCCAGGATCTCGTCCCGCTTCTCCGGCGTGGAGCGGCCCCGGGCGACCGCCTTGTCGAGCAGGCCCGCCGAGTACGCCTTGCCCCGCGCCGCCCCCTCGGCGGTGACGTCCTTGAGCACCACCCGCATCCCGGCGCGGGCGCAGACGTACGCGATGGCGGCGCCCATCATGCCCGCGCCGACGACGGCGACGCTGCGTACCGGCTGGTGGTCGCCACCGGCGGTGCGGGACCGGGCGGCCTGGAGGTCGAAGAAGAGCGCCTTGATCATGTTCTTGGCGATCTGGCCGGTGGCCAGCTCGGTGAAGTACCGCCCCTCGATCGTGAACGCGGTGTCCAGGTCGACCTGGGCGCCCTCGACGGCGGCGGCGAGGATGTTGCGGGGCGCCGGGTAGGGCGCGCCCTTGAGCTGCTTGCGCAGCAGCGCGGGCATGGCCGGCAACTGCATCGCGAGTCCCGGGCTGGACGGGGTGCCGCCGGGCATCCGGTAGCCCTTGCGGTCGTACGGCTGGGTCGCGTCCGGGTTCGCGGCGATCCACTCGCGGGCGGCGGCCATCAGGGCGTCCCGGTCGGCGGCGAGTTCGTCGACCAGCCCGTGCGCGAGCGCGTCCTGCGGGCGGCGGCGCTGGCCGCGCAGCAGCCAGTCGGTAAGCGCGGCGGTGACGCCGAGCAGCCGGACGGTGCGCACCACGCCGCCGCAGCCGGGCAGCAGGCCGAGCGTGACCTCCGGGAAGCCGATCTCGACGGCCGGGTCGTCGAGCACGATGCGGTGGTGGCAGCCCAGCGCCAGTTCCAGTCCGCCGCCGAGGGCCGAGCCGTTGATCGCGGCGACGACCGGCCGGCCGAGTGTCTCCAGCCGGCGTACGGCGTGCTTGAGCGCGGCCGCGTCGGCGGCTGACGCCTCGGCGTCGGCCGGGGTCAGCCGCACCAGGGTCTCCAGGTCGCCACCGGCGAAGAAGGTCTTCTTGGCCGAGGTGAGGATCACGCCGGTGATCCGGTCGCGCTCGGCTTCGAGCCGGTCCACAGTGGCGGTGAGGCTCGCGCCGAACTCCGCGTTCATCACGTTCGCCGAGCGGCCGGGATGGTCGAGGGTGAGCAGCACGATGCCGTCGTCGCCGTGCTCCCACCGGATGGTGTTTGCCATTCGTGCTCCTCAGATTCGTTCGATCACGGTCGCGATGCCCATGCCGCCGCCCGCGCAGAGCGTGGCCAGCCCGTAGCGGCCGCCGCGTCGCTCCAGTTCGTCGACGAGCGTGCCGAGGATCATGGCGCCGGTCGCGCCCAGCGGGTGGCCCATCGCGATCGCCCCGCCGTTGGCGTTGACGATGTCCGGGTTCAGGCCCAGGTCGGCGACGAACCGCAGGACCACGGCGGCGAACGCCTCGTTGATCTCGACCAGGTCCAGGTCGTCCACGCCGAGACCGGCCTTCGCCAGCGCCTTGCGGGCGGCCGGGGCCGGGCCGGTGAGCATGATGGTGGGGTCGGCGCCGCTGAGCGCGGTGGCCACCACGCGGGCGCGCGGGGTGAGACCGGCGGCGGCACCGGCCGCCTCGCTGCCGATCGCGACGAGCGCCGCGCCGTCCACGATGCCGGAGGAGTTGCCCGCCGTGTGGACGTGCTCGATGCGCTCGACCCAGTGGTACTTCTGCAACGCGACAGCGTCGAAGCCGGCCTTCTCGCCGATCTCGGCGAACGAGGGGCGCAGCGCGCCGAGGCTCTCCGCCGTCGAGTCGGCCCGGATGTGCTCGTCCCGGTCCAGCACGGTCAGCCCGTTGCGGTCGCGGACCGGCACCACGGACCGGGCGAAGTAGCCGTTGGCCCACGCCTTGGCGGCCCGCGCCTGCGACTGGAGCGCGTACGCGTCCACCGTCTCCCGGTCGAAGCCGGCGATGGTGGCGATGAGGTCGGCGCTGATGCCCTGCGGCACGAAACCGGTGGTGAAGTTGACCTCCGGGTCGAGCGCCCACGCCCCGCCGTCGGAGCCCATCGGCACCCGGGACATCGACTCGACACCACCGGCGAGGACGAGATCCTCCCAGCCGGAGCGCACCTTCTGCGCGGCGATGTTCACCGCCTCCAGGCCGGAGGCGCAGAAGCGGTTGAGCTGCACGCCGGCCACCGTGTCGGGCAGGCCGGCGGCGACGGCGGCGGTCCGGGCGATGTCGGCGCCCTGGTCGCCGAGCGGCGACACCACCCCGAGCACGAGGTCGTCGATCAGCGCCGGATCGAGGCCGGGCATCCGCCGCAGGATCTCCCCGATCAGGCCGGTGACGAGCGAAACCGGCTTCACCCCGTGCAGCGATCCGGTCGGCTTGCCCCGCCCGCGCGGCGTGCGCAACGCGTCGTAGATGAACGCATCGGTCGTCATGCCAAGCTCCTCATCGCTCACCCGCATGCGAATTTCGCCTAACTTTTCTTGAGGCTGCGGCTCCTTGTCAAGAAGCGTTCCGCGCTGTCCGGCTCCGGCCTCCGCGACGGGAAGCGCGTGGGGCACCACCTGACGGACGCGAGGGGGCGCTAACCTGTAGCGGTGCGACGAGCAGCAGGCGACACCGTCCCGGCACCGGTCCGGCGGCCCAAGGACCGCAAGGCCCGCATCGCGCTCGCCGGGGCCGAGCTGTTCTGCGAGCGGGGCTACCACGGGGTCTCGGTCGACGAGATCGCCGCCGCCGTCGGCATCAGCGGGCCGGCCGTCTACCGGCACTTCCCTAACAAGTACGCGATCCTCGTGCACGCCACCCGGGAGGTCGTCGGCGCCCTGCTCGCCGCGACCGAGGAGCCGGCGGCGAACGACGCGGACGGGCTGCTCGACGAACTGCTGCGCGCGCTCGCCGAGGTCACGGTGAGCAGGCGGCGGGTGGCCGGGCTGTACCAGTGGGAGGGCCGCTACCTGACGCCCGAGCACCGGCAGGAGTTCGCCGCGTCGATGGCCACGCTCATCGGCCGCGTCGCCGCGCCGTTGCGCGAGCTGCGCCCCGAGCTGACCGCCGCGCAGGCCGATCTGCTGGTGAACGCGGCGCTGAGCGCGTTCGGCAGCGTGACCACGTACCGGACGGCCGGTGCCGACACCGAGCACCTGCTCACCCGCGTCGCCCGGACGCTGCTGCGGACCGACGCGCCCACGGTGCCGCCCCGGCGGCGCACCGGGGTGGAGGACTCCCCCGCCACCGGGCCGGTCCGCCCGGCGTCGCGCCGCGAGCTGCTGCTGATCGAGGCGATGCGGCTGTTCCACAGGCACGGCTACCACGCCGTCGCGGTGGAGGACATCGGCCGCGCCGCGGGCATGCAGGCATCCAGCGTGTACCGCTACTTCCCCGGCAAGGCCGACCTGCTCGCGGCCGCCTACTACCGGGCCACCGACCGGCTGACCGGTGCCACCACGGCGGCCATCGCCGAGGCGAGCGACCCGGCCGACGCGCTGCACCGGGTGGTGCGCGCGTACGTCGACTTCGCGTTCGGCCAGAGCGACCTGGTCGCGGTGTACCTGGCGGAGAACAACAACCTGCCGGAGCGGGACCGTCACCAGTTGCGCGGCGCGCAGCGGCTGCACGTCGAGGAGTGGGTGGGCCTGGTCCGGGCGGTACGACCGGAGCTGCCGGCCGGCGACGCCCGGGTGCTCGTGCACGCCGCGCTGAACGTGGTCACCGACGTCGGGCGGCTCGGCCGCTTCGACCGCACGGCGGGCTACGACGACCAGACCGCCCGGCTCGCGCTCGCCGTCCTGCACGCCTGACCGGCGTCCAGCGACCGCCCGGGCGGCGTGAGGCCCTGTGGTTGACTGACACCTATGGTCCTGTGCCCGTCCGCGTCCGCCCGGACGGTCCGGTGACCACCGGGCCGGCCGCGGCCACCCGGCCACGCAACCGCAGGCAGGTCATCGTGGAGTCGGCCGGGCAGGTGTTCAGCGAGCGCGGCTACCACGGCGCGTCCATGGAGGAGATCGCCGCGGCGGTCGGGATCAGCGCGCCCGCGCTGTACCGGCACTTCCCGAACAAGTACGCGTTGTTCGCCGAGTGCGCGAACGTCATGGTGGACAACCTGGTCGGGGCCGTCGACGAGTGGCCGCCGGACGCGGCGCTGGCCGACGTGCTGCTGGCCCTCACCCGGGTCACCGTCGCGCACCGCTCCTCCGGCGGCCTCTACCGGTGGGAGGCCCGCTACCTCGGCCGCGCGGACCGCCACCTGCTCCGCGCGAAGTTCGGCCACGTCGTGGGCCGGGTGACCGAGACGGTACGGCGGGAGTACCCGCTGCCCGACGAGCGCCTGCGGGCGGTGGCGGCGCTCGGTGTGATCGGCTCGGTGACCATGCACCACACCTCGATCGCCCAGCGCCGGATCGAGGACCTGGTGCTGCGGTCAGCGATGCGGGTGGTCGCCACCGATCCGACGACAGCCGCCGGGACCGCGCGGCTGGTGGAGCTGCCCGCCCAGCCGGTGCCCCGCACCCGGCGCGCGCAGATCCTGGCCGCGGCCGTGCCGCTGTTCGCCCGGGACGGCTTCGCCACCGTCACGAACGCGCAGATCGCCCAGGCGGTGGGGCTCGCCCCGTCCGCGATCTACCGCCACTACCCCGGCAAGGTGGACATCCTGGTGGCCGCCTGCCTCCAGGCGGCGGAACTGCTCGCCCAGGCGGTCGACCGCAGTCTCCAGCGGGCGGCCGACCCGCGGCAGGCCGTGGTCGCGCTGGCGGCGGCGTACGTGGCCTACTGCTTCGAGCACAACACCCTCAACAGCGTGGCCGAGGCCGAGGTGGCCGGCCTGCCCGCCGACGTACGGCGTCCGCTGATCCTCGCCCAGCGCGAGCACATCGCGGTCTGGGAGCAGCAGTTGCGGGCGGTCCGGCCGGACCTGGACCGGCGGCATGCCCGGCTGCTCGTGCACGCCGGGTTCGGCGTGGCGGTGGAGGCCGGGCGGGCCCTGCGCTGGCAGGACTCGCCCGGTCACCGGGACGCGGTCACCGCGCTGGTCACCGGCGCCCTGACGCTGTGAGGCCGCATCCGCTCAGGTGCCCGGCCGGTTCATCACCGGGATCGTGATCGGGGTGTGCGACGCGGACGAGCCGTTGTTGAGGAACAGCATCGCCAGCCCGCGGATGAACCTGTCGAACAGGCCGAACGTCTCCGGCATGAGCGGCGAGAGCCCTTCGCGGAACATCACGTACGTGGGCCAGCCGGCCTCGATCACGCCCCGGGAGATGTAGTCGCGCGGCAGCCGCAACCAGTCGCCGATCCGGTCGGTGAGCACGTAGCGCGCGAACTCCCGCTGGAATCCCCGGGTGACGCCGAGGTCCACCGAGGACGTCAGGTTCAGCAGGATGTCGGCCAGGTCGATGCCCTCGGGCGTCGGCGCGAGGAGCGGGGACAGCGCGTACCGGGACTGCTCCTCGGCGGCGGCCCAGCTGTTCGGGATGAACTCGTCGCGGACGCCGAGCAGGTGCAGCGCGACCTGCCACATGTGCAGGTAGGCCTCCTCCTCCGCGGCCGACATCCGCAGGCCCCAGCGACGCCAGTCGAGCAGCTTGCGGTGCACGTACGTGCCGAGGCTGTGGAAGGTGATGAGGATGTCGCCGTTGCTGATCGGGATCGGGTGGTCGGTGACGCCGCGCCACGGCGCGGACTGCGGCAGCAGGTGCCGCACCGCCGCGTGGGTGAGCCGCGTCTTGTGCGAGGTCACCACGAAGCTGCCGGTGGCCTTGAACGCGTCGGGGGCGCTCAGGTCGTAGCCGTAGGTGAAGGTCTTCGCGGCGCGCGACTTCATGTCCGCGCCGCCCTCGGACCAGTAGACGTTGCGGGCCTCGCGCGGGATCACCGTGCTCATGATCCCGCTGCCCAGGCCGTAGAGCAGGAACAGGTACATGCTCATGCGCTTGTTGAACTGGGCGGCCCGGTCCAGCTTGGCCTGGTCGGCCCAGGACGGCAGCGTGTTGACCCGCCGCAGGTAGGTGGTGAGCGCCGGGGGCAGGCCGGCGGGCAGCGCGTCGCCGTTGCGGATCCAGGACGCGAACGCGGTGTTCACGGCCGGGATCTGACCGGCGTCCAGCATCGAGGCGACGAGCGGGTCGGTGTCGTCGTCCCAGACGTCCCACGGGTCGGTGACCGTGTCGGTCCCGGCGATCGAGCCGGACGACGACCACGCCCACGCCTTGGGGGCGTCCGCCACAGCTACCAGTCCCAGCGCGGCACCGAGCGTCAGGACGCTTCGTCTACTGAGATTCTCCATTAGCACCACTTCCCGGTTTCGACCGGACATCGCCCTGAACACCGGCCCGCGAGGTGCGCACAAGCAGGTTTCGAGTTATCCGGGGATGTGATTTTCTATTAACATAGAGGAGCTTGACTGCATCGGCAAGGGTGGACGGTGGGGGTGGTGGCGATGGCTCGTGACGGGCGGTACCGCTGGTTGCGGCGGATCGAGACGCTCGATCCGGTCCGCGACCATCACGAGATCTACCGGCTCTCCGCCGGGTACGAGTTCCCCTTCGACTACCAGCGGGCGCTGGAACTGGCGCTGCTGCGCACGTTCTGCGTGCCGAGCATCTCCGCGCTGCTGGACGCGACAGGCGAGTTCCGGCTGCGGGCGCAGCAGCGCTACGACGACACCGCGCTGCTGATGGCCGAGCTGCTGGAGCACGGCTACGACTCGCCGCGCGGCCGGGAGGCGCTGCGGGTGGTCAACCGGGCGCACGGCCGGTACGCGATCTCCGACGACGACATGCGCTACGTGCTGTCCACGTTCGTCTACGAGCCGATCGACTGGCTGGACCGCTACGGCTGGCGCCCGCTGCACGAGCACGAGCGGCTGGCCGCGTTCCACTACTACCGCGCGGTCGGCGCGCGCATGGGCATCCGCGACGTCCCGGCGGACTTCGCCGCGTTCCGCGCGTTCAAGGACGCGTACGAGCGGGAGACGTTCCGCCGTACGCCGAGCAACGAGCGGGTCGCGGCGTACACGCTGGATCTGTTCGCGTCCTGGTACCCGGCGCCGCTGCGCCCGGCCGCGCGGCTCGGGGTGCGCGCGCTGCTGCCGGCCGAGATGCGGTCCGCCTTCGGGCTCCCGGCCGCCCCGCGACCGCTGCCCGCGCTGGTCGACGGCGTGCTGCGCGCCCGGGCCGCCGTGGTGCGGCGGCTGCCCGCGCGGACCGTGAGCCGGCTGACCCGCGCGCCGCGCAACCGCACCTATCCCGGCTACCCGCGGGGGTACCGGCCCGCCGACCTCGGCGCGCCGCCACCCCCGCCCGGCATGGACCCGGCGCTACTGCGTGACGGGCTCGGCCGCCGCGTCGCCCGGCCGGTAGAGGTCGTCGATCCGGTCGCCGTACCTGTCGACGATGACCCGGCGCCGTAGCTTCAGCGTCGGGGTCAGCTCGCCTGACTCCGGCGTCCACGCCGACGGCAGCACCCGGAACGTCTTGACCTGCTCGGGCCGGGCGAGCCGCGCGTTCGCCGCGTCGACGGCGGCCTGGATCTCGGCCAGCAGCACCGGGTCCGAGGCCAGCGCGGGCAGCTGCGGGTCGGCGATGCCGTGCGTACGCGCCCACTGCGGCGCGACCTCCTCGTCCAGCACGATCAGCGCCGTGACGTACGGCCGCCGGTCGCCGATCGCCACCGCCTGACCGATGAGCGGGTGCGCCCGCAGCAGGTTCTCGATCTGCGCCGGCGAGATGTTCTTCCCGCTGGAGGTGATGATGAGTTCCTTCTTGCGGTCGGTGATGGTGAGGAAGCCATCGGCGTCGAGCGTCCCGACGTCGCCGGTGGCCAGCCAGCCGTCCGCGTCCACGACCGGCTCGACGCCGCCGTCCTCGCGCAGGTAGCCGGAGCAGACCAGCGGCCCCCGGACGAGGACCTCGCCGTCGTCGGCGAGGCGCACCTCCATGCCCACGTTGGGGCGGCCGACGCTCCCGGCGCGGAAGCGGTCCGGGGTGTTGAGGGTGGCGGTGCCGGTGGTCTCGGTCAGCCCCCACACCTCAAGCACGTCGACGCCGAGCCCGGCGAGGAACCGCAGCACGTCCACCGGGATCGGGGCGGCGCCGCTGCCGGGCCAGACCATGTTGTGCAGGCCGAGGGTGGCCTGCAACGGCCGCAGCACGGTGTCGCGGGCCTGCGCCACCCGGGCGGCCAGCTCGTCCGGCACCGCCTCTCCGGCCGCGCGCAGTTCGTACGCCTCCAGCGTCACCGCACTCGCGGCGGCGACCGCGGCGCGGACCGCGGGCTCGGCGGTGGCCAGGTGCGCCTGGACGCCGGCGGCCATCTTCTCCCAGACCCGCGGCACCCCGAAGAACGAGGCGGGACCGACGGTGCGCAGCGCCGCGACGAGCTGCGTGGCGTCGGGGCAGATGGTGACGTGCCCGGCGCGGTAGATCGCGTTGTAGATGCCGAGGAACCGTTCGGCGATGTGCGCGAGCGGCAGGTAGGCCACCGTCGGCGCGTGGTCGGGGACGGACACCATCGCGTCCAGCGCCACCGCCTGGTAGATCACGTTGTGGTGGCTGAGCACGACGCCCTTCGGGTTACCAGTCGTGCCGGAGGTGTAGAGCAGCGTCACCGGCTGCTCGGGCCGGATCGTGCGCCAGCGCCGCTCGAAGGCGTCCGGGTCCGCGGCGCGGGCGGCCCGGCCGAGGGTACGCACGCGGGACAGCGGCACCACGTCGGCGGCCGGTTCGCCCGGCTCGTCCACCAGCACCACCCGCAGCAGGTCCGGCAGGTCGGGCAGGATCGGCCGCCAGCGCTCCAGCTCGGCCGGCCCTTCCAGCACGAGCACCTGGGCGGCGCTGTGCCGGGCCAGGTAGCGCATCTGCTCGGCGCTGAGCGTCGGGTAGATCGTGGACGGCACCGCGCCCAGGTGGACCGCTGCGAGGTCGACCAGCCAGTGCTCGGGGCGGCCGGACATCATGATCAGCATGTGCCGCCCGGCCTCCAGGCCGGCCTCGGCCAGGCCGGCGGACACCTCGGCGACCTCGTCGCGCAGCTCGGCCCAGGTGCGGGTGTCGTCGCGGCCGAGCGTGGTCAGCGCGGGCCGGTCGGCGTACTCGGTGGCGTTGCGGTGCAGCAGCGCCGGGACGGTCAGGTCGGCGGCTTTCTTGGCGCAGTTCTCGGCGAGGACGTCGGAGGGGTCCATGGGCTACTCCTTCACACGCAACCGGGCCTGGTGGTGGCAGGGCTGGCCGCACCCCTCGCCGTGGTGCCCGCGCGGGTTCCGCAGCCGATGGCAGCACTGTAAACGAGGGTTAACTTCCTGGGAAGGAGTGGCCGTGATCCGGCGTGATATCGCGTTGCGGCGAGACGCCGGTGCCGAACGCGGACTAACCAACCGGCCCACGCTCACTGCGCGGTAAAGCCACCGTCCACGTGCAACACGCTGCCGGTGACGTAGCTCGCGGCGTCCGAGGCGAGGAACAGCACCGCGCCGACGACCTCCTCGGGGCGGCCGAACCGGCCCATCGGGATGCGGTCGCGCAGCCGCTTCGACCACTGCTCGTGGCCGCGCAGCCCTTCGGTCATCGGGGTCTCCAGGTAGCCGGGCGCCACCGCGTTGACGCGTACGCCCGCCGCCGCCCACTCCAGCGCCAGCGTGCGGGTGAGCTGCTCGACGCCGCCCTTGCTGGCGCTGTACGCGGCCAGGCGAGGGAAGCCGACCTGACCGTGCACGGAGGACATGTTGACGATGCTGCCCCCGCCCTGCCCGACCATGACCGCGCCGGCCGCGCGGGCGCAGACGAACACCCCGGACAGGTTGGTGTCGATCACCTGCTGCCAGTCACCGAGGCTGAGCCGCTCGCTGCGATGCAGCGCCGGGCTGATGCCGGCGTTGTTGACCAGGACGTCGAGCCGTCCCCAGCGCCGCCGGGCCAGGGCCACCACGGCATTCGCGGCCGACTCGTCGGCGACGTCACCGGCGACCGCCTCCGCCGTGCCGCCACCGGCCGCGATCCGGTCCCGCACCTCGTCCAGCGCATCCGGCCGCCGGGACTGGAGGATCACCGACGCGCCGGCCCGGGCCAGCCCTTCGGCGATCGCCGCGCCGACGCCCTGACTGGCGCCGGTCACCCACGCCACCTTGCCCGACAGCATCCCCTCGACCAGCGCCACCGTGGACTCCCCTCATCGCAAACCATCGACGGTTGCCGTCGCGAGCCTTGTGGACACCGTTACCACGTGCTCTCATGTGATACACGGGCGCAACGATTGTTTCACCGTATCAGCGGCCTCGACCCCGAGGAGTGAACGTGGAACCGGTAAGCAGGCGCAAGATGTTGAAGGCCGGTGGGGCACTGGGCGCGCTCGGCGCGCTGAGCGTCGCCGCGCCGGCACAGGCCCGGTCGGCGTGGACCTGGTCCCCGAAGGGATCAGTGGCCGGCGCCGGGGCGGGCGTGGACCCGCGCTGGGTGTGGGACGAGGAGGCCGACCCGCTCGTCGCCTCCGTCCTGGACCGGGGCGAGGCGCCACTTGTCAACCAACTGCTGCGGACGTGGACGAAGAACGGCCAGCCGCTGCCGGCCGGCCTCCCGGCGGACGTCCGCGCGTTCATCGAACGCGCGCGCGTGCTGCCGTCCTGGGTGGACCAGGGCAAGCTGGCCACCGCGGTGCGCTTCAACGAGAAGCGCGGCCTCTACCTCGGCGTGCTCTACGGCCTGGCCAGCGGCATGATGAGCACCGTCATCCCGAAGGAGGCGCGCGCCGTCTACTACTCCAAGGGCGGCGCGGACATGAAGGACCGCATCTCCAAGACCGCCAAGCTCGGGTACGACATCGGCACCGCCAACGCGTACCAGCCCGACGGCTCGATGATCGTGACCGCGGTCAAGACCCGGCTGGCGCACGCGGGCGTCCGTCACCTCCTGCCGCAGTCGCCGGACTGGGCCGAGGTCGCGCCGG
Organism: Micromonospora sp. NPDC049151; assembly: GCF_040648395.1. NCBI lineage: Bacteria > Bacillati > Actinomycetota > Actinomycetes > Micromonosporales > Micromonosporaceae > Micromonospora > Micromonospora sp. NPDC049151. Next base: position 269,509 of record NZ_JBEZDP010000005.1, read on the forward strand.
AGGACATCCCGATCAGCCAGCGGGACCTCATGGTCACCTGGCACAGCCTGCCCACCACGGTCATGCGGAAGCTGACCGACTGGCGCGTCCCGATCCCCGCCGCCGAGTCGGCCGCGTTCCTGCACCTGTGGCAGGTCGCCGCCCACATGCTCGGCATCAAGGACGAGTACATTCCCGCCTCCTGGAGCGAGGCGAACGCCCAGGCCGCCGAGGTCCTCGACCCGGTGCTGGCGCCCACCCGCGAGGGCAACGCGCTGGCGGACATCCTGCTCGGCCTCGGCAGGGAGATCGACGCCGGGCTGCTCAGCAAGCCCATCCTCGGCTCGTTCACCCGGTTCCTGCTCGGCAACCAGATCGCCAACTGGCTGGAGATCCCGCGCGACCTGCTCTGGGACACTCTGCTGCGGACGAGCTGGGGCCCGTTCATCGCGGTCCGGGAGGCGCTGCTGCCGTTCCCGCTCGCGCCGGAGTGCTACTGGCTGTTCGACGAGTTCCTGCGCAAGCTCGCGCTGCTGTTCCTGTCCGAGGGGCAGTCGATAAACATCGAGATCCCGCTCGGCAACCGCGAGTTCTGACCGCCGGGTCGCGGTGCGCACCATGACCGCGCCCCTCCGCCCGTTCCTGGGGTACGTGCTGGCCGCACCGGTGCTGGTGGCAGCGGCCGAACTCAGCACGGGGTATCCGGCCGCCGCCCGGACGCCGTCGCCGGGCATGGCCGGGCTGCTCGGCCTCGGCGAGATCATGACGGCGGCGGCCCTGCCCGGGGCGGGACTTGTCGCCGTCGAGGTCGGCCCGGACGGGACCGTGACGTTCACGCTGCCGCCGGATCGGGCCGGTTACTGCGGCGACGTCCCGGCGGCCGAGCTGATCGCCGACGGGCTGGCCGTGCCGCGCCGGCGGGTGCGGGTGCCACCGGCCCGGCCGGCAGGGGGCCGGACGCGTGGCACACCGCATCCGGCGGTCCCCGCCCGTACCCCCGTCCGGGTCGCCGTGGCGGTGGCCCGGCGGCGGCTGCTGGAGGCCGCGTCGGCGACGCTCGGCACGCCCGTGGGCTGCCTGCGGCTCGCGGCCGGCGCCGTCACCGACCGCGCGGGCCGCCGCCTCGACATCGGCGCGCTGGCCGGCACCGCCGCCAGCACCAGCACGATCGCCGTGCCGGTCGACCTCACGCCACGGTGACCGGCGCCGCCGATTCAACGGCCCCCTGCCGGGTAGCAGTCCGATGGACGGCACCGGAGAGGGGACATACAGGCATGAAGGCACTGACCTGGCACGGCAAGCGGGACGTTCGCGTCGAGGACGTCCCGGACCCCCGGATCGAGGAGCCGACCGACGCGATCGTCCGGATCACCTCGACCGCCATCTGCGGTTCCGACCTGCACCTGTACGAGGTGCTCGGGCCGTACCTCAAGCCCGGCGACATCCTCGGGCACGAGCCGATGGGCATCGTCGAGGAGGTCGGGCCCGGCGTGACCCGGCTCAAGAAGGGCGACCGGGTGGTCGTCCCGTTCAACATCTCCTGCGGCTCGTGCTGGATGTGCGAGCGGCAGCTCTACGCGCAGTGCGAGACCACCCAGGTGACCAGCCAGGGCAAGGGCGCGTCGCTGTTCGGCTACACCTCGCTGTACGGCTCGATCCCCGGCGGCCAGGCCGAGTACCTGCGCGTCCCGCAGGCCCAGTTCGGCCCGATCACGATCCCGGACAGCGGCCCGGACGAGCGCTGGCTCTACCTGTCCGACATCCTGCCCACCGCCTGGCAGGCGGTGAAGTACGCCGACGTCCCGCCCGGCGGCACCCTGGCCGTGTTCGGGCTCGGCCCGGTCGGCCAGTTCAGCGCCCGGATCGGCCGCCACCTGGGCGCCGGCCGGGTGATCGGCCTCGACCTGGTCCCCGAGCGGCTGGAGATGGCCCGCCGCCACGGCATCGAGGTGCTCGACGTCAGCCAGCTCGACGACGTGCCCGGCGCGCTCATCGACCTGGTCGACGGGCGCGGCCCGGACGCGGTGATCGACGCCGTCGGAATGGAGGCGCACGGCGCGCCGCTGGGCAAGATGGCCCAGACCGCAGCCGGGCTGCTGCCGGACAAGCTGGCCCAGGCGATGACCGACAAGGCCGGCGTGGACCGGCTCGTCGTGCTGCACGCCGCGCTCAAGGCCGTGCGGCGCGGCGGCACCGTGTCGATCTCCGGCGTGTACGGCGGCGAGCAGGACCCGATGCCGCTGATGGAGATGTTCGACAGGGGCATCCAGCTGCGCATGGGGCAGTGCCACGTACGGCGCTGGGTGGACGAGATCATCCCGCTGCTGGAGCGCGACGACGACCCGCTGGGCGTGGAGGACCTGCGTACCCACCGGCTGCCGCTGACCGACGCGCCGCGCGCGTACGAGATGTTCCAGAAGAAGGAGGACGGCTGCGTCAAGGTCGTGCTCGCACCGTGACCCGGACGGTGGTCGTCACCGGCGCCACGAGCGGCATCGGCCGGGCGACCGCCCGGGAGCTGGCGGGTCGCGGGGACCGGCTGGTCCTCGCGGCCCGCTCCCCCGCGACCCTCGACGAGGCACGCGACGAGTGCCGGGCGTCGGGCGCGCGGGCGATCGCCGTACCGATGGACGTGACCGAGCCCGGTGCGGTGGCCGCGCTCGCCGACGCGGCGCGGGCCGAGTTCGGCCGCGTCGACGCCTGGGTGCACACCGCCGCCGTGATGTCCTACGGCCGCTTCGACGAGACCCCGGCCGAGGTGTTCGAGCAGGTGGTCCGCACCGACCTGCTGGCCGCCGCGGCGGTGGCCCGGGAGGCGCTGCGAATGTTCCGGGCCACCGGCGGCGGCACGCTCGTGCTCACCGGCTCGGTGCTCGGGCACATCACCGCGCCCTACATGAGCGGCTACGTGGCGGCCAAGTGGGGCCTGCAAGGGCTGGCCCGCACGCTCCAGCAGGAGGCCCGGGAGACGCCGGGCATCGCGATCTGCCTGGTCAACCCGGGCAGCGTGGACACACCCGTCTACCGGCAGGCGGCCAACTACCTGGGCCGGATCGGCCGGCCGCCACCCCCGATCGCCTCGCCCGAACGGGTGGCCCGGGCCATCGCCGGATGCTTCGACCGGCCGCGCCGGGAGGTCTCGGTGGGACGGCTCAACGTGATCATGCGGTTCGGCTTCACCGCCCTGCCCGGCGTGTACGACGTGCTGGTCGGGCCGCTGATGCGCCTGGCCGGGCTGACCCGGCAGCCGGTCGCCGCGCACCAGGGCATCGTGTTCACGCCGAGCCCGGCCGGAGAGACGGTCCGGGGCGGATGGCTGCCCGACGTGTCGCAGATGGTCCGCGCGGTCGGCGGACGGGCGGCCACCGTGGCGTCCGCGGTACGCCGCCGGCCGCACTGACAGCCGTCGCGGATAGTCGCGCGGGCGGACCGGCGCGCTGGTGGCTACCGTGTACGACGGGACACGTCGGAGGGACGAGCATGCGGGAAGCAACGGGGCGGGAACCGGACCGGACGCGCGGCGGGCGGGTGTGGAAGCTCGCCGGGCTGGCCGCCGTCGCCGGGCTGGCCTGGGCGGCGCGGGACGTACCGGCCCAGCTCGGCGGGCGGCTCACCGGCGCCCGGGCGGAACGGGCGGCCCGGTCACCGCGCTTCCGCGACGGCACGTTCCACAACCCGGCCGGCGCCAGCGCCACGATGGTCGCCGACCCCGGCCGCAACCTGCTCCGTGAGCTGGTCTTCGGCAAGCAGAAGCGGCGGCCGGGCAGCCCGGTGCCGCTGCTGCGCCCGGCCTCCGCGCCGGCCGGTGACCCGGCCCGCGAACTGAACGTCGTCTGGTACGGCCACGCCTCCACGCTCGTCGAGATCGAGGGGCACCGGGTGCTGCTCGACCCGGTGTGGAGCGACAGGTGCTCCCCGTCCGGGCTGGTCGGCCCGCGCCGCATCCACGAGCCGCCGGTCCGCCTGACCGAGCTGCCCCCGCTGGACGCGGTGCTGATCTCGCACGACCACTACGACCACCTGGACATGGAGACCGTCCGCACGCTCGCCGACCTCCAGTCCGCGCCGTTCGTGGTGCCGCTCGGCGTCGGCGCGCACCTGGCCCGCTGGGGCGTACCCGAGCACCGCATCGTCGAGCTGGACTGGTCCGACAGCCACCGGGCCGGCGGGCTGACGCTCACCGCCACCGCCGCGCAGCACTTCTCCGGGCGCGGGCTGCGCCGCGACGGCACGCTCTGGAGTTCCTGGACGATCACCGGCACACACCGGAAGGTCTTCTACACCGGCGACTCCGGCTACTTCGACGGGTACGCCGCGATCGGCGCCGAGCACGGCCCGTTCGACCTGACGCTCATGCAGATCGGCGCGTACGACAGGGCGTGGCCGCACATCCACATGTTCCCGGAGGAGGCGGTCGCCGCCCACCTCGACGTACGCGGCGGGCTGCTGGTGCCGGTGCACTGGGGCACGTTCAACCTGGCCCTGCACGACTGGTCCGAGCCGGTGGACCGGCTGTGGGCCGAGGCGAAGGCGCGGGACGTCCGGCTCGCCGTGCCGCGTCCGGGCGAGCGGGTGGTGGTGGACGAGCCGCCGGCGGTGGACGGGTGGTGGCAGTCGGTCGCCTGAGCCACGCCGAAAAAGTCGGACAAGACATCCTTCTGCGCATATTTGCGTACTCTGATCGCTGACGAGTCAGCGGCCGGAGGACAGCATGCAGGTTCGCCTCTCCCCAGGCGTGGAAGATCCCGACACACCCACCTCGCAGGCGAGCGTCGCCTCGGCCGTCAAGCGGGGCGTCGACGTCGCCGTCTCGGCCACGGCCCTGCTGGTGGCGGCGCCGATTCTGGCCGTGGTCGCGGTCGCGGTGCTGCTCGGCATGGGCCGCCCGATCCTCTTCCGTCAACAGCGGATCGGCCGGCACGGCCGGGAGTTCACCATCCTGAAGTTCCGGTCCATGGCGGACGGCGGTGACGCCTTCTCCCCCGGCGACGACCAGGCGCGACTGACGCCCCTGGGGCGGTGGCTGCGGGCGACGAGCCTGGACGAACTGCCCAGCCTGTGGAACATCCTGCGCGGCGACATGAGCCTCGTGGGTCCGCGTCCGTTCCCGACCAGCTACCGCGACCTCTACACACCGGACGAGTTCCGCCGGCACGACGTTCGGCCCGGCCTGACCGGGCTCGCGCAGGTGAACGGCCGCAACGAGCTGGGTTGGGCGGAGCGTTTCGCCTACGACCTGTACTACGTGGAGCGCTGGAGCCTCCGCCTGGACGCCCGCATCCTGGCCCGGACCGCGGTGGCAGTCCTGCGCCGGCAGGGCATCAGCGCGCCCGGCGCCGCCACGGCCCACGAGTTCCGTGGCACCGCCACGGAGCAGGCGGTGCCGGCGACTGCGGGAAGCGGATCCCGGTGAGCCTCGACCTGGTCGTCGTCGGGTGCGGCGGCCACGGCCGGGAGATCGCCCAGATCGTGGCGGCGGTGAACGAGTCGGCCGCGCGGCCACCGTGGCGACTGGTCGGCTTCATGGACGACAACCCGTCCGAGCGGAACCGCAAACGCGCCGAGTCGTGCGGCGCCCCCTACCTCGGGACCGTGGCGGCGCTCGGGCAGCTGCCGCCGGAGACTCACGTCGTCCTCGGTCTGGGCGACCCACGCGTCCGGCGGAAGGTGGGCGCGCGGGTCGACACGTACGGCAGGCCGGCGGCGAGTCTCGTCCACCCGGACGCCACAGTCGGCCCGGACGTGGTGTCGGCCGAGGGTCTCGTGGTGTTCGCCGGTGGCCGGATCACCACGAACGTGACAGTCGGGCGGCATCTGCACGTCAACCAGAACGCCACTCTCGCGCACGACTGCGTGGTCGGCGACTACGTCTCCCTGCATCCGCTCGCTGCGGTGTCCGGTGACTGCCGCCTCGACACCGCAGCGCTGATCGGGGCGGGCGCCGTCGTGCTCCCGGGCCTGCGGGTGGGCGCCGGCGCGACGGTCGGCGCCGGGGCGTGCGTGGTGCGTGACGTACCACCGGAGATCGTGGTCAAGGGCGTGCCGGCCCGCTGAGGTCTCAGAGTACGAAGGCGTCCGTCCACAGCGCGCCCGAGCGGCCCGACAACGCGTCGAGCATCGCCACCGCCTGACCGTCGGTGAGCTGCGCGACGAAGTCGATGATCGCCCGGCCCCGGGCCCGTCCGATCCGGTCCGGGGTACGCGGGTGCAGCTCCGCCTCAGCCAGCTCCACCAGGTCGTGCAGCCGGCGCGGCAGCCGGGACTCCTCGTCCGGGTCCAGCAGCCACTCCCAGAGTGCCTCCACCAGCGTGTCGAGCAGCCGGGCCTGACCGCGCTGGTGCAGGGCCAGGTCCGGGCGGGCCAGCACGAACCGGTGGTGGACGAACTTGAGCACCTGCACCTCGTGCCACTGCGGCTTCGCCAGCAGCACGTACCCGGAGCGGACGTCCGGTTCCGGGGTCACGGTGATGGCGTCCACGAAGCGGGTGGACCAGCGGGCGGAGAACCGGGCCACGTACTGCTCCGCCTCGATCGAGCCGTCGAACGGCAGCGCCAGCAGCCCCTCCACCAGCTCCTCGCGGACGTGCTCGACAGCGGCGGCGAACGCCTCGTCGTCGGCGATCCAGCCGTCCTTGCGGTGCAGTTGCCGGCGCAGCCGCTCGATCGCCGCGCCCGGCCGCCGGCCCGCCCCCTCCAGCGCCGACGCGGTGATCGACCGCAGGTGCCCGCACTCGCGCTGCCAGGCCATCAGCTCGGCCGCCACGGCGCCCTGCTGGAGCACCCCGACGCGGTAGAAGTCCTCCACGTCGTGGATCGCGTACGCGATGTCGTCGGCGGTGTCCATCACCGACGCCTCGGGGGTCTGCTGCCAGTCCGGGATCCGCCCGGCGAACGGCTCCCGCGCCTGCCGCAGGTCGTCCAGCTCGGTGCGGTACGCGCCGAACTTCACCGACCCGCTCTGCGGATCCTCCGGCGGTGCCGCCGCGCCCCGGGGCGCCGGGTCCAGGTGACGCGGGTGCGGGTCGGGATGGTCCAGCCGGGTCCACGGGTACTTCAGCATGGCCGCCCGGACCGCCGCGGTCAGGTCCAGCCCGGTGGTCGCCGCGCCGCGGATCTCGGTGCTGGTGACGATCCGGTACGACTGGGCGTTGCCCTCGAAGCCGTCGGGCAGCCCGAGGCGCTGCCGGGCCAGCCGGTCGAGCACCCGCTCCCCCAGATGCCCGAACGGCGGGTGCCCGAGGTCGTGCGCGAGCGCGGCGGCCTCCACCACCTCCGGGTCGCAGCCGCCGAGCTTCTCCAGCAGGTCCCGGTGCGCCGGGTCGGCCGTCAGCCGCTCCGCGATCGCCCGGGCCACCTGGGCCACCTTCAGGCTGTGGGTGAGCCGGTTGTGCACCAGCAGCCCGGAACCACCAGGGCTGATCACCTGGGTGACGCCGTTCAGCCGGGCGAAGAACGGCGACCCGACGATCCGGTCCCGGTCGGCCCGGAACGGGCCGGCGGCCAGGTCGCCGAGCGCCCGGGCGCTGCCGCCGAACAGCCGCCGGGCCCGCGGATCCGCAGGTGCCTCCATGATCGCCACGCTAGCGCAGCCGACGGCGGGGCGGGCACAGGCGGTCGGAGGCGAACGGCACAATGCAGGGCGGAAACCACCCGAGAAGGCGGATGACAATCGTGACCCAGTCTGTGCACCAGCGGATCGCCGAGGAACTCGGCGTCGCCGAACGGCAGGTACGGGCGGCAGTCGAGCTGCTCGACGGCGGCGCCACAGTGCCGTTCATCGCCCGCTACCGCAAGGAGGCCACCGGCCTGCTCGACGACGCGCAGCTGCGCACGCTGGAGGAGCGGCTGCGCTACCTGCGCGAGCTGGACGAGCGCCGCGCGGCCGTGCTGGAGTCGATCCGGAGCCAGGGCAAGCTCGACGAGGCGCTGGAGGCGCAGATCCTCGCCGCCGACTCCAAGTCCCGCTTGGAGGACATCTACCTGCCCTACAAGCCGAAGCGGCGCACCCGCGCGCAGATCGCCCGCGAGGCCGGGCTGGAGCCGCTCGCGGACACGTTGCTGGCCGACCCGGCGCAGGACCCGAAGACGGTCGCCGCCGGGTTCACCGACCCGGACAAGGGCGTCGCGGACGCGGCGGCCGCCCTGGACGGGGCACGGGCCATCCTGATCGAGCGCTTCGCCGAGGACGCCGACCTGATCGGCACGCTGCGCGAGCAGATGTGGTCGCGGGGCCGGCTGGTCTCCCGGGTACGCGACGGCCAGGAGACCACCGGGGCGAAGTTCGCCGACTACTTCGACTTCGCCGAGCCGTACCCGAAGCTGCCCTCGCACCGCATCCTCGCCATGTTCCGCGGCGAGAAGGAGGGCGTGCTGGAGCTGACCATGGACCCGGAGGCCGAGGGGGACACCGACGCGACCCCGGGTCCCAGCCGCTACGAGGCGGCCGTCGCCGGCCGGTTCGGCGTCAGCGACCAGGGACGGCCCGCCGACAAGTGGCTGGCCGACACGGTGCGCTGGGCCTGGCGTACCCGGATCCTGATCCACCTGGGTGCGGACCTGCGGATGCGGCTGTGGCAGGCGGCCGAGGAGGAGGCCGTGCGGGTCTTCGCCACCAACCTGCGTGACCTGCTGCTGGCCGCGCCGGCCGGGACGCGGACGACGATGGGCCTCGACCCGGGCCTGCGTACCGGCGTGAAGGTGGCGGTGGTCGACGCGACCGGCAAGGTGGTCGCCACCGACACGATCTATCCGCACGAGCCGCGCCGGCAGTGGGACGCCTCGCTGCACACGCTCGCCACGCTCGCCGCCGCGCACGGCGTCGAGCTGATCGCCATCGGCAACGGCACCGCCAGCCGGGAGACCGACAAGCTCGCCGGTGACCTGATCAAGCAGCACCCGGAGCTGAAGCTGACGAAGGTGGTCGTCTCCGAGGCCGGCGCGTCGGTCTACTCCGCCTCCGCGTACGCCTCGCAGGAGCTGCCCGGTCTGGACGTCTCGCTGCGCGGCGCGGTGTCGATCGCCCGCCGCCTCCAGGACCCGCTGGCCGAGCTGGTGAAGATCGACCCTCGGTCGATCGGTGTCGGCCAGTACCAGCACGACCTGTCCGAGGTGAAGCTGTCCCGCTCGCTCGACGCGGTGGTCGAGGACTGCGTCAACGCCGTCGGCGTGGACGTCAACACCGCCTCCGCGCCGCTGCTCACCCGCGTCTCCGGCATCGGTGCGGGGCTGGCCGAGAACATCGTGCTGCACCGCGACGCGAACGGGCCGTTCCGCACCCGGGCCGAGCTGAAGAAGGTGCCGAGGCTCGGGCCGAAGGCGTTCGAGCAGTGCGCCGGCTTCCTGCGCATCCCCGGCGGGGACGACCCGCTGGACTCCTCCAGCGTGCACCCCGAGGCGTATCCGGTGGTGCGCCGCATCCTCTCCTCCACAGGGCAGGACCTGCGCGGCCTGATCGGGAAGTCGGCCATCCTGCGCGGCCTGCGCGCGACCGACTTCGTCGACGAGACGTTCGGCCTGCCCACCGTCACCGACATCCTGGCCGAGCTGGAGAAGCCCGGCCGCGACCCGCGCCCGGAGTTCCGCACCGCTACCTTCGTCGAGGGCGTGGAGAAGATCAGCGACCTGACGCCGGGCATGGTGCTGGAGGGCGTGGTGACGAACGTGGCCGCGTTCGGCGCGTTCGTCGACGTGGGCGTGCACCAGGACGGCCTGGTGCACGTCTCGGCCATGTCGCACACCTTCGTCAAGGACCCGCGCGACGTGGTGAAGTCCGGCGACGTGGTCAAGGTGCGGGTACTCGACGTGGACGTGCCGCGCAAGCGGATCTCGCTGACGCTGCGGCTGGACGACGAGGCTCCGGCCGGCGACGGACGCCCGGCGGCCGGCGACGGCCGACGGGACCGGGGCGGTCACCCCTGCCCTTGACCGTGCGGGCCAGCACCACTGTCGGCCCGGTGGCGTCGCGTGCCTGCCCGTACGCCTCGTCGATCGCG
>NZ_JBEZDP010000006.1:0-70372 GCF_040648395.1 Micromonospora sp. NPDC049151
GGGGGGGGGGGGGGGGGGGGGGACGGGGTCAGTGGTCGGCGCTGTTCCAGTCGTGGCCCTCGCCGACCGACACCTCCAGCGGCACCGACAGCGGGTACGCCTCGCCCATCTCCTTGCGCACCAGCGCCTCCAGCGCCTCGCGCTCGCCCGGGGCGACCTCGAAGACCAGTTCGTCGTGCACCTGCAACAGCATCCGGGAGCGCAGACCGGCGTCGCGCAGCGCGCCGTCGACGTGCAGCATGGCGACCTTGATGATGTCGGCCGCCGAACCCTGGATCGGGGCGTTGAGCGCCATCCGCTCGGCCATCTCCCGGCGCTGCCGGTTGTCGCTGACCAGGTCGGGCAGGTAGCGGCGGCGGCCCAGGATGGTGGAGGTGTAGCCGTCCTGGCGGGCCCGTGCCACGACCTCCTGGAGGTAGTCGCGGACCCCGCCGAACCCGGCGAAGTAGTTCTCCATCAGCCCGCGCGCCTCCTCGGCGCTGATGCCGAGCTGCTGGGACAGGCCGAACGCGCTGAGCCCGTACGCCAGGCCGTAGTTCATCGCCTTGATCTTGCGGCGCTGGTCGGCGGTGACGTCACCGACCTCGACGGCGAAGACCGACGAGGCCGTGGCGGCGTGGAAGTCGTGCCCGGAGTTGAACGCCTCGATCAGCGCGTCGTCCGAGGACAGGTGCGCCATGATCCGCATCTCGATCTGGCTGTAGTCGGCGGTGAGCAGGCACTCGTAGCCCTCGCCGACGACGAACGCGCGGCGGATCCGCCGCCCCTCCTCGGTGCGGATCGGGATGTTCTGGAGGTTCGGCTCGGTGGAGGACAGCCGCCCGGTCGCCGCCACGGTCTGGTTGAACGTGGTGTGGATCCGGCCGTCGTCGGAGACGGACTTGAGCAGCCCGTCGACAGTCGACTTGAGCTTCGCGACGTCGCGGTGGCGCAGCAGGTGATGCAGCAGCGGGTGCTCGGTCTGCGCGAACAGCCACTGGAGCGCGTCGGCGTCAGTGGTGTAGCCGGTCTTGATCCGCTTGGTCTTGGGCAGGCCCAGCTCGGTGAAGAGGATCTCCTGCAACTGCTTCGGCGAACCCAGGTTGAACTCCCGGCCGACCACCTCGTACGCGCCCTGGGCGGCGGCCTTCACCTCGGCGGCGAAGTGCGCCTCCAGCTCCGAGAGGTAGTCGGTGTCGGCGGCGATGCCGGTGCGCTCCATCGTGGCGAGCACCCGCATCAGCGGCAGCTCCACACCGGCCATCAGCCGGGCCGACTGCTCGCCGTCGCGGGACAGCTCGGCGTCGATCGCGTCGGCCAGGTCGAGCGTGGCGCGGGCCTGGAGCATGAGGTTCTGCTCGGCCACGCCCTCGTCGCCGAGCCCGTCGAGGGTGAGCTGCCCGCTCTCCGGCGCGTCGACGCGCAGCTCGCGGTGCAGGTAGCGCAGCGCCAGGTCGGTCAGGTCGTACGAGCGCTGGTCGGGGCGGGCCAGGTAGGCGGCGATCTGGGTGTCGCGGGCGATGCCCCGCAGCTCCCAGCCGTGCGCGGCGAACGCCAGCACGGCCGGCTTGCTGTCGTGCAGCACCTTCGGGCGCTCGGCGTCGGCCAGCCACCCGGCCAGCGCGGCCTCGTCACCGGCGTCCAGGCGGCTCGGGTCGAACCAGGCGCCGGCGCCGGCCGCGGTGGCCAGCGCCATCGCTGTGACCGTGGCGGTGTGCCGGCGGTTGGGACCGGTGTCGAGCGTGACCGCCAGGCCGACCGGCGCGCCCGCCGGGGCGTGCGTGTCGAGCCAGCCGGCGAGCGCGCCCGGCTCGGTGAGCACCTCGCCGGCCAGCTCGAAGCCCGCCTCGGCCTCGGGCTCGACCGCCTCCAGGTATTGGTAGAGCCGGTCGCGCAGGATGCGGAACTGGAGCGTGTCGAAGACCTGGTGCACCGCCTCGCGGTCCCAGCCCTGCCAGCGGGCGTCCTCGGGGCGGACCGGCAGCTCCAGGTCGGAGACCAGGCAGTTGATCTCGTAGTTGCGGATCACGTCGGCGAGCCGCTCGCGCAGGCTGTCACCGGCCTTGCCCTTGATCTCGTCGGCCCGGGCCACCACGCCCTCGACGCCGCCGTACAGGTTGATCCACTTGGCGGCGGTCTTCGGGCCGACGCCGGGCACACCGGGCAGGTTGTCGCTGGTCTCGCCGACCAGCGCGGCCAGGTCGCGGTAGCGGTCCGGGGTGACGCCGTACTTCGCCTCGATGGCGGCCGGGTCCATCCGGGCCAGGTCGGAGACGCCCTTGCGCGGGTAGAGCACGGTCACGTGCTCGCCGACGAGCTGGAACGCGTCCCGGTCGCCGGTGGAGATCAGCACGTCCATGCCCTGGTCGCGGGCCTGGCAGGCGAGCGTGGCGATGACGTCGTCCGCCTCGTAGCCCTCCTTCTCGACCACCGGCACGCGCAGCGCGGCCAGGACCTCCTTGACCAGGCTGACCTGACCCTTGAAGTCGGTGGGGGTCTCGCTGCGGCCGGCCTTGTACTCGGAGTATTTCTCGGTGCGGAAGGAACGGCGGGAGACGTCGAATGCCACCACGATGTGCGTGGGCTGCTCGTCGCGCAGCACGTTGATCAGCATCGAGGTGAAGCCGTAGACGGCGTTTGTCGGCTGCCCCGTGGTGGTGGAGAAGTTCTCCACCGGCAGGGCGAAGAACGCCCGGTATGCCAGGGAATGTCCGTCGACGAGGAGCAGGCGCGGCGTCGTAGCTGTCACGGCTGCGACTCTAGTCCGTACGCCCGACAACTCCGGCCTCCGGTGCGGCGCGCGCCGCACCGGAGGCCGAGGTCAGAGAACCTTGGCCAGGAACGCCTTGGTCCGCTCGTGCTGCGGCGCCGAGATCACCTCGCGCGGGTCGCCCTGCTCGACCACCACCCCGCCGTCCATGAACACGAGGTGGTCGCCCACCTCCCGGGCGAAGCCGATCTCGTGGGTCACCACGATCATCGTCATGCCGTCGCGGGCCAGGTTCTTCATCGTGTCCAGCACCTCGCCCACCAGCTCCGGGTCGAGCGCGCTGGTCGGCTCGTCGAACAGCATCAGCTTCGGCCGCATGGCCAGCGCCCGGGCGATCGCCACCCGCTGCTGCTGGCCGCCGGAGAGCTGACCGGGGTACGCGCCGAGCTTGTCGCCCAGCCCCACCCGGTCCAGCAGTTGCGCGGCGTGCTCCCGGGCCTCCGCCTTCTTGGCCTGGCGCAGCAGCACCGGCGCCTCCATGACGTTCTGGAGCACCGTCATGTGCGGGAACAGGTTGAACCGCTGGAACACCATGCCGATGGCCCGGCGCTGCGCGGCCACGTCCTTGTCCCGCATCTCGTACAGCTTGCCGCCGCGCTCCCGGTAGCCGATCAGGTCGCCGTCCACCCAGATCCGGCCGGCGTCGATCTTCTCCAGGTGGTTGATGCAGCGCAGGAACGTCGACTTGCCGGAGCCGGAGGGCCCGAGCAGGCAGCACACCTCACCGGAGCGGACCTCCAGGTCGATACCCTTGAGCACCTCCAGCGGCCCGAACGACTTGTGCACCTGCTCGGCCCGCACCATCAGCCCGGACTCCGCGGTCGGCGTCTGCGGGGAAACCGTCGCCTCGGTCATGATTCCGCCGTCCCACTCGTGGTGCCGCCGCTCTCGGCGGCCAGACCCCGTAGCCGCTGCCGGGCTCGCCCGCTGCGTCCGACACCCTTGGAGTAGTGGCGCTCCAGGTAGTACTGCCCGACCAGCAGGACGCTGGTCAGGAGCAGGTACCACAACGTCGCGGCGACGTACATCGGGAAGGGCTGGAAGGTCCGGGAACCGACGGCCTTGAGCTGGAAGAACAGCTCCATCGACACCGGCACGAAGGCCACCAGCGAGGTGTCCTTCAGCATCGCGATGGTCTCGTTCCCGGTCGGCGGGATGATCACCCGCATCGCCTGCGGCAGCACGATCCGCCGCAGGATCTGCGCCCGGCTCATGCCCAGCGCCTGAGCCGCCTCGGTCTGCCCCTCGTCCACCGACTGGATGCCGGCCCGGACGATCTCGGCCATGTACGCGGCCTCGGACAGACCCAGCGCCAGCATGCCGGCGACGAAACCGGTCAGGATGTCGACCGCGCTGAACCCGAACAGCCGGGCCTCGAAGTCGTGCAGCCCGAACAGGGCACCGATCTGCCTGTCGAACGGCAGACCGAACTCCAGCCGCGCCCAGAGGATGCCGAGGTTGCCGAAGAGGATCGCCAGCACGAGCCGGGGTACCGCGCGGAAGAACCAGGTGTAGACCCAGGACACGCCGCGCAGCACCGGGTTGGGCGACAGCCGCATGATCGCGATGACGACGCCCAGGACGATGCCGATCGCCATCGAGGTGATCAGCAGCAGGATGGTGCCGCGCAGGCCTTCGACGATCGGCGGGCGGAACATCTCGTCCACCATGAACGACCACTGGAACGCGGAGTTCGTGACCAGCATGTGCACGAACATCGCGACCAGCACGGCGATGACCGCCACGCCCACCCAGCGCCCGGGGTGCCGCACGGGCACGGCCTTGATCGGTTCAGGCCGTGCCCGTCCGGATGTGTCGACCGACATGGTCAGACCGACGGGTTCAGTTCAGCGTTGGTGATGGCGCCGCCCTCGACACCCCACTTGGCGAGCGCGGCCTTGTAGCTGCCGTCGGCGATGACCGCCTGCACGGCCTCCTTGAGCACCTCGGCGAACGCCTGCTGGTCCTTGTTCACCGCGTAGCCGTACGGCGCCGACTCGTAGATGTCGCCGAGCACCTCAAGCTGGCCGTTGCTCTGCTTGACCGCGTACGCCCCGACCGGGGAGTCGGCCAGCATGGCGTCGTTCTTGCCGCTGCCCACGGCGGCGGTGGCGTCGCTCTGCGCCTGGTACTGGTCGATCTTGATGGCCGGCTTGCCGGCGTCGGTGCACTTCTTCGACCGTGCGGTGATGTCGTCGAGCTGCACGGTACCGACCTGCACGGCGATCTTCTTGCCGCAGGCGTTCTCCGGGTCGACCCCGGCCGGGTTGCCCTTCTTGGTCGCCCACTGGGTGCCCGCCGAGTAGTAGCTCACCATGTTGACGCTCTTGAGCCGGTCGGGGTTGATGGTGAACGACGAGACGCCGACCTCGTACTTGCCCGAACCCACACCGGGCAGGATCGCGTCGAACGGCGCCGACTCGTACTCGGCCTTGAGACCCAGCTTCTGCGCCACCGCGTTGAACAGCTCGACGTCGAAGCCGACCACGGTCTTGCCGTCCTGATCCAGGAACTCGGCCGGGGCGTACGTCGAGTCGGTGCCGACCTTGATCACGCCGTCGGCCTTGATGGCGTCCGGCACCTTCGCGGCCAGGTTGGAGTCGGCCGTGGCGGACACCGACGGGCCGGAGCCCGGCTCGGCCGAGTTCTCCTTCTCGCCGCACGCGGCCAGGGAGAGCAGCAGGACGGCCGCACCGGCGACGCCGAGCGCCGCCCGCCGTCCGGGGTTGGGGTGGAACATGGCTGTACTCCTTATTGCGAGGGGTCGGTCGGTCAGGCCACGCCGAGGTATGCCTCTTTGACCGAGGGGTCGTGCAGCAGGTCCGCACCGGAACCGCTCTTGACGATCCGGCCGGTCTCCAGCACGTACGCCCGGTGGGCGCGCGCCAGCGCCTGCTGGGCGTTCTGCTCCACCAGCAGGATCGTGGTGCCCTGCTGGTTGATCTCCGTGATGATCGTGAAGATCTGCTGGATCAGCATCGGCGCGAGACCCATCGACGGCTCGTCGAGCAGCAGCAGCTTCGGCCGGCTCATCAGCGCCCGGCCGACCGCGAGCATCTGCTGCTCGCCGCCGGAGAGCGTGCCGCCGGCCTGCTTGCGCCGCTCGGCCAGCCGCGGGAACAGGTCCAGCACCCGGGCCAGGTCCTGCGCGATGCCGGCCTTGTCCCGCCGGGTGTACGCGCCCATGTCCAGGTTCTCCAGCACCGACATGCCGGGGAAGATGCCCCGGCCCTCGGGCGCCTGGCACAGGCCGCGCCGCACCCGCAGGTCGGCCCGCAGCTTGGTGATGTCCTCACCGGCGAACTTGATCGTGCCGGAGGCGACCGGCCGGATGCCGGAGATCGCCCGCATGGTGGTGGACTTGCCGGCGCCGTTCGCGCCGATCAGCGCGACGATCTCCCCCTCGTCCACGGTCAGGCTGATGCCGTGCAGCGCCTGGATCCGCCCGTAGAGCAGGCTCACGTCCTCGATCTCAAGCAGCATCGTCCGGCACCCCCAGGTACGCCGCGACCACCTTCGGGTTGTCCCGCACCTCGGCGGGCAGCCCTTCGGCGATCTTCTTTCCGAACTCCAGGACCACGATCCGGTCGGTCACGCCCATCACCAGGCGCATGTCGTGCTCGATCAGCAGCACCGTCACGCCCTGGTCCCGGATCTGCCGGATGAGCTGGAGCAGCTCCTCCTTCTCCGCCGGGTTGAAGCCGGCGGCCGGCTCGTCCAGGCAGAGCAGCTTCGGGTCGGTGGCGAGCGCGCGGGCGATCTCCAGCCGGCGCTGCTCGCCGTAGGACAGGTTGCGGGCGAACTCGTGCCTGCGGTTGCGGATCCCGACGAAGTCCAGCAGGCGCTCGGCCTTCTCCCGGCCCTCGCGCTCCTCCTTCCAGTGCCGCGGCAGGCGCAGCAGGGCGGAGATCACGCTGGTCTTGTGGTGCGCGTCCGCGCCGACCTGGACGTTCTCCAGCGCGGTCATCTCCGGGAAGAGCCGGATGTTCTGGAACGTACGGGCCATGCCCATCCGGGTGATCTGGTGGCGCTTCTTGCCACTGATCTTCTGGCCCAGGAACCGGATCTGCCCCTCGGTGGGCTGGTAGATGCCGGTCATCGCGTTGAAGCAGGTGGTCTTGCCGGCGCCGTTCGGGCCGATCAGGCCGAGGATCTCCCCCTTGTAGAGGGTGAAGTCCACGTCGTTGAGGGCCACCACGCCGCCGAAGCGCAGCGTGACGTGGTCGACCTCCAGCAACGGCTCGCGCTCGCTCACCGTCTCGACGGCGGGGGCCGCCGCCTGGGCCGGAACGGCCGGGGTCTGCTCGGTGTCACTCACCGACGATCACCTCCTTGCGGCGGTCCTTGAACTCCGCCGCTCGTCGCCGGTTCGGGATCAGGCCCTGCGGCCGGAAGATCATCATGATCACCAGCACCAGGCCGAAGAAGAGGAACCGGTACTCGTACAGCTCGATGCCGAACAGCTCGATGCCACGGAACCGCTCGATCATGTACGCCACCAGGCCACCGCCGACGATCGCGCCGACGATGTTGCCCGAGCCGCCGAAGATGACAGCGGCCAGGATGATGATCGAGTTGAGCAGCTCGAAGTTCTGCGAGTTGACGAAGTTCTGCTTACCGGCGAACAGCGCGCCGGCCAGGCCGGCGATGGCCGCGCCGGAGGCGAACGCCCACAGCTTGAACTTGAACGTCGGCACGCCCATGAGCTGGGCCGCGTCCTCGTCCTCGCGGATCGAGATCCAGGCCCGGCCGACCCGGCTGTGGGTCAGGTTCCGCACCCCGATCACCACCAGGATGATCAGCGTGAGCACCAGCCAGTAGTACGGGCGGGCGTCGAGCACGCCGAACCACGGCCGGCCGTCGGCGTACTCGCCGGGCGGGTGCGGGATCTGGTTGAAGCCGCGCTGTCCCTTGAGGAACTCGGAGCTGACCGCCGCGATCCGGATCATCTCGGCGAAGCCGAGCGTCACCAGCGCCAGGTAGTCGCCGCGCAGGCGCAGCGTCGGCGTGCCGAGCATGACGCCGGAGACCATGGTCAGGCCGATCGCGATCGGCACCACCGCCAGCCACGGCCACAGCGTCTTGAGGTCGCTGCTCGGCGAGGTCAGCACCGCTACCGTGTACGCGCCGACGGCGAAGAAGCCGAAGTAGCCGAGGTCGAGCAGGCCGGCGAAGCCGACCACGATGTTGAGCCCGACCGCCAGCAGCACGTAGATCGAGACCGTGAACATCACCTGGGTGAAGTTCGCTCCCGGGGTCGGGATCGGCCCGAGGTACTGGTAGAACTCCTTGTTCGGCAGCGCGTAGAAGAACGCGATCACCGCCGCGAGCAGCACCCAGCGCACCCAGCGGGGCGCGTGGTGCCAGCGCTCCGAGATCGCGTGCCGGCCCTGCCGCAGCTTGTCCGCCGCCGTCTCCCGCCGCTCCGGCGGGTCGATGGTGGTCGTCATGCGCGTGCCCTCCCCAGTGATTCGCCGAGCAGACCGGTCGGCCGGAACATCAGCAGCACGACGAGCACCGCGAACGCGGCGAAGTCCTTCCACTGACTGCCGAACAGGCCCGCGGCGTAGTTCTCCACGACGCCGAGCAGCAACCCGCCGACGAGCGCGCCGCGCAGGTTGCCGATACCGCCGAGCACCGCCGCGGTGAACGCCTTGAGGCCCAGCAGGAAGCCGACGCTGTAGGTGAGCGTCTGGATCCGCACGTCGTAGAGCAGGCCCGCGACGCCGGCCATGGTGCCACCGGCGATGAAGACCATCAGGATGATGCGGTCCTTGTTGACGCCCATCAGCGCCGCCGTGTTGGCGTCCTGGGCCACCGCCCGGATGCCGCGGCCGGTACGGCTGCGGTTGATGAACTGGTCCAGCGCGAACATCATCACCAGCGCGGAACCGATCGTGAGCAGCTGCACCGCGTCGATCGGCACCCCGGCGACGTGGAACAGCGGCTCCGAGCTGACCAGGATGGGTGCGCCCTCCGGACGGCGCCGGGTGTAGACGCCGAACGCCTCGGAGATGGCGATCGAGGCGCCGATGGCGGTGATGAGGAACGCCAGCGGCGGCGCGTTGCGCTTACGCAGTGGCCGGTACGCCACCCGTTCGATCACCGTCGCGGTGCCCGCCGAGGCGATGGCCGCCACGATCATCGCCACCAGCAGGTAGAACAGGATCGAGCCGATGCCGCTGACCTGGGAGTTCTGGTCGAGTCCGAAGCCGTTCCAGGTCCAGATCGCGGCGAACGCACCGGCGATGAAGACCTCGGAGTGGGCGAAGTTGATGAGCCTTAGCACGCCGTACACAAGCGTGTAGCCGAGCGCGACCAGGGCGTAGATGGCGCCCTGCGTCAAGCCGGTCGTGGTGAGTTCCCCGAAGTTGGAGAACAGTCCGTCGAAGTCCAAGGGAGGGACGCTCCGTCGCTCAAGAGAAAAAGAGGGTGCGGCCGGGAGCCAGCTCCCGGCCGCACCCGCGATCACTACTCAATCGCCAGTCCAGCGATCGAACGATCAGGACTTGGGGATCTCCTGGTCCGGGACGACCTTGCCGCCCTGCACCTTGAACGCCCAGACCTTGACCTGCGCCGGGTCGAGCTCGCCACCCTCGACGAACTTGTAGCTGGCGGCAACGCCCTCGCCGCTGTAGCCCTTCACGAACTCCAGCAGGCCGGGACGGGTGGTCTTGCCGGCCTTGATGCCCGCCAGCAGGATGCTCGCCGCGTCGTAGGCGGTGTCGCTGTAGGTGCCCGGGTCGGTGCCGTTGAGCGCCTTGTAGTCGGCGATGAAGGTGCCACGCGCCTCGGTGGACGGAGCGCAGGGGCAGGTGAGGATGGTGCCCTCGGCTGCGGCGGCACCGGCGGAGGTGATGTAGGCGCCGTCGTTCACGCCGTCACCGGCGACCAGCGGGGCGGTGACGCCGGCAGCGGTGAGCTGCTTGCGGATCAGGCCGGCCTCCTGGTAGTAGCCGCCGTAGAAGATCGCCTTGACGTTGGCGGCCTTGACCTTGGTGACCACGCCGGAGAACTCGGTCTGCTTGCCCTCGCCCTGGACCTTGTCGCTGCCCACGACCGAGGAGCCGAGAACCTTCTTGACCTCGTCGGCCAGGCCGGCGCCGTACGCGGACTGGTCGTCGATGACGTAGACCCGGTCGGCCTTGATCACGTTCTTGATGTAGTTGCCGGCGCCGGGACCCTGGCTCAGGTCGTTGCCGACCGCGCGGAAGAACGTCTTCCAGCCCTGCTCGGCGAGGCTCGGACGGGTCGCGGAGGGGGTGATGGTGACCAGGCCGGCCTCGTTGAACAGCGGGCCCGCGGCCTCGGACTCGCCCGAGTAGGCCGGGCCCACGACGCCGAGGATCTTGGGGTCGTCGATCGCCTTCTGGGCCAGACCCGGCGCCTGGTCCGGGCTGCCCTGCGAGTCGAGCTCGGCCAGCTCGACCTTGCAGTCCGGGTTCTCCTTGTTGTACTTGTCGACGGCCACCTTGACGCCGTTCTTCTCATTGATGCCCAGCGCGGCCGAGCTACCGGTCAGCGCGCCGAAGAAAGCGATCTTGCTCCCGCAGGCGCTGCCCCCGGAACCCTCATCGTCGCTGCCGCTGGAACAAGCGGTACCGCCGGCGACGAGCGCCAGCATGGCGACCCCGCCGATCACGCGTGCGAGCTTCTGCCTCAAGGCCCGAACCCTCCTCCGTCCATGATCCGAACCACCCGCCGCTGATTGGCCCTTGCGGGGTGGACGAACCAAGACCGTCGTCGCCGGTCTGGGCCGGGACGTTATCCCACCGTGGGCGGTGGCGTAAGACCTGGAAAGCGGGGTTGACCGAACCGTTACACGCGGTGGCGGATTCAAGCCGATCGCCGTAAGAACCGTAGGCGCGGCAAGGCTTTTACCGACTATTCCTTGGTAACGGGCCAACATCACTTCACCCGCTACCGATCGACGGCTGGCAACGCCCCCCACCAGGCACGGGATGATTTCCCGTCGTCGGCGACCACGAGCAGCCCGTCGTCGCGGACGGCCACCGCCAGCGCGGCGTCGCCCCCGTCCGGCACCGGCACCGGCGTGATCACCGGAAGCCACGACGCGCCCCCGTCACGCGACATCCAGAGCCGTCGCTCGGCCCCGTCACCGGTCACCGCGACCAGCCGGCCGGCCGACGCCGCGAGCGCGTCCACCGACGAAACCCCCGGGCCCGGCGTGCCGAACCCGCCGACCCGCCGCCACCCCTGCCCCACACCCGCCGGCCCGGCGGAGCGCGAACCACAGTCGTCGCACGCCCGCCACACCGCGAAGCGGTCCCCCACCGGGCCGAGGACCACCGGCCCGCCGTCGGCCGACGCCACCCGCTCCGCCGCCCCGGCCGCCCCCGCCGGCACCGGCAGGAGCACCCGCCGCCACACCCGGCCGTCCACCGAGGACCACACCAGCGGCGTCCGGGCCGCCCCGCCGGGCGGTAGCAACGACCCCACCACCAGCCAACCCGGCCCCACCGCTGTCACGTCGTACGCCGCCGTCCGGCCCCGGCCGTCACCGGCGAGCTCCGCGACCCCCGCACGCAGGGCGAACCCCTCGGCGTCCGGCGACGTCCACACGGCCGCACCGTCCGCGCGGGCACCGGCGACCAGCCAACCGGCCGGCCCCGCCGCCAGCCGCGACGCGCTCACCGCGCGCGGGCCGCCGAACAACTCGAACGCCGCCGGCACCTCCCGCAACGGCCCGCCCGGGCGCCACACCCACGTTCCGGTACGCGGATTGCCGTGCACGCCACCGGTCTTCGCGCCCAGGGCCGCCATCCCGTCGGCGCGGCACGCCACCGCGTAGAGCACATGCTGCCGGCCGTAGAACGTCTGCCCGCGCACCGGAATCGGCGACCAGGTCACGCCGTCCGGTGAGGACCACGCCGCCGGCCGGGTCTCCCCCGCCGGATCGACCAGCCCGCCCACGACGTACCACCGGCCGGCGCACCGCGCGACGTCGCGCGGCACCGAACGGCCCACGCCACCGGCGGGAAGGACCAGCTCGACCGGCTGCCACAGCGGGCGCACGGGCTCGGGCCCGGGCAGCGGACGCGGGGTGGCGTGGCAGGCCGCCAGGAGCAGCGCGGCGGCGACGAGGACCGGCCGGACGCGCGCGGAAAGCATGGATCCGATCCTATCGATCGGACGCCTCCCGGGGAGGTCAGGAGGCGGGCTGCTCCACCTCGCCGCCGGCGGTCTCGGCGAGGATCCGCTCGGCGACCTCCTTCATGGTCATCCGGTGGTCCATCGCGGTGCGCTGGATCCACTTGAACGCCTGCGGCTCGGTCATGCCGTACGTGGTCATCAGCGCGCCCTTGGCGCGCTCGACGGTCTTGCGGATCTCCAGCCGGTCGGTGAGGCCGGCGACCTCCGACTCCAGGGCGGCGATCTCCGAGTAGCGGGACAGCGCGATCTCCACCGCCGGCACCAGGTCGCTCTTCTGGAACGGCTTGACCAGGTACGCCATCGCGCCCGCCGCCCGTGCCCGCTCCACCAGGTCACGCTGGCTGAACGCGGTCAGGATGATGACCGGGGCGATGCGCGCGCCGGCGATCCGCTCGGCGGCGGCCAGCCCGTCCATGATCGGCATCTTGATGTCGAGGATGACCAGGTCGGGCTTGAGTTCCTCGGCGAGCTTGACGGCGGTCTCGCCGTCGCCGGCCTCGCCGACCACCTCGTAGCCCTCTTCGACGAGCATCTCGGCCAGGTCCAGCCGGATGAGCGCCTCGTCCTCGGCGATCAGAACGCGCTTGCGCTCGGCGTCCGCCTGCATCTCGCCCACGAGCCACTCCCACCATCGATCCCGGCACGGCCACCACCCATGCTCCCGCATGAGCCTAGTCGGGTACAGTTACCGCACCCCGCCGGGATGGTGGAACGGCATACACGGAAGTCTCAAACACTTCTGCCCGAAAGGGCTTGCGGGTTCGAATCCCGCTCCCGGCACTCTTGTCATACAGGTGTTCGAGGATGTTGCCGTGCATCCTCCCGAAATGCGGGCACGAGCCCGCGCCCTTCGCGCCCAGGGTCACAACATCCGTTCGGTGGCCCGCAGCCTCTCCCTGCCCTACACCACGGTCTGGCACTGGTGCGTCGACCGACCAGAGCCGGCGATCTTCGGAAGCGCCGTCCGCTGCTTCCGGTGCCGCCCCAATCCGGACGCTCCACCCGACCATGCCTCCTACGCCTACCTGCTCGGGCTCTATCTTGGTGACGGACACCTGGTCACCACGGACCGGACGCCGGTGCTCCGCATCTACTGTGCCGACGCCTGGCCGAGCCTGATCGAGAAGTGCGACGCAGCGATGCGGGCGGTGTTGGCCAACAAGGTGCAGCGCATCCAGAAGCGCGGCTGTGTCGCCATACAGAGCACAGCACTCCATTGGCCGTGCCTGTTCCCCCAGCACGGACCGGGCAAGAAACACGAGCGCCCGATCGTCCTGGCCGCCTGGCAGCGGAGCATCGTCGAGGCCCACCCGGGCGACTTCCTGCGGGGACTCTTCCACTCCGACGGCTGCCGCTTCACCAACCGGGTCGTCGTTCGCGGGAAGCAGTACGTCTATCCCCGCTACATGTTCTCCAACCGCTCCACCGACATCATGGCGCTGTGCCAGTGGTCCCTCGACCTGCTCGGCATCGCGTGGCGGATGAATCTGCCGTGGTCCCTGTCAGTCGCCCGCCGGGAGGCGGTCGCCGCCCTCGACCGGCACGTGGGCCCGAAGTCGTGACCGGACGACACCGCGGACGCGCTCTGCCGGGCGACGTCAGATCCGCGACAGTGCCCGCGCGAGGTCCGCCCGCAGGTCCTCCGGGTCCTCCAGGCCCACCGAGACGCGCAGCAGCCCGCCGCAGGGCTTCGCGTCGCCCTCGACCGGCCGGTGGGTGAGCGAGGCCGGGTGCTGGATCAGCGTGTCGACGCCGCCGAGCGACACCGCGTGGGTGATCAGCTCGCAGGCGCCGGCGACCTCGGCCGCGGCGGGAGCACCGCCGCGTACCTCGAAGGCGAGCAGGCTGCCGGTGCCGGACATCTGCCGGCCGACCAGCCCGGCCGGGTCGTGCAGCGACGGGTGGTGGACGCGCTCGACGGCGGGGTGCCCGGCGAGCCAGGCGGCGAGCTTCTCCGCGCCGGCCTGCTGTGCGCGGACGCGCAGCGGGAGGGTCTGGATACCGCGGTGCAGCAGGTACGCGCCGAGCGGGTGCAGGACGGCACCGGTGACGGCGCGGACCTGGCGCAGCCGGGCGGCCCACTCCGGTGCGCAGGCGACGACGCCGGCGAGGACGTCGCCGTGGCCGCCGATGCTCTTGGTGGCGCTGTGCAGCACGAGCGCGGCGCCGTGGCGGGCGGGCTGTTGGAGCACCGGGGTGGCGACGGTGTTGTCGACGAGCAGCGGGACGTCACCGGCGGCGGCGGCGAGCGCGGCGATGTCGACCAGGTCGAGGCTGGGGTTCGCCGGGGTCTCGACCACGACCACTGCGGTGTCGGGCCGGATCGCGGCGGCCACGTCGGCGGTGGTGGCCCAGGTGACCTCCGTGCCGAGCAGGCCGGTGGCGAGGACGTGGTCGGTGCCGCCGTAGAGGGGGCGGACGGCGACGACGTGCCGCTTGCCGTCGCGGGTGGCGGCGAGCAGGGTGGCGGTGAGCGCGGCCATGCCGCTGGCGAACGCGACCGCCTCGGCGGTGCCTTCGAGCTGGGCGAGCGCGGTCTCGAACCGGGCCACAGTGGGGTTCCAGAGGCGCTGGTAGACGGCGCTGCCGCCGGCCGGGAGGGTGCCGCCGGTGGCGAGTGTCTCGTAGTCGTCGCCGCCGCCCGCGACCGAGGGCAGCGGGTTGGTGGTGGACAGGTCGATCGGCGGGACGTGGACGCCGAGCCCGGCGAGGTCGGCGCGCCCGGCGTGTACGGCTGCGGTGTCCACGGAAGTCATGCCGGAAGCGTCGAACATGACGACGGCACAAGGCAATACCAGCGAAGAAGATTCTGACGATCACGCTTTCGCCCGGGAGTGATTCGGTGAAGGATGGTCACATGCCTGCCGCACCGAATGATCTACGGCCGTTCGCCGGCCTGGACGACACCGACCGCGCGATCCTCACCGAGCTGGCGGCCGACGGCCGGCTGCCGAACAACGCGCTGGCCGAGCGGGTGGGGGTGGCGCCGTCGACGTGCCTGACCCGCACCCGGGCGCTGCGCGAGTGCGGGGCGATCCGCGGGTTCCACGCGGAGGTGGACCCGGCTGCGGTGGGCCTGCCGTTGCAGGCGCTGGTCTCGGTGCGGCTGACCGCGCACGAGCGGGCCGCCGTGGACGCGTTCCGGGCCCGTTCGGTACGGCTGCCGGGGGTGGTGTCGGTGTTCCACGTGGCCGGCGCGGACGACTACGTGCTGCACGTACGGGCGGCCTCCGGGGACGCCCTGCGGGACTTCGTCCTCGATCATCTCGCAGTCGACCCGGCGGTGCAGCACACGCAGACCAGCCTGATCTTCGAGCAGGCCCGGGGTATGGGGTAGCGCACCCGGCGGAACAATTCCGGCACGTGGCCTGTTGCACCACGCTGTGATCGACGTACCCATGTCTGTTCTTGATCTTGCCCCGGTGGCGGCGACCGGCAGTGCCGGTGAGGCGCTGCGGCACACCACGGAGCTGGCCCGCCGCACCGAGGAGCTGGGCTACCGCCGGTTCTGGGTGGCCGAGCACCACAACATGCCCGCCATCGCCAGCTCCGCGCCGGCCGTGCTGCTGGCGCACCTGGCGGCGAACACCAGCACGATCCGGCTCGGCTCGGGCGGGGTGATGCTGCCCAACCACGCGCCGCTGGTGGTGGCCGAGCAGTTCGGCACCCTGGAGGCGCTGCATCCGGGCCGGATCGACCTGGGCATCGGCCGCGCCCCGGGCACCGACCAGGTGACCGCGCTGGCGCTGCGCCGCACCATGGAGGGCCTGTCCGCCGAGCACTTCCCGCGTGAGCTGGCCGACCTGATGAACTACTTCTCCGGCGCCGAGCCCGGCCCGATCACCGCGACGCCGGGGCGGGGCCAGTCGCCGCAGGTGTGGCTGCTCGGGTCCAGTGGCTTCAGCGCGCAGCTGGCCGGCCTGCTCGGGTTGCCGTTCTCGTTCGCGCACCACTTCAGCTCGCAGAACACGATCCCCGCGTTGCGGCTCTACCGGCAGCACTTCCGGCCGTCGCAGTGGCTGGACCGGCCGTACGCGATGGTGGCGGTGAACGCGGTCTGCGCCGAGACCGACGAGCGGGCCGAGTGGCTGGCCGGACCGGCCGGGCTGTCGTTCCTGAAGCTGCGGTCGGGGCGGCCGGAACCGCTGGTCACGCCGGAGGAGGCGGCGGCGTACCCGTACTCGGAGTTCGAGCGGGAGTTCGTCGCCCAGCGCCGCGACGGCCAGGCGACCGGCTCGCCGGAGACGGTGGCCCGGCAGCTCGGTGAGTTGCTGGAGCGCACCGGCGCGGACGAGCTGATGCTCACCACGATGGTGTACGACGTGGCCGACCGGATCCGCTCGTTCGAGCTGATCGCCGAGAAGGTGGCCGGCGGGCTGCGCCGGGACGCCTGAAACACGCTCTTCATAGCCACGTCACCGCACCGTCGCGTGGGACGCATAACTTTGTCCCCGGTGGTGGTACGGCATTCCCGGTCGGGACGGGTCGGGAATGCTGCGGTGTGGTGCACCGGGTCGCCGGCGGAGCGGATTCCGCGGCCGGCGACCCGGTGCCTGCCGTTTCAGCGCAGGTAGATGTTCGGGGCGGGCGGTGTGCTCATGCCGTCGCCCAGCTGGAAGCCCGGGTGCGGCGGCTGGTTGTAGGCGGTGTTCTGCCAGGCCACTGCCACGCGGTACTGCGGGTCGTGCATCAGCGTGGGCAGGCGCAGGCCGGTGGTGACGGGCGTGCTGTAGATCCGCAGCGCGGTGCTGTCGGAGGTGCGCCAGACCACCTCCTCGCGCCAGTCACCGAGCAGGTCGGCCGAGAGCGCCGGGGTGGACTTGGTGCCGTTGTTCGAGGCGACGCCGCTGCCGGTGAGCAGCCGGGTCTCCCCGCCGGTGCCGTACTTGTCGATCTTCGTGGCGTCGAGCAGCTCGCGGACCGGGTCGCCGTCCCACCAGATCAGGAAGTTCGCCGACGACGGCTTACGCCCGACGTTCTGCCCCCTGGTGTTCAGTAGCCCGTCGACAGCCGACGACCAGGACTCCGCACCCGGGCTGCCCGCCCAGATGTCGCCGGAGACGCCGCGGCCGTTGTCGCCGTTCGGTGCGGTCTGCCAGATGATCTGCCCGGTCCGCGCGTCGGCCATCCAGGAGCTGGGCTTGCTGCCGTCCTCGTCGACCTTGAACACCTCCAGGCCCGCGCGGGCCGGGTCGAGGTCGCCGACGTGCAGCGCGTCGCCGTGGCCGTTGCCGGTGGAGTAGAGCAGCCGGCCGTTGTCGTCGATGGTGGCGGCGCCGTACACGATCTCCTGGCGGCCGTCGTTGTCCACGTCGGCCACGGAGAGCTGGTGGTTGCCCTGCCCGGCGGCGGCGCCGTTGCCGGAGGCGTTCGAGTCGAACGTCCAGCGCTTGCGCAGCGTGCCGTCGCGGAAGTCCCAGGCCGCGATGACGGCCCGGGTGTAGTAGCCGCGCGCCATGATCAGCGAGGGACGCTGCCCGTCCAGGTACGCGGTGCCGGCGAGGAACCGGTCGACCCGGTTGCCGTACGAGTCGCCCCAGGACGAGACGGTGCCGCGCGGCGGGTCGTAGTCGACTGTGGACAGCGCCGCGCCGGTGCGGCCGTCGAACATCGTCAGGTACTCCGGGCCGGCGAGCACGTAACCGCTGGAGTTGCGGTAATCGGCCGAGCCGTTGCCGATCACCTGGCCGGTGCCGGAGCGGGTGCCGTCGGCGGTCTTCATGGCCACCTCGGCGTCCCCGTCGCCGTCGTAGTCGTACACCTGGAACTGGGTGTAGTGGGCGCCGGCGCGGATGTTGCGGCCCAGGTCGACGCGCCACAGCCGAGTGCCGGTGAGCGTGTACGCGTCGACGTAGACGTTGCCGGTGTAGCCGGACTGCGAGTTGTCCTTGGCGTTCGACGGGTCCCACTTGAGCACGAACTCGTAGCGGCCGTCACCGTCGAGGTCGCCAACGCTCGCGTCGTTCGCCGAGTAGCTGTAGCCCTCCCCGGCCGGGGTGGTGCCACCGGGCGGCGGCTGGATCGGCACGTCCAGGTAACCGTTGGCGAACTGGAGCGCCGGGGCGGACGCCGCCTGCTCGGCGCCGTTCACCACGGCCCGCACGGTGTACGCCGAGCCGGCCGCCGCGCCGCTGTCCAGGTACGTGGTGGCGCCGGTGATCGGGCTTCCGTTGACCTTGGTGCCGCCCCGGTAGAGGTTGAACGAAACCCCTGTGATCTCGGTGCCGAGCAGCCGCCAGGAGACCAGGTTCCCGTTTCCGGAGCGGACGCTGACCAGCCCTCGGTCGAGGTCCTCCATCTGCTTCGCCCCGGCCGGCGGGGTGGTCGGCGGGGGTGTGGTGGGTGGCGGCGTGGTCGGCGGCGGGGTGGTGGGTGGTGGCGTGGTCGGCGGTGGCGTGGTGGACGGCGCGCCGGTGCAGGCGGTGCCGTTGAGCGTGAACGCGGCCGGGACCGGATTCGACGCGTTGTTCCACGAGCCGTTGAAGCCGAAGTTGGCGGCGCCGCCGGTGCCGAGGGCCGCGTTGTAGCCGGCGTCGCGGGCGCTCACCTGCGTGCCGGACTGGCTGACCGTCGCGTTCCACGCCTGGACGACCTGCTGGCCGGCGGCGAAGCTCCAGCCGAGGGTCCAGCCGTTGACCGGGTCGCCGAGGTTGGTGACTGTCACGTCGGCGCCGAAGCCGCCGCTCCACTGGTTGGTGATCCGGTAGTCGACCCGGCAGGCGACGGCCGCCGCGGCGGCCGTCATCGTGGTGAGCGCGCCCGCCGACAGGGTGACCGCAGAGGCCGCGGCGAGCAGCGCAAGCCGGTGGCGTGGGGTGGTGAGGTGCACGGGAAATGCCTTTCGCGGAGGTCAGGCACGCGGCGACGCCGGTCTGCCCGGACCGGCGGATACGTGCCCTGACGCGAGGGGCGACGCCAACACATCGACGTCGGTGATTAGGCTCCGCGCCCCGTCAGCCTAGGTCACCGCCGGACACCCCCACAAGCGCCGCCCCTCGCCGGGCCCACCGAGGACGTCGCGCGCCCTTCACCCCGGTCGCGCGGTTGGCGCCCGGCGGGCGGCGGCGCGGCCGTCAACAGGGCGACGGCTGGCGGAGCGGCGACCGGCGACCGGCGACCTTTGTCCCGGGCCGCGCCCTCCCGGGAGGAGGCGCGGCCGGGAAACCGCGAGCGGCTCAGCCTTCGACGGCGGCGGCGAGCTTCCGCGACTCCGCGGCCTCGGCGCTCTCGGTGGCGGCCTCCGGCTCCGGGGCCCGCCCCGGCCTCACGGCCTCCGCCGGCTCGACCGCCTCCACCGGCTTGACGACCTCCGCCGGCTCGACGGCTCCCGCTGGCTTGACGGCTTCCGCCGGCTTGACGGACTCCCCCGGCTCCGCCGACGTGGCGAGCTCGGGTTCCCCCGCCTCGGCGGGCGACGTGGCGGCGAGTGCGGCGTCGACAGTGGCGCGGGCCCGGCGGGTACGGCGCAGCGCGCGCACCGCCAGCCCGACGGCGACCAGCCAGGCGCCGCCGAGCAGCACGTACACCACCACCGGCAGCGAGCCGCCCACGCCGCCGGCGCTCAGCAGCGTGCGGGCGTTGGTCAGCACGATCACGCCGCCGATCACGGCGCCGAGCAGCTGGGCGGGCACGATGCGGACCAGCCACGCCGCGATCGGGGCGGCGATCAGGCCGCCGATCAGAAGGGCGGCAACAGTGGGCAGCAGGAAGCCCTCGGAGCCCAGGCCGATCAGGAAGCCGATGCTCGCCGCGCCGGCCACCACGAACTCGGAGGTGTCCACCGAGCCGATGACCTTGCGGGGTTCCATCCGGCCGGAGACCAGCAGCGCCGGGGTGGCGACCGGGCCCCAGCCCCCGCCGCCGGTGGCGTCGACGAAGCCGGCAACCAGGCCGAGCGGGGCGAGGAACCGGCTGCGCAAGCGGCCGGCGGCCCGGTTGGCGCGCAGCGGCCGGGAGAACCGCACCAGCAGGTACGCGCCGAGCGTGAACAGGATGGCGGCCATCCAGGGCGCCGCCGCCTCGGTGGAGATGGAGCTGAGGAACGTCGCCCCGGCGAACGCGCCGATGGCGCCGGGGAGCGCGATACGGCCGACCACCCGCCAGTCGACGTTGCCGAACCGCCAGTGCGACACACCCGCCGCCAGCGTGGTGCCGATCTCGGCCAGGTGCACCGAGGCGGACGCGGCAGCGGGCGCGACACCGGCGAACAGGAGCAGGGTCGAGGAGGTCAGCCCGTAGGCCATGCCGAGCGCGCCGTCGACGAGTTGCGCGGCGAGCCCGACGAGGGCGAGGACCAGCAGCTTGCGCACGAGCGCCCCCTGACTTTTCGGTATCTCCTATCGACTTGGTCGACAATGCGGCACGAGGGCGCCCCGGGTCAAGTCCCCCATCCGGTTGGTAGGAGACGCCGGACGGTGTGCCGGAGCGTGCGGAGGCGCCCGTCAGCTCCAGGCGCGCGGGTCGGCGGCCAGCTCGTTGACCCGGCCGGGCAGCGCCCCCGTGGCCACGTCGGCGATGGTGACCAGATCGAGGATCTCCCGCTCGCTGGCCCGCAGCGCGATCCAGACGTCCTGCAACGCGCGGGCCGCGCCCTGGTAGCCGAGCTGTTCCGGCCGCTGCCCGCGCACGTGCGCGAGCGGACCGTCGATGACCCGGATCACCTCGGCCAGGGAGATCTCCCCGGCCGGCCGGGCCAGCCAGTAGCCGCCCTCGGGGCCACGCTGGGCGTGCACGATGCCGCCGCGGCGCAGTTGCAGCAGGATGCTCTCCAGGAACTTCGGCGGGATGTCCTGCGCGCGGGCGATCTGTTCGGCGGTCACCGGCCGGCTCCGCCCGGTGGCCTCCTCGTCCGCTACCGAGGCCAGCTCGGCAGCCGCGCGGAGGGCATAGTCGACCCGGGCGGAGAGACGCATACGGCCAGGTTAGTCCGCTGTGCCGGGAGCTGGCCCGCCGACCCGTGCGGGCGGGTCACCGGGCCGGGCGTTCAGCCGCCCACGCGCCGCAGCAGACCCTCCTGCACGGCGCTGGCGATGTGCCGGCCGTCGGTGGTGAACATCCGGCCCGTGGCCAGGCCACGCGCACCGGACGCGGACGGGCTCCAGCAGTCGTACAGGAACCACTCGTCGGCGCGGAACGACCTGTGGAACCACAGCGCGTGGTCGAGGCTCGCGCCGACCACGCCGCCCGGCCCCCACACCTCGCCGTGCACCGAGAGCACCGAGTCCAGCAGCGTCAGGTCGGAGGCGTACGTGAGCGCGCACGCGTGCAGCAGCGGATCGTCCGGCAGTTTGCCGTCCAGGCGCATCCACACCCGCTGGTGCGGCTCGGCCGGGCGGTCGCCGGGGCGCACCCAGCCGGGCTCGCCGACGTAGCGCACGTCGATCGGGCGCGGGATCATCCCCCAGATGCCCAGGCGCTCCGGGTAGCGGGAGAGCCGGTCGGTCATGGTCGGCACGTCGTCCGGACCAGGCACGTCCGGCGGGAGCGGGGCATGGTGGTCCAGCCCCTCCTCCTGGCGCTGGAACGACGCCGACATGAAGAAGATCGGCTTGTCGTGCTGCAACGCCACCGAACGGCGCACCGAGAAGGAGCGGCCGTCGCGGACGTTCTCCACCTGGTACTCGATCGGCTCGGCCGGGTCGCCGGGGCGCACGAAGTAGCCGTGCAGGGAGTGCACGGCCCGCTCCGCGTCGACGGTGCGGCCGGCCGCCACCAGGGCCTGGCCGGCGACCTGGCCACCGTAGACCCGCTGCGGGCCCACCTGCGGGCTCATCCCCCGGAAGGTCATCTCCCCGGTACGGGCGAGGTCGAGCACCTCCAGTAGCTGGTCGACAGCCGCCTGCCCGGTCGCCACACCACTCACTGTGTCGCCTTCGTTCGCGACTGCGGGGCTCGCAAACCCGGCTCACTCCTCGCGCTCACTGGAGGGCTCGTGCCGAGGCCGCGTCGACCAGCGAACCCAGCTGGTGCACGCGCAGGGTGTTGGTGGAGCCGGGCGTGCCGGGCGGGCTGCCCGCCACGATCACCACGTAGTCGCCCGGGTTGGCCCGGTTGAGGCCGAGCAGCGCCTGGTCGACCTGGCGGAACATGTCGTCGGTGTGCTGGACGAACGGCATCAGGAACGTCTCCACGCCCCAGGACAGCGCGAGCTGGTTGCGCACCTCCGGCACCGGCGTGAACGCCAGCAGCGGCAGGTCGCAGTGCAGCCGGGCCAGCCGCTTGACGGTGTCACCGGTCTGCGAGAACGCGACCATGGCCTTGGCGCCGATGGCCCGGGCGATCGACGAGGCGGCGACGGTGAGCGCGCCGCCGTGCGTACGCGGATCGTGCTGCAACCGGGGGACGGCGATGGACCCCGCCTCGGTGGTGGTGACGATCTTGGCCATGGTGCTGACGGTGAGCACCGGGTACTTGCCGACGCTCGTCTCGCCGGAGAGCATCACCGCGTCCGCGCCGTCGAGCACCGCGTTCGCCACGTCGGACGCCTCGGCGCGGGTCGGGCGCGAGTTCTCGATCATCGAGTCGAGCATCTGGGTGGCCACGATGACCGGCTTGGCGTTCTCCCGGCACAGCTGCACGGCGCGCTTCTGCACCAGCGGCACCTGGTCCAGTGGCAGTTCGACGCCGAGGTCGCCGCGGGCGACCATGACCCCGTCGAAGGCGAGCACGATCGCCTCCAGGTGGTCGACCGCCTCCGGCTTCTCGACCTTGGCCAGGACCGGGCGGCGCACGCCCTCCTCGTCCATGATCGAGTGGACGAGCTTGATGTCGTCGGGCGAGCGGACGAAGGAGAGCGCGACCAGGTCGACGCCGAGACCGAGGGCGAAGCGCAGGTCCTGCGCGTCCTTGTCGGACAGGGCCGGGACGCTCACCGCGACGTTCGGCAGCGAGACGCCCTTGTTGTTGGAGACCGGGCCGCCCTCGGTGACCAGGCACCGGATGTCGTTGCCGGTGACGTCGCTGACCTCGACCGCGACCCGGCCGTCGTCGATCAGCAGCCGGTCGCCCGGCTTCACCTCCTGGGGCAGCTTGCGGTAGGTGCAGGAGACCCGCTCCTTGGTGCCCTCCACCTCGTCCCCGGTGATCACCACCGAGTCGCCGGTGCGCCACTCGTGCGGTCCGTCGGCGAACCGGCCCAGGCGGATCTTGGGGCCCTGGAGGTCGGCGAGCACCGCGACCGGCTTGCCGGCCGCCTCGGCCGCCTCGCGGACCAGCCGGTAGACCGACTCGTGGTCGGCGTGACTGCCGTGGCTGAAGTTGAGCCTCGCCACGTTCATGCCCGCTTCGACGAGGCCGCGGATACGCTCCGGGGACGCGGTTGCGGGGCCGAGGGTGCAGACGATCTTCGCGCGGCGTGTCACGCCCATCAGGCTAGTCTCTCCTCCGGGTCGGCCTCCCGGCCGACCCCTTGCGGACTGTGGAACATCTGTCCAACGACGCGCGTCAACCGCTGGGCGGGCGTAGGCGTACCGCACCGGAACGTCGTGTGGCGGGCATCAGCGACCGCGCGGTGAGAAATCGTACCGCTCCCCGTCACCGGCCGGCCGGGGGCACTGTGGCACGGCCGTGCCCGGCCGCTGGGGCCGTGGGCGGGCCGGGGGTACGCGCCGGCCGGCGGGGCCGTCGAAGGTACGCGCGCGGAGCCTCAGCTCTCCGTCTTGACCAGCGGGAACTCCAGCGAGCCGGCCGGGCACAGGAAGGTGAGCACCTCGACGCGGTAGAGCCCGGCCTGCACCGCCGGGTCGGCCTCCATGACGCTGCGGACGTCGTCCACCGAGCCGGTCCGGGCCAGGCCGAAGCCGATCGGCGGGTCGGGTTCCCGGGCCGGGCCGTCCACCGACCCGTCCACGAGCACGATGCCGCGCCGCTGCAGCGCCCGCATGTGCTGAAGGTGCTCGGCCTGCAACCGCTGCACGGTCTCGTCCGGCAGGGCCCGCCCCGAGGGCCCCGGGTAGAGCACGATGCACTCGTATGTGTCGAGCGCGAAGTCGAGCCGTGGCGTCGCGGCCATGCGCACCTCCTGACCACCGTTCCGCCCAGCCTGCCACGGCGGCCCGGCGTGCCGGGGCAGCTCGGCGCAACTGCCAGTGCTTCGCCGCCCCGATTCGGGGAATGTCCAGGGGTCGGGGCGCAGCACCACCCCGCGAGGCACGAACGAGCACAGAACGAGCACAGGAGGAGCACGAATGGCCACCAGCACCCAGCCCGCCAAGGCGTCGGGTACCTACCGGATCGGTGGCGACCTGCCGGTCGACCGCCTCGGCTACGGGGCGATGCAGCTCACCGGTCCGGGGGTGTGGGGTGACCCGAAGGATCCGGCCGAGGCGGTACGGGTGCTGCGCCGCGCGTACGAGATGGGCGTCACGTTCATCGACACCGCCGACTCGTACGGGCCGTTCGTCAGCGAGCTGCTGATCCGCGAGGCGCTGCACCCGTACGCCGACGACCTGGTCATCGCGACGAAGGCCGGGCTGACCCGCTCCGGCCCGGACGACTGGCGGCCGGTGGGCCGCCCGGAGTACCTGCGCCAGCAGTGCGAGCTGAGCCTGCGCCACCTGGGCCTGGACTGCATCCCGCTCTACCAGCTGCACCGCATCGACGCGAAGGTCCCGCTGGCCGACCAGCTCGGCGAGCTGGCGCTGCTGCGGCAGGAGGGCAAGATCCGGCACATCGGGCTGTCCCAGGTCAGTGTCGAGGAGATCGAGGCGGCACAGGCGATCGCGCCGATCGTGTCCGTGCAGAACCTCTACAACCTGGCCGACCGCAGCGCGGAGGACGTGCTGGAGCACTGCGAGCGCCACGACCTGGCGTTCATCCCGTGGTTCCCGATCGCCACCGGCAGCCTGGCCCGGCCCGGCGGCCCGCTCGACGCGATCTCGACCGCGCACGGCGCCACCCCGGCGCAACTCGCGCTGGCCTGGTTGCTGCGCCGGTCGCCGGTGATGCTGCCGATTCCGGGCACGTCGTCGGTGGCGCACCTGGAGGAGAACGTGGCGGCGGCCGAGGTGGTGCTGACCGACGACGAGTTCGAGGCGCTGGCAAAGGCCGCCTGAGCGGGTCACGCACCTCCCCCGACCGGCCCCTTTCGCGGAATGTGATCGAACAACTACCGTCAGAAGGATTCTCGCGAGTGGGGGTCCGTTGTGGAGGAGTTCGACTACGTCATCGTGGGCGCCGGGGCGGCGGGGTGCGTGCTGGCCAACCGGCTCACCGAGGATCCGGGCACCCGGGTGCTGCTGCTGGAGGCGGGCGGCTGGGACCGCAGCCCGTACGTGCGCGTACCGAAGGCGTTCTCCCGGCTGATGGACGACGAGCGCACCGCCTGGCACTACCCGGCCACCACCGGGCCGGGCCGCCGGGAGATCTGGCAGCGCGGGCGGATGGTCGGCGGCTCGACGTCGGTGAACGGCATGATCTGGAGCCGCGGCGCGGCCCGGGACTGGGACGCCCTCGAACCGCTGGGCTGGGGCTGGTCGACCATGCGGCCCGTGTTCCAGCGGTTGGAGGACCACCCCCTCGGGCCCGCGCCGCACCGGGGCACGGGCGGCCCGGTGCGGCTGTCCGTCGCCACCGGCACCGACCCGCTCGCCGAGGAGATGGTGGCCACCGGCGCCGAGCTGGGCTGGCGCCACGCCGACGACCTGGACGCCCACGACGACGAGCGGATCGGCTACCCCACCGCCACCATCCACGGCGGACGCCGGGTCAGCGCCGCCGACGCGTTCCTGCACCCGGTCCGGCGCCGGCCCAACCTGACCGTCGAGGTCGGCGCCGTCGCCCTGCGGGTGCTCGTCGAGGGCGGCCGGGCCACAGGCGTACGGGTGGCGCACGGCGGCCGGGAGGCCGAGCACCGGGCGGCGGGTGAGGTGATCCTCGCCGCGGGCGCCCTGGCCACCCCGCACCTGTTGCAGGTCTCCGGCATCGGCCCGGCGGACACGCTGCGCGCCGCCGGGGTGCCGGTGCTGCTCGACCGGCCCCGGGTCGGCGCGGGGCTGCGCGAGCACCGGTCGATGGTGCTTCAACACCGCCTCGCCGAGCCCGGCGGCCACAACATGACCATCGGCAGCCCGCTCGGGCAGGCCCGGGCGACGCTGCGCTGGCTGCTCACCCGGGGCGGGCCGCTCGCCCTGCCGGTGCTGGACGTGGCCGCCCATCTCAAGTCCCGCCCGGATCTGGACCGCCCGGACGCGCACCTGCTGATGGCGCCGTTCTCGGCCGCCCCGCCGCGGCCCGGCAGGGCGCTGGAACTCGAACGGGAGCCGGGCGTGATGTGCCTGGGCACTGTCACCCGGCCGGACAGCGAGGGCAGCCTGACGATCACCGACGCGGACCCGCGTACGCCGCCGGGCATCGTGGCGAACTACCTCGCCACCGAGCACGACCAGCGGGTGGCGGTGGATCTGTTCCGCCGGATGCGGGAGTTCTTCCGCACCGGGCCGATCGCGCGGCGGATCCAGGCCGAGACGGTGCCCGGAGCGGCGACCACCACCGACGCGGAGATCGTCGAGGCGGCCGTGGCGCGCGGCTACTGCGGTTACCACGCGATCGGCACCTGCGCGATGGGCGCCGGCGACGACCACGTGGTCGACCCGGAGTTGCGGGTACGCGGCGTGGACGGGCTGCGGGTGGTCGACGCGTCGGTGCTGCCGGTGATGGTGGCCGGCTGGACCAGCGCCCCGGTGACCGCGCTGGCCTGGCGGGCCGCCGACCTGATCACGGGACGGGACGCGGACTGAGCGACCGGCCCGGGCCGGGTTCCGCCCGCGCCGACGCCCGGCGGGACATGCCGGGCCCGCGCGCGAACGGCGGGACGTGCCGGACCCGCGCGAACGGCGGGCCCGGCACGTGGCTCAGACCGCGAAGCAGTTCGGCTGGACCGGGGCACCGGCGAGCACCTGGCGCACCGCCGTGTAGGTGGTGCCGTCCAGCACCAGCCCGAGGTGGCCGACGACCCGCAGCGGGCACCACGCCTGCACCAGGATGTTCGTCGCGCCGTCGGCGAGCACGGCGTTGTCGACCGGCCGGACCAGTTCGTCCTGCCACGTGCGCACCGTTGCCCAGCGCACCGGGCCGGGGGTGTCGTCCCCGGCGTTGAGGTCGGCGAGGAAGCTCGACCCGATGGTCATCTGCTGGCAGGCGATCACCCCGGCGCAGCTGCCCAGCCCGAGGACGGCGACCAGGTTGGCGACGTAGGTGCCGTACTGCGGGCTGCCCAGGCTGACGTACTGGTCGACGGTGGCCGCGCCGCCGAGGTACTTGACGTACCAGCGGCTGACCAGGCCACCCTCGGAGTGGCCGACCAGGTCGACGCGGGCCGCGCCGGTGCTGGCGCGCACCCGGTCCACGTAGGACGACAACGTCCGGGCGGACTCGCGGATGTCGCCGAGACCGAGGTTCGGCAACTGGAAGATCGAGACCCGGTAGCCGTCGGCGCGCAGCCGGGCGGCGATCGGCTCGTACGCGATGGAGATTCCACTCAGGCCGCCGACCACGATCACCGGGTCGGCGGCAGCGGCGGCGGCCCGTTGCGCGGCGGTGGCGACGGTGGCCGCGTTCGACGGGGCGGCGGGTTCGGCGGTGGCGGCCTGGGCGGCGGCCGGGACGAGCAGGACGGTGGCGGCGGTGGTGGCGGCCAGGATCGTTCGGAGCAGCATGGGCTGCACCTCCGGGGGGAGGCACCCGGGCGTACCCGGGGGGACGGGTGGGATCCGATCGATCGTGGACACGATGATGCGTGTCCGATTTCACGCACGTCAATGAAAAGTTACGCGTCGGTAACCCTTGTCGCGCCCTGCGCGCAAACCGGCATGCCGGGCCGGGCTCAGTTGCCCAGCGCCTGGACCTTCGCGATTGTCTCCTGCACGTGCTGCCGGGCCGGCTCCCCGCCCTGCGCGGCCTGCGCCAGCGCCTGCCGGTAGGAGTCGATGGCGCCGATAAGCGGCCCCGCCGTGGCCCCCTCCAGCGCGCCCGCCACCAGCGCCCGCGCCTCGGCCGCGTCCTGCGCGGCGGCGGCGGTGCGCGCCTTGGCCTCGTCCAGCTTCTGTGCCGCCGCCGCCAGCCTGGCGATGATCTCCGCCGCGCTCACACGCCCTCCCCCAGCTCACCGACCCCGCGAGCCTACCGCCCCGCCCCACCCCACCGCCTTCGCGATCTTGCACTTTCCGCCCGCCCGAAAGCCACAATTGCCGCGCCCCCGGGGCCGAAACTCCATGATCGACGGAGCGGGTAGAAGGTCAGCGGAGGAGGCGGAAGAGGAGGAGATAGAGGCAGAAGAAGGACGGGGAGACCAGGGCGCAGATCACGAAACCGAGCGGCACGTACCGCCCGGGCGGCGCGTCGCCCTCCACCGCCGGGCGGCCCCAGCGGGCGAGTACCACCTGACCGGCCACGAAGGACATCAACGGAACGCCCGCGCAGGACAGCGCCGCCACCAGGTCCAGCCCGGCCACCGGCAGCGACGAACCGATGATCGCGATCAGCATCAGCAGCGAGCCGACGAGCGCGCAGCCCGCGTACACCACCACCGCCCGAGCTGGCGCGGACCAGGTGGGCAGCAGCACCGGCGTGCGGGCCAGCGCGTCGGCCTGCCGGCCGTACCCGTCGGCCTCCTCGGCGAGCCGGCCCGCCGCCGCCAGCTCCGCCGCCGGGTCACCCGCTCGCGGCGCGGGCACACCACCCGAGGGGTACGCCCCGACCTCCGGCCGCCCCGGGGCGTCGGCTGCGCCGCCGGTCACCCCGTCCCCCGGAACGGGCGCGGGATCCGGCGCTCCCCCGGCGGCCACCGCCGCCGGCACCGGCGCCTCGGCCGGGACCGAGGTCATCGGCACGCCGATCGCCTGCCCGAGCCGATCCAGGTGCTGCCCCTGGGCGGAGAGCCGCTGCCCGAGCGAGTCGACAGCGGCCTGGAGGCCACGGCGGCGCTCCGCCTCGGCGGCGATCTCCCGCTCCCCGCCCCGCTGCCGGGTGGACAGCTCCCGCAGCAGCGCCGCGTACTCGTCGAATCCGCTCATGTGATGTCTTTCGTTCGCGACTGCGGGGCTCGCAAACCCGGCTCACTCCTCGCGCTCACGGGGTGACCTCTCCCCCGGCGGCGAACGGCACGATCAGCGCGGTGCGGTGCTCGTGCCGGTCGACGAGCAGGGCGCGGCCCTCGCGCGGGACGTACGCCAGGTCGTGCGCGCCGAGGTGCAGGCCCAGGTCGGCGGCGGGCACGTTCAGCGCGACAAGGCCGGTCACGTCGTCACGGTGCCCGCTGCCGCCCAGGTCGTCGGCGAGCCGGCGCAGCCCGCGCCACCAGCCGAGCACGTGCACACCGCGCGCGGGCCCCTGGCGCAGCACGGCGCGCAGGTCGTCGTACCCGGATCGGAACGTGGCCGGGTCGGAGGCGGCGAGCGTCGTGGCGGCGGCGTCCATCCCGAACACCACCAGGTAGGTGCGCCCGGCCGCCGGGGCGTCGCCGGAGGCGGCCTCGGCGAGCTGGGCGCGCAGCGCGGCGGCGTCGAGGCGCCGGACCGGGTGCCCGGCGGCGGCGAGCGTCATGGCCAGGTCGTCGGCGGCTTCGGTGGTGCCCGGCGCCAGCGGCGCGAACAGGAACCGGGCGGTGCCGGGGGCGTGCTGGCGGGCCAGGGACAGGGCGGCCGAGCGGAGCACGTCGGCGCCGGCCGCGGCGGTGCCGACCACCGCCAGGTGCCGGCCCGGACTGGCGTCGAGCGCGAACCCCGCCGGGCTGCCGGCCACGTCGACCACGCGGCCGACGAGCGCGTACGGCGGGTCGGCGCCGGGCGTCAGCGCCGCCCAGGCGGGGTCGTCGGTGAGCCGGGGCGTCTCGTGCCCCCGGAAGACGGCCGGCGGGCGCGAACCGGCCGGGCGGGCGGCGTGCAGCTCGTGGCGCAGCGCCGCCAGGTCGGCCGAGGCGGCGTGCGCGTCCGGGAACCGCACCTCGACGTCCGCGCCGGGCGCGCCCGCGCCGGTGTTCACCACCGCGACGCCGACGGTGAGCCCGCGCGCGGCGTCGTTGCGCGGGTCCAGCACGGCGTCGCCGCCTGGTAGCGCGATCCGCAGCGGGAACTGCCCGAAGATCGCCTCGGCCCGGCCGTAGAGCGCCTCGACGCCGGTGGTGCTCTGGCTCGCCAGGACCAGGTGCAGGCCGTACGAGCGGCCCTTGCGGGCCAGCTCCTCGATCAGGTCGACCGCCTGCCGGGCCAGCGCGTCGTTGCCGGCGAACAGCACGTGGAACTCGTCGACCACCGTGACGATCCGGGGCGGCCGGGCGTTGGGCGGCACGTCGGCGAGCCGGCTGACGCCGTGCCGCTTGAGCAGGTCGGCGCGGCGGCCCAGTTCGGCGCGCAGCTCGCGCAGCACCGCCACGCCGTACTCGCGGTCCGACTCGATGCCCACCGCGTCGGCGTGCGGCAGCCAGGACGGGTCGCGGTCGGTGGGCACGAACTCGGTGAAGCTGACGCCCTCCTTGAAGTCGAGCAGCATCAGCCGCAGCTCGGCCGGGGAGTAGCGGGCGGCCAGCCCGTAGAGCACGTCGAGCAGCAGGACCGTCTTGCCGGCGCCGGTGCGCCCGCCGACAAGCCAGTGCGGGGTGGCGTCGTCGAACGCCACAGTCAGCGGCCGGCGGCCGGCCCGGCCGAGCACGGTACGCAGCCCGGAGGCGGCGGACCCGGCCCAGCGCTGCGCGGGCAGCAGGTCGGCGAACGTGACGCCGTCCTGGCCGGCGGCCTCGGCGTACCGGCGGGCCAGCGCGGTCACAGTGGCGTGCGACGGGTCGCCGTCGAGCACCACCGGTGCGGCCAGCCCGCTGCCGTCGGCGCTGAACGGGCGGCCGGGCGGGTCTCCGACGAGGGTGTAGCGCTCGGTGACGCGAAGCTGGGTGGTGGCGCCGAGCGGCGGCGCGGCGGTCGGCCCGGCCGGCGGGTGGCCGGCGAGCAGCACGCAGACGGCGGCGGCCGGTCCGGCGTGGGTGAGCGCCGCCAGCCGGGCCAGCTCCCGGGGCGGCGGCGCGGACGCGGCGACCACCACGAGCAGTTCGCGGTCCTCCGGCGCGGATCGCTGGGCGGTACGCGCGTGCCGCTCGGCCAGGTCGAGCAGGGCTGTCGTCTCCGCCTCGGTGGTGGCCGCCGCGGCGAGCACCCCGGCGTCCTGCAGCGGGCGCAGCGGCAGGAACGCCGCGCCGAAGGCGGCCTGGTCGATGCCGGCCACCCGGATCGCGCCGGCCGGGGCGGCGGTCAGCAGCCGTACCACCACCGCACGCAGCAGCTCGCCGACGCGCGGGTCACGGGCGTCCACGTCGACCGCCAGGTGCGCGCCCGCCCCCACCGGCACGAGCACTGGGAACGTGCCGTCGACTGTGGTCGCCGCGCCGAGGCGTACCGGAACGGGGTGGGTCGCGACGCGGGCGGTGCCAGGCACCGCGGCGGCCAGCTCACCGCCGAGGCGGGCCAGCCGCGCGACCAGCTCGGGGCTCCCCACGGGCGCCGGGCCGGCGGCGCCGAGCAGCCGCCGGGCCGCCTCCCAGTGCCGCACCGCCCGTCGATGCCGATCGACCGCCTGCCGGTACGCCGCCGCGAGTCTGCCCACCGTCCGCCCTCCGACGTTTGCGATCGAGGGAACCCTAACGGACGCGCGCCACGGCGGCACGTGGCGCTCCGCACCGGGGATTCGTCCACTGTTCACCCGGCGGCGGACGGCCGCGCCGCCCGCCGTTCCCCCGGCCCGGCTTGCCTTCCCTCAGGCATCCGTGCGCACAGGAAGGCGACGACGTGACCTCCTCACCTCTCCCCCGGCGGTCCCTGCTGCGCGGCGGCGTGGCCGGCGGACTCGGCATCGTGGTGGCCGGCAGTCTGGAGGCGATCGCCGGACCGGCGGCGGCCCGGCCCGCGTGCCGCCCCGCCGTCGGCTACGGCGACCTGGTGCCGGACCCGGCCGGCCTGCTGGCGCTGCCGCCCGGGTTCTCGTACACGGTCGTCGCGCGGGCGGGTGCGACGCTGCTGGAGTCCGGGCAGCCCACGCCGAGCGACGCGGACGGCACCGGCTGCTTCCGCGGCCCGCACGGCTCGGTGCTGGTGAACAACCACGAGATCGGCGGCGACGAGCCGTACCCGGTGCCGGCGCTGCCCGGTCTCACCTACGACCCGGGCGCCCGCGGCGGCACCACCACCATCGAGGTGGACCGGCACGGGCGGCGGCTGCGCGAGTACGTGAGCGTCGCCGGCACGCACAACAACTGCGCCGGTGGCATCACCCCGTGGGGCACGTGGCTGACCTGCGAGGAGACCGAGCAGCGGGCCGGTGGGCGATACCTCAAGGACCACGGGTACGTCTTCGAGGTCGACCCGCACGACCGGTCCGCCAACACCGACCCGGTGCCGCTGACGTTCCTCGGGCGGTACTCCCACGAGGCGGTCGCCGTCGACCCGTACACCCACTCGATCTACCTGACCGAGGACGCGAGCGGGCCGAACGGCCTGTACTTCCGGTGGACGCCGCCGCCCGGTTTCCGGGCCGGCAAGGGCGCGCTGCGGGCGCTGGCCCAGCGGCCCGACGGCGGCACCGCCGGCAGCCTCGCCGCGATGCGCTGCCTGCGCGGCGACACGCACGTGGCCGACCTGTCCGAGGCCACCACCCCGGGCACCCGCTACCGCGTCGAGTGGGTGGAGGTGCCCGACCGGGACGCCCGCACCGTGTCGGTACGCAAGCAGTTCACCGACGCCGAGGTGACCCGCAGCCGCAAGCTGGAGGGTGCCTGGTGGGGCGACGGCGGCGCGTACTTCGTGGCGAGCTACGCGCGGCACGACGACGGCAGCGCCAACGAGCACGACGGGCAGGTGTGGTTCTACGACCCGCGCCGGCAGACCGTCACGCTGAAGACCATCTTCGGGGTGAACACCGACCCGGAGGCCGACCACGGCAACTACGACGGGCCGGACAACATCACCGTCTCGCCGTACGGCGGGGTGATCCTGGCCGAGGACGGCGAGGGCGTGTCGCACCTGGTCGGCGTCACCGAGCAGGGCAAGGCGTACCCGCTGGCGCGCAACGAACTGAACGACAGCGAGTTCACCGGGCCGACGTTCAGCGCGGACGGGAGGACGCTGTTCGCCAACATCCAGTCGCCGGGGTACGTGTTCGCGATCACCGGGCCGTGGGGGCGGCCGGGCAACGGGCACCGCTGAGAGGGTGGCGGCTGGCAGTTCCCGGGCGGGAGCCGCCGGCCGTCGTCATGGAGTCTCGGGGTGCGCCCGGATCATCGGTACTCTCTGAGCAGGTCCGATGGAAGGTTTCGCCGGATGGCCACCGCACACGACGTCGCCGCTGCGGTACTCGCCGAGGTCGGCCGGGTCACCGCGATGAAGTTCGA
The DNA here is from genome assembly GCF_040648395.1 of Micromonospora sp. NPDC049151. Lineage (NCBI taxonomy): Bacteria > Bacillati > Actinomycetota > Actinomycetes > Micromonosporales > Micromonosporaceae > Micromonospora > Micromonospora sp. NPDC049151. The sequence continues at coordinate 33,288 of NZ_JBEZDP010000006.1, forward strand.
GAAGCTCGTCTACTACTGCCAGGGGTGGCACTTGGCGCGCAGCGGTTCGCCGCTGTTCGCCGAGCCAATCGAGGCGTGGCGGGAAGGCCCCGTGATCCCGCTGCTCCACCGGCACCACCGCCAACAGCTCTACGTCTCGGAGTGGCCCCTCGGAGCCCTCTCCCGGCTCACCGACTCCCAGCGCGAATCCGTCCGCTGGGTGGCCCGCGAGTACGGCAGGTTCTCTGCGACCGAGTTGTCCGCCATGGCGCGCAACGAGCTGCCCTGGCGGGCCGCTCGCGGCGTGCTGCCCGAATCCGCCGGCTCTTCCGAACAACTCGACGTCGACCTGATGCGGACGTACTTCGCACGGCAGATGGCAAGCACCGAGACAGCCGTCGCGCTGGCCACTGCGAACGCCGCGATCGAGGGCAAGGAGTTCGACCATGACTGGCAGGAGCGGCTGCGTGACGTAGCCTCGGGCCTGGTCGACGCGGACGATCTGATCGCCGAAGAGATCGCCCGCCTGCCCTAACTGCCCCGTCAGAACGGCGCGTAGGCCGCGCTCCGCCGACCAAGAGTGCAAGATCGCGTGCTAGGCGCTCGTGGTACTCGGCGAGGGATTCGCGCACTGCGCCATCCCCGACCCTCCACGCAGATCTTGGAAGAAAACGGCCCCCAGAAGGGCCCTCAGCTTCCAAGATCTCGCCACTCTGCGATCTACCGCGACTCCGAACGGTCGGCGACGAACACGCCGAGGCCATGCACACCCTCTACCCACCCCTGCGTTTGCAGCACGAGGATGGCCTGCCGGACCACCGTCGTCGAGACGCCATGCTCCGCCTTGAGCTGTGCCGTAGATGGCAACTTGTCTCCCGGCGAGAGTTCTCCCGACTGAATCTGAGTGCGGAGCTGGTCCGCGAGCTGTTCCCACTTCGGTTTGACGGGCATATGGACTCCCAGGTCTGCTCCGCCATTCGATCACGCACGACTAGTCGTGACAAGCAGCGTGTTGTCGTCCTTGCTATGTGTGACTAGTTGTGTAAAGCTCGAACTGACCGGCTCCCAGGTCTGCAAACCGGAGTTGGTCCGTTCCCACCGCGCAGAGCGCTCGGCCGACCAATCCCCCGGACGGCCGGGCGTGCGTGCCTGTCATCCGCACGACGGGAGGCCCGATGGGTGAGCGCACCGACGCCACAGCAACCGGTTCACCCTTACCTCGGCGCAGGACGTCGAGGACGCCGACGGTACAGCTGCGGCAAGGACCACCCCTGCCTGGAGGTGGCGTTCGCGCATCTGGTCAAGGCCACCGCGACCAGTCCCGACGAGCCGCCGTTAACGCTCGTCCGATCACTGCGGGAGATCTGTTCCGCCTCGACCGCAGGGCGAGCGTGCAGTTCTGCCACCCGGTCACCGTGCGGGTCATCCGGGAGATCGTCGACCGCTCCACGTTCGACGGTTGGACCTGGATCGAGGCGTACGAGTTGGACGGCAAGGGCGAAGCGGTCGCCAAACGGGAGCTGTTCGTGCAGCCGTCCGGGCTGCGCAGGTTGAACGTCACAGCCGGCGAAGGCCCGAGCATCGGCCGCCGTGCGCGTACGGCAGCACGACCACGGGTGCCGGCGTGAGCACCGGCACCCGTCCGCACGTACCCATGCGTCCGCTCTGGATCTGCAAGCGCTGCGCTAACCCGTGGCCGTGCGCGGAGGCGCGACTCGCCTTGGTGGCCGAGTACGCGGGTGACCGCATCGGACTGTCTGTCTACCTGTGCAGGCAGCTCTATGACGCGGCTCTGGAACTGCACTGCCTCAATCCCGACGAGGCACCGGGCCCGCAGGCCCTGTTCGCCCGGTTCGTCGGGTGGGCCCACGTGCGATCACCGCCGCACGTCTGACGATCGGTCCGCTACACCTCGGCAGTGGCATCCTTCGACCTCGACCCGAGCGCTTCGGCGATGGCGGCGAACTCCGCAAGGGCTGCTTGCAGGTCGTCGACGATCTCCTGGGCGATCACCTCGGGTGGCAGTAGCGAGTCGGCATCCTCCAGCGAGGCGTCCTTGAGCCAGGTGATGTCGAGGTTGACCTTGTCCCGGGCGATCAACTCGTCGTATGAGAACGCGCGGAAGCGCTCGGTCTCCACCCGCTCGGCGCGATCCTTGCCCGGCAGATAGCAGTCGACGAAGTCCTGGAGGTGCTCGCGTCGCAGTGGGTTCTGCTTGAGCGTGAAGTGCTGGTTGGTACGGAAGTCGTACACCCAGAGCTTCTGGGTCCACGGCTCCTCACGGGCACGCTTGCGCTCGAAGAAGAGCACGTTGGCCTTCACACCGCCCGCATAGAAGATGCCGGTGGGCAGCCGCAGCATGGTGTGCAGGTCGTACTGCTTGAGCAGCCGGCGGCGGATGGTCTCCCCCGCGCCGCCCTCGAAGAGAACGTTGTCGGGCAGCACGACGGCGGCGCGGCCGTCGATTTCCAGCAGCGAGGCGATGTGCTGGACGAAGTTGAGCTGCTTGTTGGCGGTGGTGGCCCAGAAGTCGCCCCGCTCGATCTCCCGCTCCTCCCGGCTGGAGCGGCCGTCCTCACCGACGACCCGGATCGAGGAGCTGCGGCCAAACGGCGGGTTGGCCAGCACGAGGCTCACCCGGCGGTCGGGCTCCTTGCCCAACGCGTCCTTGACCGCGATCAGCGACGGCCCGTTCGGGGTGCCGATGCCGTGTAGCAACATGTTCATCGCCGCGAGCCGGGCCGTACCGTCGACCAACTCGGTCCCGGTGATCGCGCCTTGGGCAAGCCGCCGTCGCTGGTCGGGCGTGAGCGCGCTGCCGTGGTGCTGCTGAATGTGCTCGTAGGCGGCGAGCAGGAAGCCGCCAGTGCCGCAGGCCGGGTCGGTGATCGTGTCGTCCGGCGTGGGCAACATGCAGTCGACCATCGCGGCGGTCAGTGCGCGGGGCGTGAAGTACTGGCCCGCGCCGGACTTCGCGTCCTCGGCGCCCTTGGCGAGCAACTCCTCGTAGGCGTCGCCCTTGACGTCGACGCCGGTGCCCGACCAGGACTCCTTGCCGATCAGGTCCACGATCAGCCGCTTGAGCTTCGCCGGGTCCTGAATCTTGTTCTGCGCCTTGCGGAAGATGGTGCCGAGGGTGCCGCCCTCCTTGCCCAGCCCGGTCAGGATGTGCCGGTACTGCACCTCAAGCGCGTCGCCTTCGGCATCGAGCAGGGTCTGCCAGCTCAGCTCGTCCGGGACGATTTTCTCGGGCTTCAGCGGTCGGCGGGCACGCTCGTCGGCCATCTTGAGGAACAGGAGGTAGGTCAACTGCTCGACGTAGTCGATAGTCGAGACGCCGTCGTCACGCAGCACATCGCAGTAGTTCCACAGCTTTTGCACGAGTCTACGAGACTCAACGGCACTAGTCGTGATCTTTTCGTTCATCCCTGGATACTCAATGCGCTCAGCCTTGTTCACCACGGCAATGCCTCCTGCTCGAAGCCGCCACCTGTCACGCTGACCGGCGGAGACACCGGTTCCTTCTGGGCATTCACTGCGTGTGATCTCTGGCGCAATGGCCGCATCGATCGATTGACTATAGTGCAATCAATCAGTTCCGCTGCTGGCTGCTCGGTCTGATCCTGCGCCACGAGACGGCCAGAGAATGCTTCTGCCATAAGGGCGCCACGCAGGCCGCTTGCCTTCTTCATCGCAGAGTCGATGATCGGCATTAACCTCTGCTCTTCAGCGATGACATCCTCAAAAATTTCCACCGCCCGCCGCTGGACACCCAACGGCGGAACAGGCATCTTAACCGCCCTGATTGCCGCCCTATTAAGAGCCAGTTGATTACCCCCAGCAGCCGCTCTGCGAGTTTCGACGTATCTAGAGAGCCAGAACATGTAAACAAACTCCGGCAAGATTGGGGTTTCAGAAACTCTAATCGAAGCGCAATTCTGATTGTGCGCCGCTTCGACGTCAAGGATCGCAGCTTGCCCCCGCGTCTTACCCTCTCCAATCATAGCCAGCAGCACAGTGCCTGGCGGATGAAGCCGACTCCGGAGGTTGCCCAGCCCTTCCGCGGAGACCGTTTCCTTTGTCCGTTCAATCCTCGTAAAGGAGACTTCCCCGCTGGAAACCCAAGGAATACCCCCTCCCCAGAACTCCGATCGAGACCGACTCGGAGTAGATCCAACAAAGACTCTAAACAGGCTTCCAATGGTGGACCACGCCCAAGAACGTGGCAGAGGCCAGTCGCCGTCGTCAACGATCGCCTCGCGGCCTCCAATTTTGATTACTAAGTCCACCCCACTATCATTGGGCTCAGCCTTAATCGAAAGCAACCCTCGCATTGCTGCTCGCGCAACCGCCTGCCGCCTTCCAGCCAATTTCCTCTTGACCGACACGAGTCGCTCGCGAGCCGAACTGACGCTGCCAAGATAAAGATCAAGAACCTCTACGATGCGCCGCTGCTCGGCGAGCGGAGGAACTGGAAGAATCAGATCTTCCAGGTATCGCCGAGGCACCCGACGAAGTCCGACTGCTCCCGCCATCGCCGCTTGGGCCCGAACTCGCACGGAATGCTGCAGGAGGTAATAGCAAAGAAAGGTGGGATCAATTGCCCCCCGGGAGCGAAGCGCAAAAAGTTCTGTACTTCCAAGCGCGCGACCATTTTTCAGATTCCGCGCCACCGCGACCTTGCCGTTCTCCATACACGGAGTCACCTTGGCGAAGAGTACATCACCCTCCTGAACTGGCGTTAGCGACCGCCTCTTAGCGTCGCCATAAAACGCTTCCCGAGATGCATCAATATGACCTGTCTCCGCTTCAACCGCAGCCATCGGAAGCAGCGATATTTGTTCATCATCAACGGGCTGCTGATCAAACTTCCGGGGGTTGATTTCCACTAGTTCGCCAAGTCTTGCAGTGGTCCAGCCGGCTGGCAGGTCGGTCACGCGGACAACTCCTCGTTCAACTCGGTCAGCAGTGGTTCGGCGCGCTCCCCGAATGCGTCCGCGTACCCGTCGATGCCACCCCGCTCGCTGAACGGCGCACCCTCCAGGTCGTCCGGGGTGATCTCCACGCTGACCGCTATCACGTCCTTGATCCTCTCCAGCCACCACGCCTGATCGGCAGTGAACGTAGCGCCCGCCTGCTCCTGTCGGAGCAGCCACCCACGGAAGCGCTCCTCGACCAGGCTGCGGTACGGGCGCAGCTCCTGGTCCAGCCCCAACTCATACCGGACGAGGCTGACAAGATCGGTGATGCCCCGGTTGCCGGGGGCCTCGGCGGTCCGCCCGAGCAGCACGTACGACTTCCACAGCGACTCGGGCGTCCACGCCTGCGGCGGCCGGGCGATCCGCGCTGCCAGTTCCTTGAGCTGCTCGTACCCCACCCGGCCCCGGCCCTCGTAGAAGACCTGCAACGCGGTGATCTCGTCGCGGTGCTCCTCCAGGTAGTCGTGCCAGCTCTTGACGGTGACCTGGGCTCGTTCCTCGGCCGGGACGCCCTGCGCCGAGATCAGCCGGTCGGCGTTCACCTCGTCGATGGTGATGTCGTGTGCCCGCCGGATCTCCAGGATGCGTTCCCGCAGCGGCGGGTTCGCGGCGAGCGGTCGCAGTGCGCCGGCCAGCAGGTCCCGCACGGCGGCCGGGCCGGCCTCGGTGGCCGGGTTGAGTTGCTCCGGGGCCACCGCGTCGGTGAGACCGCGCACGACGTCCTTGAGCGGCTGACCGGCGAGGTCGGCCAGCTCGGCGCGTTCGTCGTCGGTGAGCTGCTGGTTGAGCCGGGCCAGGCGGGAGGCGAGCGTGGCCACCTCGTCGGCGTCGGCGGTCAGGGTGCCGGCCTTGCGGAGCAGGTCGCGCAGCGAGATCTGGCGTTCGGTGTGGCGTTGCAGCGGTACCGCCTCGTCCAGGTCGGCCTCGGTGACGCCGACCGCGTCGACGATGACGAAGCGGTCCTTGACCTCTGCGTCCGGCGTGACGGCCTGGAAGTCGGCGGCGTCGATGGTCCGGGCGCCGCGCCCCTTCATCTGCTCGAAGTAGGTGGAGCTGCGCACCGGGCGCAGGAAGAAGACGCACTCCAGGGGCCGGACGTCGGTGCCGGTGGCGATCATGTCCACGGTCACCGCGATCCGCAGCTCAGGGCTGTTGCGGAACGCCTGGATCAGTGTGTCCGGGTTGTCGCCCTCGCGCCGCGAGGCGTACGTGATCTTCTTGACGAAGTCGTTGCCCCGGTTGAAGACGAGCCGGACCATCTGCACGATCTCCTCGGCGTGGTTGTCGTCCCGCGCGAAGATCAGCGTCTTGGGCACTGTCGAGCGGCCCGGGAAGATCTCCTCGAAGAGCTTGTCGCGGAACGTCTCCAGCACCAGTTTGAGCTGGCCCTTCGAGATCACCGACCGGCCGACCTGGCTGCCGCCGTACGTGAAGTCGTCCTCCAGCTCCTGGTAGCGCTCGGCGCGGGTGCGCCGGTCCCGCAGCGGCACGACGGTGCCGGCCTCGATGTCCGCGCCTTTCTCCGTGATCTCCGTCTTGATCCGGTAGACGTCGAAGTCGACGTTGACCCCGTCGGCGACGGCCTGCTCGTAGGTGTACTCGGAGACCAGGTTCTGCTGGAAGAAGCCGAGCGTCTGCTTGACCGGCGTGGCGGTCAGCCCGACCACGAACGCGTCGAAGTATTCGATGACCGCCCGCCACTTGCCGTAGATCGAGCGGTGGCACTCGTCCACCACGATCAGGTCGAACGTCTCCGGTGGGAGCTGCGGGTTGTAGGTCACCTCGGCCGGCTCGTCCAGGTCGTAGCTGTCGTAGTCGCGGTCGTCCAGGTCCACGTCGGGCAGCTCGACGCCGCGCAGGGCGCCGTAGAGGCGCTGGATGGTTGAGATGACCACGGCGGACGAGTCGAGCATTCCGGTGCCGGAGAGCCGGTCGACGTTGTAGAGGTCGGTGAACTTCCGCCCGTCGTCGGGGGCCTGGTATCCGGCGTACTCCCGCAGCGTCTGTTTGCCGAGGTTGTTGCGGTCGACCAGGAAGAGGATCCGGGCGGCGCGGGCGTGCTTGAGCAGCCGGTAGCTGGCGGTCACCGCGGTGAAGGTCTTGCCCGCGCCGGTCGCCATCTGGATCAGCGAGCGCGGGCGGTCCTCGGCGAGTGACCGCTCCAGCCCGGCGACGGCGTCGACCTGCGCGGGTCGCAGGCCGAGCCGGTCCAGCGCCGGCATCCGCCGCAGCCGGGCCCGCAGCGTCGGTGCGGCCGGATCGTCGTCGGCCTCCCGCATCCACCGCGCGAGGGTGGCGGGTTGATGGAAGGCGAAGACCTCCCGGGTACGCGGAAACGGGTCCAGCCGGTTGACGAAGGCGGTCTCCGTGCCGGTGGCGACGTACCCGAACGGCAACGGCTCGTCCCGCCGCCAGGCGCTGAGCTTCTGCGCCGGGGTCAGCCCGCTCAGGTAGCGGTCGAGCTGCGCCTCCACCCCGCGCGGGGCCGTTCCCTCCCGCTTGGCCTCGATCACGCCGACAAGTCGCTGGTCGACGTAGAGCAGGTAGTCGGCGCGGCCGGTAGCGAGCGTCACCTCGCGGACTGCGACACCGGTGGCCGCGAACAGGTTGATCTGGTTCTCGTCCTGCACCACCCAGCCGGCGGCCCGCAACTGCCTGTCGATCTCGGCCCGGGTCTGCACCTCGTTTAGTGGTTCGTGGGAGGCGCGGCGGGCACGGGCGATGAACTCCTCCCGCCGGGCGGCGGAGACCCGCGCCGGCTTCCGCTGCTCGGCGGCCCGCTGCGCCTCGTGCGCCGCCGGCTCCAGGCTCGCCACCAGGGCGGCGGCCTCGCCCTGGCGGGCGCTCGCCGCGCGGACCGCCCGTTCCGCCGCCGCCTGCGCGTCGGCCTGGGCCTGCACCAGCGACGGCTTGCCGTCGAGCAGCAGCTTGGTCTGCGCCAGCTCGTTCTTGTAGCGCTCAAGCTCGGCCGCAAGCGCGTCGGCGACGCTCTGGGGCACCTGCTGAGGGGGCGGCGTGGGCGGGACGAAGCCGATCGGCGAGCGGTCGCCGGTCAGCGCGCGGTGGAACCAGACGCCCAGCTCGAAGCAGGTCCGCAGCAGCTCCAGCGCGGCGCGCACCTCACCCAGATGATCGTGTACGGCGCGGTTGCCCTGGTCACGAAGCCGATCGAACGCGCGGTAGATCTCCGGAACGAGCGTGCCGTTGGTCTGGAGCGCCTGCACGCGGTGGAAGAACTTGTCACCGTGTGGCCGTGCGTCGGTGCGGCGCACCAGATCCTTCGCCAGTTCGTCGCCGAACGCACGGAGCTTGAACATCGCCGCCTGCGCGTCGACGTACACGAGCAGTTCGGCGCCCGCGCCATACCAGACCAAGAGTGGATGATCCTTGAGGAATCCGAAGTTGGCGGACTGCTCCGCCAGCCGTCGTACCTGTCGCTGATCCACAGCTCTCCACACGCGTCACCGGGGAATGAACACGTCAGGATAGAAACGATCGATGCTTGACGCAGCACAATTGAGCGCCGGAATCAGGTATCCGACAGAATCCGCTGAGCCCTTCGTTCCCATGAATCTTGGTACGCGCACGCCCCTTGCGGGGCGTGCGCGTACCAAGATCTCGCCTAGCGTGGTGCGACGCGGCAGCCGGGGTCGGGTCCGGTGTCGGCCACGCCGCAGTGGAACACCTCGACCGGGGCGGCGTCCACGTCGGGCACCTTCGCCACGGTGAGCAGCGCCAGCCGCTTCGCGACCGGTTCGCCGGAGTCCGGGGCGTACCGGATGAGGCCGGCGACCCCCGGGTAGCCGCCGGCGGCGTTCTGCCGCAGCACCTCGGCGTGCACCCCGACCGGGTTGACCGAGCGGGGCTCCCAGCGGCAGCCGGTGTCGGCGTGGCGCAGGCGGGCGGCGAGGCTCTCCAGCGCGCGTACCGTCATCATGGTGGCGTCGTAGGCCAGGCTGACCCGCTCGCCGACCGGCGGGCCGGTCCCGGCGCGGCAGCGGGGCGGGTCGAGCAGGCCGTCCGCGCCGATCCAGGTGAGGAAGGTGCCGCGCGCCTCGTCGCGCGCGGCCTGCGCGGTCCGCAGCGACGCGCAGGTGGCGAGCGCGGCCTTCGACACGTACGTGACCGGCAGGTTGCCCGGCGCGCTGGCGCGCAGCCCCGGGTTGGCCATGTAGCGGTTCACCGAGTCGTCGGCGACCAGGTGCCGGGGCGGGTTCGCGCCGCACTCCTTGAGCGCACGCATGAACCCGTCGAACTCCGACCAGCGGCCGGCGAAGAAAAGCATCCCCGGGTAGCCGCACTCCTGGGTGAGCCGCCGCCCGCTGCGCCACTCGTCGAGCCGGGTGATCCGGTCGCCGAAGCGTTCCCGCAGGCCGTCGATGAGGGTGGCGACGTACAGGTCGTCGGCGAGCGAACTGCCCTCGCCGGTGGTCCAGTAGACGTGCGCCTCCCCCACCCGCAGCACCTGCCGGGCGTACGCCTCGACCATCCGCACCTGGTCGCGGTTCGGCGCGGACATGGCCAGGTAGAGGCTGGAGTTGGCGTCCATCCGGTCGGCGGACAGCGTGGGGGCGAGCACCGGCAGGCCGACCCGGTTGAGTTCGCGCAGCGCCGCCGCCGTGCTGGTGCGGCTGTCCACCAGCCCGACCACGCCCAGCACTGTGGGGTCGTCGCGGGCCAGCCCTTCCAGCATCCGCACCGCGTCGTCGGCGTGCCGCATCTGCCGCCCGGCGTTCGCCACCACGATGTGCAGCAGCGCCGCGTCGTCCGCTGCCGCCGACTCCTGGAGCAGTGCGTACTGGGCGGTGGCCATGCCCTCCAGTTCCTCCCGCTCGGAGACGTAGGACTCCTCGTCCGCGCGGGTCCGGTTGCCGGTGAGGCTGCCCAGGTAGACAAGCGTCAGGTAGGGGCGGCGGTGCTCGCTGCGCCGCCACACCTCCTCGGCGGCCCGGTTCTGGGCGAAGATGCGCCGCTGCACGGCGCGCAGCCGGTCCTGCCCGGGTTCGCTGTTGAAGACCTGCCCGGCGGTGTCGCTGTAGCCGACGCACTCCCCGGCCACGAGCCGGACGGCGACCCGGTCGGTGGGCCAGGGGCGGCAGTCCGGCGCCCACCGCCCGTGCGCCCACACGCCCAGCCCGGCGACGAGCGCCAGGGCCACCGCGGCGGGCAGGAACCGCCGTGCCCACCAGGGCGGGTCGGGCGCGGCCAGGGCCGGCGGGACGCCTCCCACCGGGGCGTCGACGTCCCGGTCGTCCGACTCCAGCAGCATCAGCCAGGCGCCGGAGCGACGCAGCCGGCGGTTCTCCGGCAGCGCCTCGGCCCACTCCTCGTACGCCTCCTCGGCCTCGGCCAGCGGCCGGGCCGCGGCCGGTTCCGGCGGCGGGTCGGCGGCGACCGCGACGACGAGCAGCGGGTCGTTGCGGCCGGTCTCGTTGCGCACCTCGTCGACGAGCCGGACCAGCGTGTGCCCGACGTTGTCCGGCCGCGCGCCGTCGAGCACCAGCACCGGATAGGCGGTGCGGCGCCAGTCCCCGGGCCGCCAGAACCGCCGCCGGTACGCCAGGCGCAGGTCCTCCAGGAACGCGTGCAGCAGCAGCTTCTCCACCTGGGCCGGGTGTTCGCCGTCGCGCCAGCCGGCGGTGAGCCGCTCGGCGAAGCCGAGGAACGTCACCGACTGCCGGGGCGCCAGGTACTGCTGGCGCATGAACCAGCGGTACTGCCGTCCGACGAGCGGCACCCGGCCGGAGACGGCGATCCGGAACACGACGCCGGGTACGGCCCGCCACAGCAGCCAGAGCAGCAGGTGCAGCGCGGCGCCGAGGCCGGAGTCGCCGCCGACCTGGGGGTCGTCACCGGTCCGCCGTCCTCGCCAGTCCCGCAGCCGGCGGACCAGCGCGGCCCGGCCGCTGTCGGCGGCGTCCAGGTCCACGGCGAGCGTCTGGTGCATCAGCCAGTCGGCCAGCGGGTAGTGGCGGAACCGCAGCCGGGGCGCGCCGAACGCCTCCACGGAGAGTTGCCGGTGCAGTTCGCGCAGCACGGTTGCGACGTCGTCGCCGGCCGGGCGGCCGGTCAGGTCCAGCACGGCGTGCGGCACCCGCCGCCCGGCCCGGCGCGCCGCGAAACGCCGTAGCAGGGCCGCAATCGCGCCGCCCCCGGTGGGCCGGACCAGCCAGAGCAGCGGGAGCTGGCGGTCACCGCGGCGTGGACGCCGCAGCAGCCGGGCCAGCAGGGTGAGCAGTTCCGGGCCACCGGCCGGGAGTTGCTCGCGTACCGGCCGCGGCCGGGTCGCCGGTTCACGCATGGTCACCTCCGGGTCACATGCGGTGTCGCACCATTGTCGACGTTCGATGCAACCCGGCACGGCGGGTCCCCGCTCGACGGACGGGTGTCGAGCGGGGCCCTCCTCGCGTGCGGATCAGCCGATGGCGGCGGTCAGCGCGGCCAGGTAGCCGTAGCGGTAGCCGTCGGCGTTCGGGTGGTACGCCTCGATGACGCCGCTGACGTCGCGGATCCACGGCTGGGCGGCGCACACGCCGTGCCCGGCGAAGAACGGCCGCGCGTCGACGAAGGTGCCCCCGGCCGCGGCGACCCGGCCGGCGATGACGCCGTTGAGCGTGTCGGCGGCCTGGTTGAGGATGGTGCGCTTGTAGCTGCTCATGGCGAGCAGGCCGCAGGAGCCGGTCTCGAACAGCCGCGGGTAGCCGAGCACCACCAGCCGGGCGTTCGGGGCCCGGTTGCGGATCGCGGCGTACGTGGCGTCGAGCCGGGCCGGCAGCGTCGCGGTGGTGAACGTCCTGGACTCGTTGACGGCGCTCTCGCAGCTGGACGTGCTGCCGAAGCGGCAACTGGTCATCACGTCGGCGAAACCGGCGTCGTTGCCGCCGATGGTGATGGTGACCAGCGTGGTGCTGCTGCTGAGCTGGCCGACCTGGTTGTTCAGCACGTCGGCGGTGACCGCTCCGCCGCAGGCCGGGAACTTGAAGCTGGTGACCGAGTGGGCGGCGGCCCAGAGCGGGGCGTACGACTTCTGGCTGCGCAGGCAGGTGGACAGGTCGTACGGGGCGGCGCCGACGCCGGAGGAGTAGGAGTCGCCGAGGGCGACGTAGTTGACGGTGGCCGCGCGGGCGGCGCCGGGCAGGAGCACGGCGCCGAGCACGGCCGCCAGGACGGCGGCGAGCACGGTATGGACGCGACGGGACATGCAGAACCTCCACGGGGCAGGGGGTGGTGGAGCCCGTTGACCGCGCGCGTGGCCGAGGGATCGGTGGTGTTACTGGGCGGTAATGCTATCGAAACATTTGCCGAAATTGAATAGCCGAGATCGGCCGGACGGGAGCGATATGTTCACATCTGTCGATTAGGTTGGCGGTGACGACACCCGACGGAGGGAGTCCCACAGTGCGACGCGCACTCACGGCGGCCATCGCCGCCCTGACCCTCACCGCGGCCGGCACCACAGTGACCGGCGCACCCGGCCAGGCCGCACCCACCGGCTGGGGCCGGCCGCAGACCGCGGCGGCCACCCCGACGCCCGGCGGCCCCGGCCTGGGCGACAGCTACTTCCCCGACTACGGCAACGGCGGCTACGACGTCGGCCACTACGACATCCGGCTGCGCTACGAGCCGGCCACCGACCGGCTCAGCGGCACCACGACGATCCTCGCCACCGCCACGAAGGACCTGTCCCGGTTCAACCTGGACTTCGCGCTCGCCGTCGAGTCGGTGCGGGTGAACGGGTGGGTCGCCGGCTTCACCAGGGCCGGCGACCACGAGCTGGTGATCACCCCGGCCCGGCCGCTGACCACCGGCCAGCAGCTCACCGTCGTGGTGAAGTACGCCGGCGTGCCGTCGCAGACCACCGTCTACGGCTACACCGGCTGGACCCGTACCGCCGACGGGGCGCTCGCCGTCAACGAACCCGAGTCGGCCTGGTGGTGGTTCCCGAGCAACGACCACCCGAAGGACAAGGCCACCTGGGACATCTCCGTCTCGGTGCCGACCGGCGTCGAGGTGATCAGCAACGGCGTGCAGCCGCGCGACCCGCTGCCCGAGGCCGGCAACCGCACCCGGTGGAGCTGGCGCAGCGTCAAGCCCGGCGCCACGTACCAGGCGTTCCTGGCCATCGGCCAGTACGACATCGTCACCGACACCGCGCCGAACGGGCAGCCGGTGGTGAACGCGTACAGCACCACGCTCGGCGAGCGCCTGCCGGCCGCCCGGGCCAGCATCGAGCGCACCGCCGAGATCGTCGACTGGGAGAGCGGGCTGTTCGGCCCGTACCCGTTCGAGGCGCAGGGCGGCGTGGCCGGGCCGGTCGACGGCATCGGCTTCGCGCTGGAGACGCAGACCCGCCCGGTGTACGGCCCCGGCTTCTGGCGACGCGGCGCCAACCCGTACGTGGTGGTGCACGAGAACGCCCACCAGTGGTTCGGCGACTCGGTGTCGGTGGCGGACTGGCGGCACATCTGGCTCAACGAGGGCTTCGCCTCGTACGCCGAGTGGCTCTGGTCCGAGGAGCAGGGCGAGGGCACCGCGCAGGAGCTGTTCGACTTCACCTACGACAGCTACCCGGCCGATTCCGAGTTCTGGCAGGTGCGCCCCGGCGACCCGGGCCCGAGCGGGATCTTCGACGACGCGGTATACGACCGGGGCGCGATGGCACTGCACCAGATCCGGCTCACCGTGGGCGACGCCGCGTTCTTCCGCATCCTGCGTACCTGGACCGCCAAGCGGCAGTACGGCAACGGCACCGTCGCGCAGTTCCAGGCGCTCGCCGAGCGGATCTCCGGGCGGGATCTCGACGCGGTGTTCACCACCTGGCTGTTCACGCCGGGTCGGCCCACCGTGGCCACCGCCGCGCGGACGAGCGCCGCGCCGGCGCAGCCGGCCTCGTGGACGAAGATCCGCGCGGCGCACGACCTGCTCGGCCGCTGACCGGGCGCCGGCCGGGCCGCTCTGCCATCGCGGGAGCGACCCGGCCGGCCGGTCAACGGGCGGTCGGTAGCGGTGCAGCGGCCGACGCCGTCCAGGGCTGCGCCGCCTCGACCGCGCGGATGTGTCGGTAGGCGAACCAGAGCGGCGGGAACGCGCCGACCGCGAACGAGAGGTCGACAAGCGTCCAGAACCAGGGGATGTCCCGGATCGGGCCGCAGATCACCGCCAGAGGCACGATGCCGGCGCAGGCGATCATGCCGACCTGGACCACCCACACGTTGCGGACCGGGTCACGCAGCGGCCCCCAGAACGCCACCGCGAGCACCAGGTGCGCGAAGGCCAGCCAGTCGGTGCCGTACCGCAGGAACGGGTAGTCGTCACCGGCCGCCACCAGTCCGACGTGGACCCGCTCGATCCAGTCGACAAGCGCCGGGAACTGCCCGGCGAGCGGATCGGTCGCCGCCAGCAGCCAGCGCACCTCGACCTCCAGCGGGAACGCGGTCACCCCGCTGAGGAAGAGCCCCGCCACCACCAGCCAGAGCCAGCGGCGGATGCGCCGCAGGCGTACCTCGACGTCCATGGCCGCAGCCTAATGACGGTCGTCGTGCCGTCGGGACCCCGTTCGGCATGACCTGGGCCACCCTCCCGGACGGCCGCGCGGGCGCCGCGCCGCGCGGCGGTGGCGGCGGGTGTTAAGAAGGGCCCCCTCCTCTACCTGAGGCGTTAAAAGGGGGCCCTTCCTTTCACCTGGCGGCGAGCGGCTGGCGGGCCGGGTCGACCGGGGCGGGCAGCTCGCCCACCCCACCCAGGTAGGAGTGGATCGCCGCCGCGGCGGCGCGTCCCTCGGCGATCGCCCAGACGATCAGCGACGCGCCCCGGTGCATGTCACCGGCGACGAAGACACCGTCGGCGGCCTGCCAGTCGGGGCCGGAGTCGATCGCGCCCCGGCCGTTGCGGGTCACCCCGAACTGGGCCAGCAGCGGCTGCTCCTCGGTGCCCTCGAAGCCGATGGCGAGCAGCACCAGGTCGGCCGGGATCTCCCGCTCGGAGCCGGGCAGCGGCGTGACGATGCGCCGGCCGTCCACCTTCTCCACTGTCACCTCGGCGATCCGGACCGCGCGGACCTGGCCGGTGCCGTCGTCCACGAACTCCTGCACGGCGACCGCGAAGACGCGCTCGCCGCCCTCCTCGTGCGCCGGGTAGTTGCGCAGCAGCCACGGCCAGGTCGGCCACGGGTCGCGCTCCGCGTCGCGCTCCGTGGGCGGCTGCGGGTAGAGGTCGAGCTGGTGTACGCCGGCCGCGCCCTGCCGGTGCGCCACGCCGAGGCAGTCCGCGGCGGTGTCGCCACCACCGATGATCACCACGTGCTTGCCGGCGGCGTCGATCGGCGTACCGTCGGGCAGCGTGGCGAGCGCGGGCCGCCCGTCCCCGGCAGCGGCCACCACCCGGTTCGCGGCGACCAGGTGCGACATCGCCTGGTGCACGCCGCGCAGGGCCCGGCCCGCCGTCTCCGGGGTGTCCCGGCCCTGCAACGCGCCGCAGGCGAGCAGCACCGCGTCGTGCTCGGCGCGCATCTGCTCGGCGGTCACGTCGACGCCGACCTCGACGCCGGTCCGGAACCGCACACCCTCGGCGGTGAGCTGGGCCAGCCGCCTGTCGATGTGCTGCTTCTCCAGCTTGAAGTCGGGGATGCCGTAGCGGAGCAGGCCGCCGATCGCGTCGTCGCGCTCGTACACGGTGACCGTGTGACCGGCGCGGGCCAGCTGCTGCGCGGCGGCCAGCCCGGCCGGGCCGGAGCCGACGACCGCCACCGACCGGCCGGTCGGGGCGGAGGCGGGCCGGGGCCGCAGGCCGTCGCGGGCCACCGCCGCGTCGGCGATCTCCACCTCGACCTGCTTGATGGTGACCGGCTGCTGGCCACCCAGGCCGAGCACGCACGCCGCCTCGCACGGCGCCGGGCAGAGCCGCCCGGTGAACTCGGGGAAGTTGTTAGTGGCGTGCAGCGACTCCACAGCGGCGTCCCAGTTGCCGGTACGGACCAGGTCGTTCCAGTCCGGGATGCGGTTGCCCAGCGGGCAGCCGTCGTGGCAGAACGGGATGCCGCAGTCCATGCACCGGGTGGCCTGCTCGCGGATCAGCTCCTCACCGGCCGGCGGGTAGACCTCCCGCCAGTCGGAGATGCGCACCGGCACCGGACGGCGGGCCGGCAGCCGCCGGTCGTAGCGCAGGAAACCGTTCGGGTCAGGCACGAGCCACCTCCTGGGCGACCGCCCGGGGCGCGGGCGGTACCGGCGCGGCCGACGGCACGCTGAGCGCGCTCATCACCGCGTCGTCGACGTCTCGGCCGGCGGCTTCGGCGGCCCGCATGATCTCCATGACCCGGCGGTAGTCCCGGGGCACCACGGCGGTGAACTCCTCCACCGCCTGCGGCCAGCGCTTGAGCAGGTCCTCGGCGACCGCCGAGTCCGTCTCGGCGAAGTGCCGCTGCACCAGCTCGTGCAGCCGGTCGCGCTCCTCGTCGCGCAGCGGCGACAGGTCGACCAGCTCCGCGTTCACCAGCCGCTCGTCGAGCCGGTGCACGAACGCGGTGCCGCCGGACATGCCGGCGGCGAAGTTGCGCCCGGTCGGCCCGAGCACCACGACGGTGCCGCCGGTCATGTACTCGCAGCCGTGGTCGCCGAGGCCCTCGACCACCGCCACCGCGCCGGAGTTGCGCACCGCGAACCGCTCCCCCACCCGGCCGCGCAGGAACACCTCGCCGCCGGTGGCGCCGTACAGGATGGTGTTGCCGGCGATGATCTGGTCCTCGGCGCGGCGGCCCGGCGTGGCGTCCACGCCGACGAACGGCGCGGCGGCGTCCGGGCGCACCACGATCCGCCCGCCGGACAGGCCCTTGCCGACGTAGTCGTTGGCGTCGCCGTACAGGCGCAGCGTGACCCCGCGCGGCAGGAACGCGCCGAACGACTGGCCGGCGGTGCCGCGCAGCCGGAACTCGACTGTGTCGTCGGGCAGGCCGGCGCCGCCGAAGCGGCGGGTCACCTCGCCGCCGAGCATCGCGCCGACGCTGCGGTGCTCGTTGCGGACCTCGACCTCGACCCGGACCGGGGTACGGTCGCGCAGCGCCGGCCCGGCCAGCTCGATGAGCCGGTTGTCCAGCGCCGCGTCGAGGCCGTGGTCCTGCGCGCGTACGCCCCGGCGGGACGCCCCCTCGGGCAGCTCCGGCAGGTGCAGCACGCGGCTCAGATCGAGCCCGTGGCCCTTCCAGTGGTCGATCGCGCCGGCCACGTCGAGCAGCTCGGTGTGGCCGATCGCCTCGTCGATGCTGCGGAAGCCCAGCTCGGCCAGGTAGCCGCGGACCTCCTCGGCGAGGAACAGGAAGAAGTTCTCCACGAACTCCGGCTTGCCGGTGAAGCGCTCGCGCAGCACCGGGTTCTGGGTGGCGATGCCGACCGGACAGGTGTCCAGGTGGCACACGCGCATCATCACGCAGCCCTCGACGATCAGCGGCGCGGTGGCGAAGCCGAACTCCTCGGCGCCGAGCAGCGCCGCGATCAGCACGTCCCGGCCGGTCTTGAGCTGACCGTCGACCTGCACCGTCACCCGGTCACGCAGCTTGTTCAGCAGCAGCGTCTGCTGCGCCTCGGCCAGGCCCAGCTCCCACGGGGTGCCGGCGTGCTTGAGCGAGTTGAGCGGGGACGCGCCGGTGCCGCCGTCGTGTCCGGAGATCAGGATGACGTCGGCCTTGAGCTTGGCCACGCCCGCCGCGACGGTGCCCACGCCCACCTCGCTGACCAGCTTGACGTGCACCCGGGCGGCCGGGTTGACGCACTTCAGGTCGTGGACGAGCTGGGCCAGGTCCTCGATCGAGTAGATGTCGTGGTGCGGCGGCGGGGAGATCAGGCCCACGCCGGGGGTGGCGTGCCGGGTCCGGGCGATCCACGGCCAGACCTTGTTGCCGGGCAGCTGCCCGCCCTCGCCGGGCTTCGCGCCCTGCGCCATCTTGATCTGGAGGTCGTCGGCGTTGACGAGGTATTCGCTCGTCACGCCGAACCGGCCGCTGGCGATCTGCTTGACCGCCGAGCGCCGCGCCGGGTCGTGCAGCCGCTCGACGTCCTCGCCGCCCTCACCGGTGTTGGACTTGCCGCCGAGCCGGTTCATCGCGATGGCGAGCGTCTCGTGCGCCTCCGCCGAGATCGACCCGTACGACATGGCGCCGGTGGCGAAGCGCTTGACGATCTCGGTGGCCGGCTCGACCTCGTCCAGCGGCACCGCCGGGCGTACGCCGGTGCGCAGCGTGAACAGCCCGCGCAGCGAGCCCGCCCGCGCGGCCAGCTCGTCGACCTTGGCGGTGTACTGCCGGAACACGTCGTACTGGCGGCTGCGGGTGGCGTGCTGGAGCAGGAAGACCGTCTCCGGGTTGAACAGGTGCAGCTCACCCTCGCGGCGCCACTGGTACTCGCCGCCGACCTCCAGCCGGTCGGTGGCCTGCGCGCCCGGCGCCGGCCAGGCCCGCGCGTGCCGGGCCGCGACCTCGGCGTGGATCTCGGCCAGGCCGATGCCGCCGATGGTGCTCGGCGTGCCCCGGAAGTATCTGTCGACCAGGCGGGTGTCCAGGCCGACGGCCTCGAAGACCTGCGCGCCGCAGTAGGACGACACGGTCGAGATGCCCATCTTGGACATGATCTTCAGGACGCCCTTGCCGAGCGCCTTGACGTAGTTGCGGACGGCCTTCACCCGATCGACGCCGGCCAGGACGCCGGTGGAGATCATGTCCTCGACCGACTCGAAGGCCAGGTACGGGTTGACCGCCGCCGCGCCGTACCCGATCAGCACCGCCGCGTGGTGCACCTCGCGGCAGTCGCCGGACTCGACGATCAGCGCCACCTGGGTGCGGGTCTGCTCGCGGACCAGGTGCTGGTGCACCGCGGCGGTGAGCAGCAGCGACGGGATCGGCGCCAGGTCGGCGTTGGAGTCCCGGTCGGAGAGCACCAGGATGCGCACGCCGTCCTCGATCGCCTCGGAGACGTGCCGGCAGATCTCGGTCAGCCGGGCCTTGATGCCGGCGCCGCCGTCACGGATCCGGTACAGGCCGGACACCCGGACCGCCTTGAAGCCGGGCAGGTCGCCGTCCTCGTCGATGGACAGGATCTTGGCCAGCTCGTCGTTGTCGATCACCGGGTACGGCAGCACGATCTGCCGGCAGCTCGCCGGCCCCGGGTCGAGCAGGTTTCCCTCCGGCCCGATCGTGGACGCCAGGCTGGTCACCAGCTCCTCCCGGATGGCGTCCAGCGGCGGGTTGGTGACCTGGGCGAAGAGCTGGTGGAAGTAGTCGTAGAGCAGCCGCGGCCGGGTCGACAGCGGGGCGATCGGCGTGTCGGTGCCCATCGAGCCGATCGGCTCCGCGCCGCTGCGGGCCATCGGGCCGAGCAGGATCTTCAGCTCCTCCTCGGTGTAGCCGAACGTCTGCTGGCGGCGGCGTACCGAGTCGTGGGTGTAGACGGTGTGCTCGCGCGGCGGAAGGTCGTCCAGCTCGATCAGGCCGGCGTGCAGCCACTCCTGGTACGGCTGCTCGGCGGCCAGCTCGGTCTTGATCTCGTCGTCGGAGACGATCCGGCCGTTGACGGTGTCGACCAGGAACATCTTGCCCGGCTGGAGCCGGCCCTTCGCGACCACGCTGGCCGGGTCCAGGTCGAGCACACCCGCCTCGCTGCCCAGCACCACCAGGCCGTCGGCGGTGTGCCACCAGCGGCCCGGGCGCAGGCCGTTGCGGTCCAGCACCGCGCCGACGATCTCGCCGTCGGTGAACGCGACGGACGCCGGGCCGTCCCACGGCTCCATCAGGCTGGCGTGGAAGCGGTAGAACGCGCGCTTGTCGGCGCGCATGTCCGGGTCGTTCTCCCACGCCTCGGGGATCATCATGAGCACCGCGTGCGGCAGGCTCCGTCCGGCCAGGTGCAGCAGTTCCAGCACCTCGTCGAAGTTGGCCGAGTCGGACGCCGCCGGGGTGCACACCGGGAAGACCCGGCGGATGTTGCCCGGGATGCTCGGGCTGCGCAGCAGCGCCTCGCGGGCCTGCATCCAGTTCCGGTTGCCCCGGATCGTGTTGATCTCGCCGTTGTGCGCGATGAACCGGTACGGGTGCGCCAGCGGCCAGGACGGGAACGTGTTCGTGGAGAAGCGCGAGTGCACCAGCGCGATGGCGCTGACCACCCGCTCGTCGGTCAGCTCCGGGTAGAACGCCGGGAGCTGGTCCGGGGTGAGCATGCCCTTCCACACCATGGTGCGGCCGGACAGCGACGGGAAGTAGGCCGGCACGCCCCGCTCGGCGGTCTCCCGCTCGACCTGCTTGCGCAGGCAGAACGCCACCCGGTCCAGGTCGAGCCCGGTCAGCGGGGAGCCGGCCGGGCCGGCCGGCGAATCGGTCAGCCGGCGCGCGGCCACGAACAGCTGCCGGACCCGGGGCATCGCCGCGAGCGCGGTCTCCCCCAGGCCGGACGCGTCGGTCGGCACCTCCCGCCAGCCGAGCACGTCGGCGCCCTCGACCAGCGCGTACTTGTCGACCACCCGGCGGGCGCGGGCCTCGGCCGCGTCGTCGTCGGGCAGGAACACCAGACCGGTGGCGTACTGGCCGGCCGGGGGCAGCGGGAAGTCGACGGTGGCGCGCAGGAACGCGTCCGGCACCTGGATCATGATGCCGGCGCCGTCGCCGGTGTTGTGCTCCGCGCCCCGGGCGCCCCGGTGGTCCAGCCGGCACAGCGCCCCGAGGCCGTTCGCGACGACCTGGTGCGAGCGCCGCCCGTGCAGGTCGGCCACGAAGGCCACGCCACAGGCGTCGTGCTCGTACGCGGGGTCGTAGAGCCCGGTCTGCGGGGCCGACTGCGGGCTGTGAGGGTACGGAAAGGCCACCGGGCCTCCTGTCGTCACTCAGGATGGATCATGACGGGGACGACGTCGGCCCTCTGCGGTTTATTGAGTCTACGTTAGGGCTTCCGGCGCAAGGCCAGTTCAGATTGATCACACTTCCAGATGCTGGGACGTGTAGTCTCGCGCGGTGGATCTCGCACGCGCTGACGTACTCGCCCGGTTGGAGCGGTTCTACGACGCGGTGCCCCGCGACGGGGCGCGAACCGAGGAACACGGTGCCCTGGTGCTGTTCGTCCGGGACGGCGCCGGATGGCCGTTCTACGCCCGCCCCCGCCCCGACGCCACCGAGCCGCCGACGCTCGCCGACGTGACAGCCGTCCGCGCCCGGCAGCGGGAGCTGGGCCTGCCGGAGGCGTTCGAATGGGTGCACGAGCACCA
The DNA here is from genome assembly GCF_040648395.1 of Micromonospora sp. NPDC049151. NCBI lineage: Bacteria > Bacillati > Actinomycetota > Actinomycetes > Micromonosporales > Micromonosporaceae > Micromonospora > Micromonospora sp. NPDC049151. Next base: position 54,482 of record NZ_JBEZDP010000006.1, read on the forward strand.
GCCGGACCTGCTGGCGGTGGCCCGCTCGGCCGGGCTCGGCGTGCTGGAGGCGCCGCTGATGCTGCTGGAGCCGGAGCGGCTGCCCGAGCCGGGGACGTTCGGTGACGTACCGGTGCGGGTGCTGGACCCCGGCGACCCCGGCTTCGCGACCGACATCGCGCTGCGGCGGGCGGTCGCCGCGGTCGGCTTCGCCAACGGCGGCACCGCGCGCGGCGACGCCGGACCGGCCGAGCGGGACGCCGCCCTCGCCCAACTGGACATGGCGGCGCTGGAGGAGGAGGCGACCCGGGTCGCCGACGGACGGCGCGTCTCGGTGCTCGCCGAGCTGCCCGAGGAGGGCGCGGTCGCCAGCGGGATGGCCATGCGGGTGGACGACGTGGCGGAGATCGCCGGCGTGGCCACGCTGCCGTCCGCCCGCCAGCGCGGGCTGGGCGCGGCGGTGACCGCCACCCTGGCGCGGGAACTGCTCGCCGCCGGCACCGGCCTGATCTTCCTGAGCGCCGGCAGCGAGGACATCGCCCGCGTGTATCTGCGGGTCGGGTTCCGCCGGGTGGGCACCGCCTGCGTCGCCGAGCCCGCCGCCGTCATCTGAGCACCGACCCGACGCCGCACGCGGACGGTCAGGACGGCGGCTGCCAGGCGGCGGCGGCTGCGGCGGCGGTGTTGCGCAGTCGCGGGCTGATCGTCCCCAGGGCGGCGTCCCGCGCCCGCAACGCCAGCCGGCCCCGGGCCTGCAGGACCGCCGACATCCGCCGGGTCTGCCGGACCATGGTGGCCGCGCGGGGACGGCGCAACCTGTCGTACGCGGCCACCGCGTCCGGCAGCCGCGACTCCCGCAGCAGCCCGGCCAGCGTCGCCGCGTCCTCGAACGCCAGGCAGGCGCCCTGCCCGAGGTGCGGCGGCATGGCGTGCGCCGCGTCGCCGAGCAGCACCACGCCGCCCGGGCCGGCCGGGAAGCCGTACGCCTTCGGCAGCGGGCGCAGCTCGCGGATCTCCTGCTGGACCACGTCCTCCGGGTCGGTCGCCTCCAGCAGCGTGCCGATCGGCGCGGGCCAGCCCGCGAACCAGCGTTTGAGCAGCGCGAGCTGGATCTCCGGCGGCTCCGGGCGGGGCGCGCCGGCTGCGGTGGCGACCCAGTAGACGCCACCCCGGCGGGAGGCGCCGGCGGTGCCCCGCTCGCCGAGCGAGGCGGCCAGGAAGCGGTATCCGGCGCCGAGCGTCTCGCCGTGCACCGGCTGGTCATCGGGTAGCTGGGGGGCCCGGTACCAGGGGATGACCGCCCGCCACGCGGCGCACCCCGAGCTGACCACTGCGGTCTCCGGGGCGAGGTGCCGGCGGATCTCGCTGTCCGTGCCGTCGGCGGCCACCACCAGGTCCGCCTCGTAGGTGTGCCGGCCGTCGCCCACCGCCGGACGCTCACCGGAGGCCGCGCGCACCGTCCGCACCGCCACGCCGGTACGCAGCTCGACCCGCTCGCCCAGGCCGGCGATGAGCGCGTCGTGCAGATCCTCCCGGTGCACCACCACCGGCATCCGCTCGGCCGGTGTGGACCGGGGCTGCACCAGCCAGTGGCCGTCCGGGCGGCGCACGCCGCCGTCGGGCAGCGGGGTGGCGATCGCGTCCAGCCCGTCGCCCAGCCCGAGGGCGCGCAACGCGCGTACCCCGTTGGGCCAGAGCACCACGGCGGTCGGCTCCGGGCGGACCCGGTCGGCGCGTTCCAGCAGCGTGACCTGCCAGCCCGACCGGGCCAGCACACCGGCCGCCGCCATTCCGCCGAGGCCGGCGCCGACCACCACCGCGCTGCGCATGACTCCCCCGCTCAGCTGTCCCGGTCCGCCGGGCGCCCGCCGCCGTCGGCCCGGCCGGCGTTCGTGCGCCCGGCGTCCGCCCGTTCCGGGCTTTCGTCGGCCTCGTCCGCACTCCCGGTGGTGGCGGCGTCGGTAGTCGCGCGTCCGGCGTCGCCAGTGGCGTCGTCGTCGGCCTTCGTGACGTCGTCGGAGGCGTCCGGGCGTTCGTCGTCGGCGGCCGGCTCCGCCGGTGGCAGCACGCCGGTCTCCCGGTACGCGTCGAACTGTTCCTCGGTCACCACCCGGTAGCCCTCCGGCGCGACCGGCTGCGCGCCGGCCTCCCGGGCGGAGAGGTCGACCTGGGACACGTCGCCGGCCGGGGCGGCCACGGGAGCGGGCTCGCCCACCGGCACCAGGTATTCGCGGGGCCCGCGGACCCGGATGAAGTAGGCGAGCGCGCCGAGGAAGACCAGCACGGCGGTCCAGACGTTGAGCCGTACGCCGAGGATCAGGTTCGCCTCGTCGGTGCGCATCAGCTCGATCCAGAACCGGCCCGCCGTGTAGCCCATCACGTACAGCGCGAACGCCCGGCCGCGACCGAGCCGCAGGCGCCGGTCGAGGAACAGCACCAGCGCGGCGACGCCGACGTTCCACAGCGCCTCGTAGAGGAACGTCGGGTGGTAGAGCCCGGGCTGGAGCACCGGGTTGCCGGCGTCGTCACGCAGCGCGTGACCCGGATTGTCCGGGTCCATCACGTGCACTTCCAGGCCCCACGGCAGCGTGGTCCGCCCGCCGTACAGCTCGTTGTTGAACCAGTTGCCCAGGCGGCCCACCGCCTGCGCCAGCGGCAGCCCCGGCGCCAGCGCGTCGGCGATCACCGTCAGCGGGATGCCGAGCTGCCGGGCGGCGAGCCACGCGCCGACCGCGCCACCGGCCACCGCACCCCAGATGCCGAGCCCGCCCTCCCAGATGTAGAGCGCCTTGATCGGCTCACCGCCGGCGCCGAAGTATTTCTCCGGCGAGGTGATCACGTGGTAGATCCGCGCGCCGATGATGCCCGCCGGCACGGCCCAGACGGCGATGTCGAGCACCGCGCCCGGCGCCACACCGCGGCGGCGCAGCCGGTACTCGGTGACCACGCAGGCCACCACGATGCCGAGGATGATGCAGAGCGCGTACGCCCGGATCGGAACCGGACCGAGCTGCCAGACGGCGGTGCTGGGGCTGGGCATGGCCGCCAGTGGGGTCATCGGGGCGAGGGTCACGGGTGCACACGGTACCGGTGCGGACTGTGTGCGCGGCACCCCGGGCCGCCTGCCGCGCGGGTCGGATGACATCTGGTTTGCACGGTCGTAGGCTCTTTGTCCATGACCCCGCTCACCTGGGCGGTCGCCGCTGTCGTCACCGACGGCTCCGGCCGGCTGCTGCTCTGCCGCCGGTCCGAGGGAGCCCGGCGCTGGGGCCTGCCGGGCGGGCGGCTGCGTCACGACGAGAGTCCGGCGGACGCCGTCGTCCGGGCGGTCCGCGCCGAGACCGGCTGGGCGGTGGCGCCGGCCGACCTGGTCGGCCTCTACCGGGTCACCGATCCGCAGGCGCCTCCGCCGCCGGCCGGGCGGTGCGGCGGGCGACCGGACGTGCTGGTGCACGTGTTCCGCGCCGCGCCGGCCGGCGTCGGGCCCACGGGCGATCCGGTGGCCGGATGCCTGGTGGAGTGGTGGTCCGCGGAGGGGATGCCCGGCGCGCTGACCCCCACCACGCGCGCGGCGGTCGCGGACGCGCTGGCCGGCCGCTCCGGCGTGCTCCGCCACACCACGGCCGCCGACCCGCTCACGCCACCCGGCGACGGGCAGCCCGCCCCGCCCGGCCAGCGCGCGTCCGAGCAGGCCGACAGCAGCAGCCGCTGACCGTCCTTCCCGCTCGACGCGGGACTCTCTCAAGATCTTGGTAGGTTTCGGCCCCCGGCGCGGTGGGCGGTGTCCCGGTCTCGCCGGGAGCGGGTGGAGCGGACCGGCCGTCAGCGAGCGGGGTTGCGGACGCCCTCGGCCAGCTCGGCGCTGAGCTTGCGCAGGGCGGTCAGGCCGGCGGCCTGGTCCGGGGCGTCCAGCACGCAGCGGACCAGCGCGCTGCCCACGATCACCGCGTCGGCGTACCCGGCGACGGTGGCGGCCTGCGCGCCCGTGCCCACGCCCAGCCCGACACCGACCGGGATGTCGGTGACCTCGCGCAGCCGGGAGACCAGGATCGGGGCCGCCTCGGAGGTCTGCGCCCGGGCGCCGGTGACACCCATGATCGCGGTGGCGTAGACGAAGCCGCGGCAGTGCTCGACAGTCATCCGCAGCCGCGCGTCGGTCGAGGACGGCGAGACCAGGAACGTGCGGTCCAGGCCGTGCGCGTCGGAGGCGGCCAGCCACTCGGCGGCCTCGTCCGGGATCAGGTCCGGCGTGATCAGGCCGGTGCCTCCGGCGGCGGCCATGTCGCGGGCGAACGCGTCCACGCCGTACTGCTCGATCGGGTTCCAGTAGGTCATGGTGACCACGCTCGCCCCGGTCGCGGCGACCGCCTCGACGACGCGCAGCGCGTCCGCGACGCGGACCCCGCCGGCGAGCGCGATGTCGCTGGCCTTCTGGATGACCGGGCCGTCCATCACCGGGTCGGAGTACGGGATCTCCACCTCGATGACGTCCACGCCCGCCTCGACCATCGCCTTCATGGCGGCGATGCTGCCCTCGACGGTCGGGAAGCCGGCCGGCATGCAGCCGACCAGGACGGCCCGTCCGTCCGCCCGCGCCTTGTCGAAGGCGACCCCGATGCGGCTCACGCTGTCACTCCTTGTCGAGGATGCCGAAGTACGCGCCGGCGGTGTGCACGTCCTTGTCACCCCGGCCGGACAGGTTCACCACGATCAACGGTTCCCGGCCCAGTTCCTCGGCGAGCCGGGGGGCGATGGCGCGGGCGCCGGCGAGCGCGTGCGCGCTCTCGATCGCCGGGATCACGCCCTCGGTGCGGCAGAGCAGCTCGAACGCGGCCATCGCGTCGGCGTCGTCGACCGGCAGGTAGGTGGCCCGGCCGGCGTCGTGCAGCCAGGCGTGCTCCGGCCCGACGCCCGGGTAGTCCAGACCGGCCGAGATCGAGTGCGACTCGATGGTCTGCCCGTCGGCGTCCTGGAGGACGTACGTGCGGGTGCCGTGCAGCACGCCGGACGACCCGCCGGTGATGCTGGCCGCGTGCCGGCCGGTGTCGACGCCCTCGCCACCGGCCTCGAAGCCGTAGAGACGGACCCCGGCGTCCGGCACGAACGCGTGGAAGATGCCCAGCGCGTTGGAGCCGCCGCCGACGCAGGCCGCTACCGCGTCCGGCAGCGTGCCGGTCAGGTCCAGGCACTGCTGGCGGGCCTCCACGCCGATGCCGCGCACGAAGTCGCGGACCATCTCCGGGAACGGGTGCGGCCCGGCGGCGGTGCCGATCAGGTAGTGGGTGTCCTCGACGTTGGCGACCCAGTCCCGCATCGCCTCGTTCATCGCGTCCTTGAGCGTGCGCGAGCCGGTGGTCACCGGGACGACAGTGGCGCCGAGCATCCGCATCCGCGCCACGTTCAGCGCCTGCCGCTCGGTGTCCACCTGGCCCATGTAGACGACGCACTCCAGGTCGAACAGCGCGGCGGCGGTGGCGGTGGCCACGCCGTGCTGCCCGGCGCCGGTCTCCGCGATCACCCGCCGCTTGCCCATCCGCCTGGTGAGCAGCGCCTGGCCCAGCACGTTGCGGACCTTGTGCGCACCGGTGTGGTTGAGGTCCTCCCGCTTGAGCAGCACCCGCGCGCCGATCTGCGCGGAGAACCGCCGGGCCTCGTAGAGCAGCGAGGGCGTGCCGGCGTAGTCGCGCAGCAGCGCGTCGAACTCGGCGAGGAACTCCTCGTCGCCCATCGCCTTGCGGTACGCCGCGTCCAGCTCGTCGAGCGCGGCGACGAGCGCCTCGGGGACGAACCGGCCGCCGAACCGGCCGAAGTGACCGGCGGCGTCGGGGACCTGGCCGGCTGCGGGTGCGGCGCTCATCGCGGGCGTCCTCTCGGATCGGGTGGCCCGGCGGCTCAGCGCACCGGGCGGGGCGTGGCCGGGTGGTTACCGGCGTTTACCAGCTCGGCGACGGCTTCGCGTGGGCTCTTCTGGGTGACCAGGCCCTCGCCCACCAGCACGGCGTCGGCGCCGGCGGAGGCGTACCGGATCAGGTCGTGCGGACCGCGCACCCCGGACTCGGCGATCTTGACGACGCTGCTGGGCAGGCCGGGCGCGATCCGCTCGAACACCGAGCGGTCGACCTCAAGCGTACGCAGGTCGCGGGCGTTCACGCCGATGACCTGCGCGCCGGCCTCCAGGGCGCGGTCCGCCTCCTCCTCGGTGTGCACCTCGACCAGCGCGGTCATGCCCAGCGACTCGATCCGCTCCAGCAGGCCGACAAGCGCGTTCTGCTCCAGCGCGGCGACGATCAGCAGCACCATGTCGGCGCCGTGCGCGCGGGCCTCGTGCACCTGGTAGCTGGAGACGACGAAGTCCTTGCGCAGCACCGGCACGTTCACCGCGGCCCGCACCGCCGCCAGGTCGTCGAGCGACCCGCCGAACCAGCGGCCCTCGGTCAGCACGCTGATCGCCCGCGCGCCACCTGCCGCGTAGTCCCCGGCCAGATCGGCCGGGTCGGCGATCTCGGCCAGCCGCCCCTTGGACGGCGACGAGCGCTTCACCTCGGCGATCACGGCCACGCCGGCCCGGCGCAGGGCCGCGTACGCGTCGAGCGGTGGTGGCGCCGCGGCGGCCAGTTCACGGATCCGCTCCAGCGGAACCTGCTCCTGGCGCCGGGCCACGTCCTCACGTACGCCGGCCAGGATCTCGTCGAGCACCCCTGCGGACGGCGCCGCTCCGGCGTCGTCCCCCTCCGCGTGCGCATGCTCAGCAGTCACCAACGGACTCCCCTCTCCGGGCGTCATGGGCCGATGCTAGGGGGCGCCACCTGGCGACGAGTGCCGGGGGGTATGGCGCACCTCACGACATGGGCTGTGGCATGATGGCCGACTTGCGGTGAACGCCATGTCACGCAGCGCCACCACTGGCATCGACCGTCACCCATCCCTATCTCACCACGACCGTTCCGGGCCCGCAGGACGGGCTCCGGCGGGCGGCTGTGACCAAGGTCAAGGACCTCCGGCCCTGCCCAGGTAGTACCCGGTGCGACACCGTTGACCTGTGCTTCACGACGGCGAAACGTGTGCCCGGAAGCATCGTCGTCGGGCACACTCGACGCCGGCGGCTGCCGACCGTCGCAAACGATCTCGTGTGGGGTGACCATGAACGCCAACGGGCCGACCCAGGGCATCGGCTTGACCACCATCTCCCGTACCGTCGCCTCCCTCGCCGTCGGCGTGGTGGACACGCTGGAGCGCGCGGTGGCCGGGGATGGCCGGACGCGTACCGCCCGGGGCAACGCCTGGGAGGCGGTCTGCGCCGACCGGGCCCGCGCCGAGCAGCGCCGCGAGCTGGAGCGGCTGGTGGCCGAGCTGACCGCCGCGCGCGCCGCGGCCCGGAGGCGCCGCGACGCGCGCGAGGCGCAGCCGGTCAGCTGACCGTCGGGTCCTCGCCCCGGTCCAGCGCGTCCCACGCGTCCCGGGTGCCGCGCTCGACCGCCGGCCGGCCGGGCTCGTCCGCCGGAGCGGGCCGCCGCTCGTACCGGGCGCCCATCGCCGGCCAGCCGTCGCCGCGCAGCGCGGTGAACGCGCCGCCGGCCGCCAGGGCGAGGCCACCGGCCAGCACAAGTGCCGGCCACTGCCGGCTCACCCCGCCCTCGGTCAGGCCGATCCCGCCGCCGACCGCCACGGCCACGCCGATGCCGGCCAGCAGCACCCCCAGCAGGCGGCGCAGCCGTCCCCGGGTGGCGAGCACCGCGCCACCACCTGCCAGCCCCACGTAGGTCAGCGCCAGCACCCACGGCAGCAGCTCCGTACCGGTGCGCTCGGCCCGCCCGGACGGCAGCGACCCCCGGGCGGTCACCTCCGCCGCCCAGGTCCGGGTCACCGCCCAGCAGGCCAGGCCGGCGCCGGCCAGGCAGAGCAGCACCGCGTACGCCAGTTCGCGCCGGCCGCGGGCCGGTGGCGCGGTGGTGCCGGGCGCGCTCACCGGGCCGCCCGCAGCGTCTCGGCGGCCGCGATGGCGGCGAGCACGGCGGCGGCCTTGCTCCGCGTCTCCCGGTCCTCGGCGGCGGGGTCGGAATCGGCCACGATGCCGGCCCCGGCCTGGACGTAGGCGCGGCCGTCGCGGATCAGCGCGGTACGGATCGCGATGGCCATGTCGAGGTCGCCGCCGAACGCGAAGTAGCCGACGGTGCCGCCGTAGACACCGCGCCGGACCGGCTCCAGCTCCTCGATGATCTCCATGGCACGCACCTTGGGCGCCCCGCTGAGCGTCCCGGCGGGGAACGTCGCGGCCAGCGCGTCGAACGCGGTGCGGTCGTCGCGCAGCTCGCCCACGACTGTGGAGACGATGTGCATGACGTGGCTGTAGCGCTCGATGGTGGCGAACTCGGGCACCTCGACGGTGCCCGGCCGGCACACCCGGCCCAGGTCGTTGCGGCCCAGGTCGACGAGCATCACGTGCTCGGCGCGCTCCTTGGGGTCGGCGAGCAGCTCGGCGGCGAGCCGGGCGTCGCCGTCCGGGGAGCCGCCGCGCGGACGGGTGCCGGCGATCGGGTGCAGCAGCGCCCGCCGCCGCCCGTCCGGGCCGGCGCTGACCTTGAGGTGCGCCTCCGGCGACGAGCCGACGATGTCGAAGCCGTCGAAGCGCAGCAGGTACATGTACGGGCTGGGGTTCGTGGTGCGCAGCACCCGGTAGACGTCGAGCGGGTCGGCGTCGGTGGGGCGCTCGAAGCGCTGGCTGAGCACGATCTGGAAGCACTCGCCGGCCCGGATCGCCTCCTTGGCCGTCTCCACCGCCTTCGGGTAGCCGCCCTCGGGGGTACGGCTGACCACCTCGCCGACGCCGGGCCGGCCCACCGTCGAGACCATGGGCGGAATCGGTCGGGACAGCGCTGTGGTCATCGCGTCGAGGCGACCGACGGCGTGATGGTACGCGGCCTCGACCCGCTCGTCCCGCCCGGGAGTGTCCAGCGGCGGCAGCACCGCGTTGGCGACCAGGATCGCCGAACCCTCGTAGTGGTCAAGGACCACCAGATCGGTCGCGAGCATCATGCCCAGCTCGGGCACGTCCAGCTCGTCCTCGGTCAGCTCGGGCAGGCGCTCGAAGCGGCGGACCAGGTCGTACGCGAGGTAGCCGACCAGGCCGCCGGTCAGCGGCGGCATGTCGCCGGCCGGGTCCCAGGCCGGCCCGGCCAGCGCCGCGACCGACTCGCGCAGCACGGTGACCGGGTCGCCGGAGGTGGGCACGCCGGCGGGCGGGGTGCCGGTCCAGCTCGCCGCGCCGTCGCGCTCGGTGAGCGTGGCGCTGCTGCGTACGCCGATGAACGAGTAGCGCGACCAGGCCGTGCCCGCCGAGCCGACGCCCTGTTCGGCGGACTCCAGCAGGAACGTGCCGGGGCCGCCGGCCAGCTTGCGGTAGACCCCGACCGGTGTCTCCGCGTCGGCGAGCAGCCGCCGGGTCACCGGTACGACCCGCCAGCGGGCGGCCAGGTCGGCGAAGGTGGACCGGTCCGGGTGGACCGTGCCGTCGGTCACGGGGTCGCCTCCGGGGAGCTGACCGGCAGTTCGGTGAAGAAGCAGGTGCGCTGCCCGGTGTGGCAGGCCGCGCCGACCTGTTCCACGCCGACCAGCAGCGCGTCGCCGTCGCAGTCCAGCGCCACCGAGCGCACGTACTGGTGGTTGCCCGAGGTGGCGCCCTTGACCCAGTACTCGCCGCGGCTGCGCGACCAGTAGGTGGCCCGCCCGGTGGTGAGCGTGCGGTGCAGCGCCTCGTCGTCCATCCAGGCGACCATCAGCACCTCGCCCGTGTCGTGGGCGCGGACCACGGCGGCGACCAGGCCGTCCGGGGTGCGGCGGAGCTTCGCGGCGATGGCCGGGTCGAGCCGGGACGGGCGGGCCGGTCCGGGAGTGGGGGCGCCGGTCAGCGGCGCGTCAGGAGCGGGCACGGTTGACCATTCTCCCGCACGCGGCCCGGGCCGTGCCGACGTGTCCCGGGAGACGGGCGGCTCGCGCCTCCGGCGGGGGCGTTCAGCCGGATTCCTCCTCCGCCCGGCGGTACGCGTCGATCTTGTGTTCGAGAACCTTCAGGTCCTCCTCCAGCTCGGCCATCCGGGCCAGCACCCGGGCCCGGTGCGCCTCGAACAGCGCCCGCCGCGCGCCGAGCGTGCTGTCCCCGTGCCGGGCCAGTTCGGCGTAGCGGCGCATGTCGCGCACCGGCATCCCGGTGCGCCGCAGCCGGGTGAGCAGGAACAGCCAGTTGACGTCGGACTCGGTGTAGCGCCGGCGGCCGGACGAGTCCCGCCCGACGCGGCCCACCAGGCCCTCCTGCTCGTACCAGCGCAGCGTGTAGGTGGTCAGGCCGACCCGTTCCGCCGCCTCACCCACGGTGAGGCTCATCTCCCGCGTGCTGATGTCCACGCCCTTCAGGCTTCCAGTTCGAGCGCACTCGAAGTCAAGTCCCTCATTGCCAGGGACGGGGAATTCACCTACCGTTGAGTTCAACGGGTGATGAATTGACGGAGGCGAGCATGGACGACGCGGTGTCGGTCCGCGAGCTGGTGGTCGACCGGGGCGGACGGCGGGTGCTGCACGGCATCACCTGCGCGGTGCCCCGGGGCAGCGTCACCGGACTGCTCGGGCCCAGCGGCAGCGGCAAGACCACGCTGATGCGCGCGGTGGTCGGCGTGCAGACGATCGGCGCCGGCACCGTCGACGTGCTCGGCCGCCCGGCCGGCTCGGCCGACCTGCGCCGCCGGGTGGGTTACCTGACCCAGGCGCCGAGCGTCTACGCCGACCTGACGGTGCGGGAGAACGCCCGCTACTTCGCGGTGCTCCAGGGCCGGGGCCGCGCCGAGGCCGACCGCGCGGTCGCCGATGTCGGCCTGGCGACCGCCGCCGACCAGCTCGTCGGCACGCTCTCCGGCGGCCAGCGCAGCCGCGCCTCGCTGGCCTGCGCGCTCGTCGGCGAACCGGAGCTTGTCGTCCTCGACGAACCCACAGTGGGCCAGGACCCGGTGCTGCGGGCCGACCTGTGGGCCCGGTTCCACGCCATGGCCGCGAACGGCACCACGCTGCTGGTCTCCAGCCACGTGATGGACGAGGCCGCCCGCTGCGACCGGCTGCTGCTGATCCGCGAGGGCCGGCTGATCGCCGACGACACCCCGGCGGCGGTCCGCGCCACCACCGGGACCGACGACCTGGAGGAGGCGTTCCTGCGCCTGATCCGCGACGCCGAGGGAGAGGCGCGATGAACGGACGCATCCTGGCCGCCACCACCGGGCGCATCCTGCGCCAGCTCCGGCACGACCGGCGGACCGTGGCGCTGCTCGTGGTGGTGCCGTCGGTGCTGCTCACGCTCGTCTACTTCATGTACGTCGACCAGCCCGCCCCGCCCGGCGCGCCCAGCACGTTCGACCGGGTGGCCCTGATCATGCTGGGCTTCTTCCCGTTCATCATCATGTTCCTGGTGACAAGCATCGCCATGCTGCGCGAGCGCACCACCGGCACGCTGGAGCGCCTGCTCACCACGCCGCTGGGCAAGCTGGACCTGCTGTTCGGGTACGGCATCGCGTTCGGCCTGGCCGGGGTGCTCCAGTCCACAGTGGCATCGGTGGTCGCGTACCGGGTGTTCGGCCTGGAGACCGCGGGCAGCGCGTGGCTGGTCGTGCTGATCGCCGGGGTGAACGCGGTCCTGGCGGTGGCGCTCGGCCTGTTCTGCTCGGCGTTCGCCCGCACCGAGTTCCAGGCGGTCCAGTTCATGCCGGTGGTGGTGGCCCCGCAACTGCTGCTGTGCGGCCTGTTCGTGCCGCGCGGCGAGATGGCCGGCTGGCTCCAGGCGGTCAGCGACGCGCTGCCGCTGTCGTACGCCGTCGAGGCGTTGCAGGAGGTCGGCGCGCACGCCGAGCCGACCGGGACGATGTGGCGGGACGTGGCGATCGTGGCCGGGGCGGCGGTGGCGGCGCTGGTGCTTGCCGCCGCGACGCTGCGCCGGCGCAGCGGGTGAACGCGCGGCGCACCGGGCGGCGGCCCGGCAACCCGGACACCCGCGAGGCCATCCTCACCGCGGCGCGGGAGGCCTTCGCCGAGCGCGGCTTCGACGCCACGTCGATCCGGGCCGTCGCCACCGCGTCCGGCGTGGACCCGGCGCTCGTGCACCACTACTTCGGCGGCAAGGAGGAGCTGTTCCGGGCCGCGACGGCGTTCCCGGCCGACCCGGGGCGGCTGCTGCCTGTGGTGCTCGACGGCAGCCCGGAAGCGGTGGGCGAGCGGATGGTCCGGGTGTTCCTGGAGGTCTGGGACTCCCCCGCCGGCACCGCCGGGGTGGCGCTGCTGCGTTCGGCGGTGAGCAACGACTGGACCGCCCGGCTGCTGCGCGAGTTCCTGGTCACGCAGGTGCTGCGCCGGGTGCTCGACCATCTCGACGTCGACCCGGCGCAGCGCGCGCTGCGCGGCGGGCTGGTCGCCACCCAGCTCGCCGGGCTGGCCATGATGCGGTACGTGCTCCGCCTCGACGCGGTGGCCGGCGCCGAGCCGGCGACGCTGGTGGCCGCCGTCGGCCCGACGGTCCAGCGTTACCTCACCGGCGACATCGCCTGAGCCGCCCCCGTGCCGTGCGGCGCCGACGGCCGGTCCGGCCGGCTCAGGCCGCGGCCCGGGGGCAGAGCATCGGGTGGAGCAGGCGGGACAGCTCCGCCACGTCGGCGACGGGCCGGGCAAAGGCGAGCCGGGCCCGCCGGGTCGCCCCGGGCCGCCCGTGCGCGACCACCAGCCCGTACCTGTCGATCCGGACCACCCGCGGGGTGCGGTCGCCGGTCAGGGCCAGCCGCCGCCGCAGGTAGTCGCCGACCTGTTCGCCGTGGTGGTCGGTCAGGTCGGCCAGCAGCTCGGCCTCGACCGGGTGCAGCGGGTCCGGTTCGGCCTCCGCGTACGCCTCGGGGTCGATCCGGCGCACGCGCCCGGCGCGTTCCCAGCGGGCCTCGGCCACCTCGAATCGGTGCAGGTGGAACCGGCTGCCCACGTCGAGCAGGTCACCGACCGGGTCGGTGGCGGCGAAGTCGACCGCCGCGTCGCGCGCCTCGTCCCCGTCCAGCCGCGTCGCCCAGCCGGACACCCAGGCCCGGCCGAGCGAGGGCGCCCCGGCGGCGGGCGGCAGGTCGAGCACGTCGAGCACGGTGGCCACGTCGGTGTCACCGGACGGCGGCACGAGCGCCGCGGCGAAATCACTGACGACGGGCACGAGCAGCAGGACCCGCCCGTCGGCGTCGACGGCGTGCCGGGCCTGGTGCGGGCCGGGCTGCCGGGCCAGGTGGATGAGGGCGGGCAACCGGCCCGCGACCAGGGTTCGCACGATCTCCGCCGGGCTGGGTCGCATGATCCCGACCTCCTCAACATAGGTTAGGCTTGCCTAAGTAGAAGGCTAGACGATCGGAGACCTCCGCGTGAACCACCCCCGGCCCAAGGCCCGGCTCTCCCGCGCCCTCGGCATCCCGCTGACCCGCAAGTGCGTGCGGTACTTCGAGCGACGCCCCTACCCGCCGGGTGTGCACGGCCGCTCCCGCCGCACCACCTCCGACTACCAGGTACGGCTGCTGGAGAAGCAGCGGCTGCGCCACCAGTACAACGTCAGCGAGGCCCAGCTCCGCCGGCTGTTCGACGAGGCGGCCCGGGGCGCCGGCAAGACCGGCGAGACGCTCGTCGCGCTTCTGGAGCGGCGCCTCGACGCGGTGGTGCTGCGGGCCGGGCTCGCGCGCAGCGTCTACCAGGCCCGCCAGCTCGTCGCACACGGCCACATCACAGTCGACGGGCGCAAGGTCGACCGGCCGTCGTACCGGCTGCGGCCCGGCCAGGTGGTCGGCGTACGCGAGCGCAGCCGCGCGCTGCCGCCGTTCCAGCTCGCCGCCACCGGTGCGCACGCCGACGCGCAGCCCCGGCCGTACCTCTCGGCGCAGCCGGCCGAGCTGCGCGCCACGCTGGTGCGCGAACCGGCCCGGCACGAGGTGCCGGTGGTCTGCGACGAGCAGCTCGTGGTGGAGTTCTACTCCCGCTGACCGCCGCTCCCGAGCAGACCCGCCACGATCAGCGGGTCTGCTCCAACCCTGGTGGACCCGCCAGAATCAGCGGGTCTGCTCCAACCAGGACGCGTACAACAGCGCGTACACCGAGTCCGGGTCGCGGACCAGCTCCTCGTGCGGGCCGCGCTGCACGATCCGGCCCCGGTCCACCACGATCACCTCGTCGGCGGCCTGCGCGGTGGACAGCCGGTGCGCGATGGCGAGCGTGGTCCGGCCCCGGGTTACCGCGTCCAGCGTCCGCTGCAGGCGGACCTCGGTGGCCGGGTCGACCGCGCTCGTCGCCTCGTCCAGCACCAGCAGGTCCGGGTCCGCGACGTACGCCCGGGCCAGCGCCACGAGCTGCCGCTCGCCGACGCTCAGCGCCTCCCCGCGCTCGCCGACCGGCGTGTCCAGCCCGGACGGCAGCCCGTCCAGCCAGTCCGACAGGCCCAGCTCGGCGAAGGCGGCGGTGAGCCGCTCGTCGGTCAGGTCCGGGCGGGCGAAGCGGACGTTCTCCCCGACCGTGGCGTCGAACAGGAAACCGTCCTGCGGCACCATCACCACCCGGGAACGCAGCGAGTCGAAGCGCACCTGACGCAGGTCCACCCCGGACAGCAGCACCGCCCCCTCGGTCGGGTCCATCAGCCGGGTGAGCAGCTTGGCGAACGTGGTCTTGCCGCTTCCGGTCTCGCCCACCACCGCCACCCGGCTCTTCGCCGGGATGTCGAGCGTCACGCCGTGCAGCACCGGCGGCCCCCCGGGATAGGCGAACGTCACACCGGCGAACCGGGCGTCCAGCGGCCCGGGCGGCAGCTTCCGGCCCTGCTCGCCCGGGTCTGCCACGTCCGGCGAGACGTCCAGCACGTCGAGCACCCGGCGCCACCCGGCGATCGCGTTCTGCGCCTCGTTCAACACCTCGGTGGCGATCTGCACCGGCTGGATGAACAGCGTGACCAGGAACAGGAACGCGGTGAGCTGGCCGACAGTGAGCGTGCCGTCCACGCCGAGGCTGACCCCGACCACCACCACGCCGGCCAGCGCCAGCCCGGCGGCCAGCTCCCCCACCGAGCTGCCCATGATGCTGATCCGGATCGCCCGCTGCTGGGCCACCCGCTGCCCGTCGATGGCCGTGTCCAGCCGCCGCGCGGTGCGCCCGGCGATGCCGTACGCCCGGATCACCGGCGCGCCCACCACGCTCTCGCCGATCGCGCCGAGCAGCGTGCCGGTGCGCTGCCGCACCAGCCCGTACGCTCCGGCGAGGCGGCGCTGCAACTGCCGGATCACCAGCACCGCGGGCGCGAACGCGACGAGCACCACGAGCGTCAGCTGCCAGGAGTACGCGAGCATCACGGCGGTGGTCACCAGCAACTGACCCAGGTTGACGATCAGGATCACGCCGCCCCACTGGAGGAACTGGGTGATCTGGTCGACGTCGCTGGTGACCCGGGAGACCAGCGAACCGCGCCGCTCGGACTGCTGGTGCAGCATGGACAGGTCGTGCACGTGCCGGAACGCCCGGGTACGCACCCCGGCCAGCGCGGTCTCGCTCACCGTGAACAACCGGCGCATCATCAGGTAGCCGCACGCGGTGGTGAGCACCAGCACCCCGGCGGTGATCGCCACGGTGAGCGAGATGACGTTCAGGTCGAGGCCGCCGACGATGCCGTGGTCGATACCGCGCTGCACCGCCACCGGCACCGCGACCCGGCCGACCATGTAGACCAGCGCCAGCGCCAGCGTGCCGGCCAGGCCGGTGCGCAGCTCCGGGGAGAGCGCCAGCCCGCGCCGCAGCGTCCGCCAGGTCGACTCGGCGGCCTCGGTGTTCCGGTCCGCCTCCGCCGTCGTCGCGCTCACCGGGCCCACCTTTCGTTCGCGACTGCGG